>JANYJE010000030.1 GCA_025408405.1 Nitrosomonadales bacterium | reverse complement strand
TTTTGAGCGACTTCAGGAAGGAGTTGGCGTCCTCATACTTCGATGTGCACAATTAAATATTGATGCTATACAATCAAATAATGCAGTGAGCAGGTAGCTGCATTTTTAAAAAAATATTTTGTATCAAAAATTCAGAATTGCGGACTAGAACGCGAATTGCGGACTAAAAAGAAAAGGCCTGCATCGCTGCAAGCCTTTATTTATATGGCTCCCCGACCTGGACTCGAACCAGGGACCTGCGGATTAACAGTCCGTCGCTCTACCGACTGAGCTATCAGGGAATTGACAAGACCGCTATGATACTTAGCCTGACAACTTCGGTCAAGCCGGACTGATGGAATCCAAATTGAATAGCCTGAAAATCTGCCATAGAAATTGGCCATATTGCAAAATAACGCGATTGGATTGTTAGCTGCCAGGGTAACAACGGAATTGCTGTGAAGAAAAGTAAATGCCCGCTGGGAAATTCACTGAAAAGTTACTTTGCGGCGATGAGCTTGATGTCGTCAGGAAATTATGTATTTACTGTAGGTTTTTATATTAAAGAGGATGTTATCTGCCGTAAGCAGAGGTAGAATAACAACTTGGAGGCAAAATAATCGGGTATTGCTATAAAAATAAAATGCGTGATGAGGTTGCTGTAATTAAACGCGCATAGCTTTGGGTTGTGTTAATCATTCAGCAGTGACGTTGTTAGTTTGCAACAAACAGGGCTGCTGGATGAGGGTGGGGATTTGTAGATGGCATCCTCGGTTAGTGCTCTTCAAATAAGTGTGAAATAGCTGAATGGACAAAAAAACAGTTTTCGTTAAAACCAGCAAGGGTATAGGCGAGACAACCAATCAGAGTGACCATCTGTATGGTGATGCCAAGCGCGTATTGCTATTGGTCGACGATGATTCGACGTTAGCCGATCTTGCAAAACGCGCCCCCCCCAGCTTGCGCGCAACTCTGGAAAATGTATTGCAGGATTTGGTGGATGGCGGCTTTATTCGGGATAGAAAAGAGCCTGAAAATGTGCCGCAGAAAGCTGCGCTGAAATTTGCCACACCCAAATTTGCTACCCCCAAGGCTGCGCCGCCTGTGCCGCCTCCCGCTCCAGAGAAAGAACCAGAGCAAGAGGTGGAGCTGGATTTCTCATTTATAGCCGCTACACCAACACAGCCCATTCCCACTAAAACTAGTGATGTGAGTCCGGAAGTTACCAAGGCGAAAGCGCTTGCGGAAGCTGAAGCGAAAACTAAACAAGAGGCAGAAGCTGCGCGTGCAAAGGCGATCCAGGCAGCGCAAATAGAAGCTGCAGCAGCTGCTGCTAAAGCCGCGGCTTATGCAGAAGCAAAAGAAAAGGCAAAAAATGAAGTGGAAGTAAGGGCACGCGCTGAAGCTGAGGCGCGGATTAAACAGGAGGCTGAAGCAGCTCGCCTGAAAGCCGAAAAAGAAGCAGCACAGGTGCGTGCTGAGATGGAGGCTGCCAAGGCAAAAACCGAGCTTGAGTTGCGCGCCCGTGCCATTGCTGCAACACGCATCAAACAAGAGGCTGAAGCAGCGCGCCTGAAAGCTGAGCACGAAGCTGCGCAAGCTCGTGCGGAACTGGATGCGGCCAAGGCAAAAATTGAAGCAGAGATTCGTGCGCGTGTTGAAGCAGAGGCTAAAGCCAAGCAGCTTGCAGAAGCTGCACGTCTGAAAGCAGAGCGTGAAGCAGAGCAGGCGCGGGTTGAGCTGGAAGCTGCACGGGTTAAGGCTGAGGCTGAGGCTAAAGCCAGGATGGAATCTGAAGCGCGCGTAAAAGCGGAAATTGAAGCACGGATTAAGTTGGAGGCAGAGGAAGCTCGCCTGAAAGCAGAGCGTGAGGAGGCTCAAGCTCGTGCAAAGCTTGCAGAGGCCAAGGCAAAAGCAGATGCGGAAGTACGGCTGAGGGTGGAGGCTGAAGCACGCATCAGGGCCGAAGTGGAAGCGCGCATACTGCAGGAAGAGGAAGAGGCGCGCCTCCAGGCTGCAAGAGTGCTGATAGAGCTTGATGCGGTCAAAACCAAAGCCGAAGCTGATGCCAAGGCGCTGGTTGAGGCAGCCGCACGCATCAAGGCAGAAGCAGATGCACGCTTAAAGCACGATGCGGAAGAGGCTCGCATCAAGGCTGAGAAAAAGCATGCAGATACGCAGATTGATCCGGCAGATGAAATTAGAAAATCGTTTTCCAATTCGCTTGCGGCGGGAAAAGGAAAGCAAGGCACCGGCGCGTCCAACTTTAAGTTTGATTCCTTTTCATTAAACGGGATAGGGCAGGCTGCATCTGCAACGATTCCGCCTCATGAAGCGGGGCATGGATCAGGTGGCGCTCAGACTCCGCCAGGTGGTGGCTCAAAGGTAACGGCGGCGACTGATCATCGGGCGGCAAAGGAAGCAGAAGCGCAGCGTGCCAAGGCCGAACAGGAAGCCGCGCGTGTCAAGGCTGAACAGCAGGAGGCGGCACGGATAGCAGCAGAGAAAGAGTCTGCCAGACTCAAGGCCGAGCATGAGGCGTACAAGGCAAAAGTGGAACAGGAGGAGGCTCGCGCCAAGGTTGAGCAAGAGGCGCGTAAGCAGGCAAACGAGCAAGGCAAGGCTTGGGAAGAAGCAGAGCAGCGCGCCAAAGCAAAAGCTCAGGCTGAGAAAGAGCGTCTGGAGAAACAACTGGCGGAAGCTCACGCCAAGGCTCCCCCCAAACCTCCCAAGGCCCGCCGTAAGCCATTGCCAATAGGGAAAATATTTGCTGGCCTGTTGCTTCTTATTTCGCTGGCAGTGGTAGTGCTGCCATATTTCTGGCCTCTTGAAGGTTACGTGACAGCACTGGAACAGGAGCTGTCAACACAGCTGCATCAGCCGGTTCATGTCGGGAAAATTAGCGCAGCCTTGTTGCCTTCTCCAAAACTTGAATTGCATACGGTTGCGGTAGGTAGTGCGCGCGAATTGGAAGTAAAGAACCTGACGGTAAACTTCGATTTCTCGGCTATTTTCTCCCCGACAAAATCAATCAACAAATTACAGTTGAGCGAAGTCACGCTGAACGGCCAATCGCTTATCGCAGCCATGTCCTGGTTACAGGCGGCGGGGGGTATTGAAAAATATCCTGTGGCGCATATGGAATTGCTGGGCGTGAATGTAAAAAGTGATGAAATCAAGGTGCCTCTAGTAAATGGGCATGCTGATTTTGACACTCAAGGTCATTTCAGCAAGGCGGAAATGAAGAGCGAGGATGGCAAGTTTGGCATCGAACTTGAGTCTGTGCAGAAGCATTTGCAGGTGGTAGTGAGTTTCCATGAAACCACCCTGCCCATGCTGTCAAACGTTCCCTTTAATGACCTGAGCGCGACTGGTGAAATAGTAAATGGGGAAATAGTTTTCTCTGATCTGTATGGACATTTGTATGGTGGAATGTTGGGTGGCAATGCTCGGCTGAATTGGCAAAATGGCTGGCTGATGCAAGGTCGATTAATTGCGAAAAGCCTGGAGCTACAGACTTTGTTTCCCCAATTTGGTATCAGTGGAGAACTCTATGCTGATGTCAACGTGACCCTGTCCGGAGCGAAGCTAGCCCAGATGGGTGATGCGCCGCGCATGGAGGGTACGTTTGAAGCGAAGAAAGTGGTTGTCAACAAGATGGATATGGAAACCATTGCGCGTTTTGGTAACCGCCCCGATCTGGCCAGGGGACACACCAACTTCGATGAAATCAAAGGTGCGCTTCAAGCCGATAACCAGGGGAAACACTTACGCCAGCTTAATATTTCTTCAGGAGTGCTGAGCGGGAGCGGGCAAATGGATGTTACTGCAAACCAGCAACTTTCCGGCAAGCTCGCCGTAGAGTTGAAGGCGCAAGCTGGCGCAACTGTGCCTCTCATTCTTTCAGGCACACTCACCGAGCCGGTGGTGAAAACACGTTAGCAAAGCTGTAGCGCATAGCGGAAGGCATTGGATATGGAAATATGTTTTCTGGGTGCTACAGGAACTGTGACCGGCTCCAAATATCTGCTTAGCACCGGGGCGACAAACATTCTGGTGGATTGCGGACTTTTCCAGGGGCTGAAGCAATTGCGCCTGCGTAACTGGGATCGTTTGCCTGTTGATCTTTCCAGCCTCTCAGCCGTCATTCTTACCCATGCGCACATAGATCACAGCGGCTATCTTCCCCTTCTGGTGAAGCAGGGTTACAAGGGGCGGGTCTATTGCAGTTCCGCTACGCGTGAGCTGTGTTCAATACTGCTGCCGGATAGCGGTCGCTTGCAGGAAGAACAGGCTGAATATGCCAACCGCCATGAATTCTCCAAGCATAAGCCAGCACTTCCACTGTATACCCAGGAAGATGCAGAGCGCTCATTGCAACAACTGTCCACGGTCGAGTTCAATCAGGACGTCCTGATCGATGGCAAGGTGACGATGCGCCTGTTTCCTGCCGGTCATATTCCCGGTGCAGCCTGCGTCGAATTGCGCGACCCGCATACACGGATTGTATTCTCTGGCGACCTGGGCCGCCCGGATGATCCCATCATGAAACCGCCGGCGCAGCTTGAAGGCGCGGACTATCTGGTGCTGGAATCAACCTATGGCAATCGCAGGCATGCCGCACAGGATGCGCAACAGTTGCTGGGTGAGATTATCAACCATACCGCGCAACGAGGCGGCGTGCTGGTGATACCGGCCTTTGCCGTGGGCCGCACGCAGATGTTGCTGCACTACATCAGGCTGCTGAAAGATGCCGGAACCATCCCGGATTTGCCGATCTACCTCAATAGCCCTATGGCTGTGGACGCAACAGAAATTTTCTATCGTCATCACCTTGAGCACCGACTCTCCTTGCTGCAGTGCGAAGCGGCCTGCAGCGTGGCGAAAATTGTGCGTTCGGCAGAAGAATCCAAGGCGCTGAACAGGAGAGCAGGCCCCATGGTGATTATCGCTGGCAGTGGCATGGCCACCGGAGGGCGCGTCGTGCATCATCTCAAGGCTTTTGCTTCTGATTCGCGCAATACCATACTCTTTGTCGGCTTTCAGGCAGAAGGCACGCGCGGCGCTGCCATGGTGAATGGTGCAGAGAGCATCCGGATACATGGAGAGGATGTGCCCATTCGGGCTCAGGTAGTCTCTATCGATAGCCTGTCTGCGCATGCCGACTATGACCAGATACTGGTGTGGCTGGCGCAGATGAAGCGTGCTCCGCGCCAGGTTTTTGTTACTCATGGCGAAGTGGAAGCTGCAGCAGCTATGGCACGGCATGTGGAGGAAACGTTGCACTGGCCGGCGCGTGTGCCGGAATATATGGAAATAGTGCAGCTGAAATGAAAATGGCCATGCAACAGCATGGCCATTTTTGTAGATGCACCATGACTACTGATGCTACTCAGGAAAGTGCTTTTGCAATGCGCGCGATGGCCTGCTCCAGGTTGTTCAGAGAGGTCGCGAAAGACAGGCGGATATAGCCCTCGGAGCCAAACGCAGAACCTGGCACTACCGCCACGCCTGCTTCCACCAGCAGGTATTCTGACAGCGCGATGTCGGTGGCTTCAGGGATGGTGCCTTTTTTGTGCAGTGCGGCGATAGCACTTCTGGCATCGGGGAAGGCGTAGAACGCGCCGCCCGCCATGATGCATTTCAGCCCAGGAATCTTGTTCAAGCCGTTCACCACGAACACGTGACGCTCGCGGAATGCCTTCAGCATCGGCGCGATGCAGCCCTGATCACCGTTCAGCGCGGCTTCCGCGGCTACCTGCGAGATCGAGGTCGGATTGGAGGTGCTCTGCGACTGCACGTTTTCCATCGCGGTGAGGATGTTTTCCGGGCCCGCCGCATAGCCGATGCGCCAGCCGGTCATGGCATAGGCCTTGGACACACCATTCAGCACCATGGTACGTGGGTACAGATCCGGGCAGGCATTGAGGATATTGACAAACTTTGCATCGGTGAGTGCGATGTGCTCGTACATGTCGTCGGTGGCGATGAGGATATTGGGATGCTTCTTCAACACTTCGCCCAGTGCTTTGAGGTCGGCCAGCGTATACACCGCACCGGAAGGGTTGCTCGGGCTGTTGATCACCACCATTTTGGTTCTGGGAGTTATCGCTTCTTCGAGTTGTGCGGGCGTCATCTTGAAGCCCTGCTCGATGCCCGCCTGCACGATCACGGGCTTGCCTTCTGCGATGATCACAATATCGGGATAGGATACCCAGTACGGTGCTGGGATGATCACCTCGTCCCCGGGGTTGATTAGCGCAAGTGCCAGGTTGAAGAAACTCTGCTTGCCACCGCAGGAAACCAGGATCTGCTTGGCGTTGTAGTCGAGGCCGTTGTCGCGCTTTAGTTTGGCGATAATGGCCTGTTTCAGCGAAGGCGTGCCGCCCACGGCGGTATATTTGGTGAAGCCCTTGTTGATCGCGGCGATGGCCGCATCCTTGATGTGCTGGGGAGTGTCGAAATCCGGTTCTCCGGCACCCAGCCCGATGATGTCTTTTCCTTCCGCCTTGAGCTTGGCTGCCCGAGCAGTAACGGCCAGAGTAGGGGAGGGTTTGATGGCTTGTACGCGTCTGGAGAGTTCCAAGATGATAGTCCTTTAGTATTCGGTGCGGGTGAAGCCGCTTTGTGGAATTAGCGGTTCGAATTGAGCAAATTATACCCGGGCGGTTTCAAGATCCAAGTGCAACAAGGTTAAGTTGATTTGCCCAGTAAGTCTTAAAGTCAAAAGCGCCTTCAGGAAGGAAGACTTCAGCAGGGCATTTCCAGTTTAGCGTTTTT
>JANYJE010000029.1 GCA_025408405.1 Nitrosomonadales bacterium | reverse complement strand
GGAAACTCAACACGCGCCCCAGAAAAACGCTAAACTGGAAATGCCCTGCTGAAGTCTTCCTTCCTGAAGGCGCTTTTGACTTTAAGACTTACTGGGCAAATCAACTTAACCTTGTTGCACTTGGATCTTGAAACCGCCGCTTGTTTCTTAGTTGTCATCCTGAAATAATAAAAAAACAACTAAATTTTAATTTAAACCTCTTGGAAATTATGGTTTTGAACTGTTTTTTGCTTGGTCGGCAGGAAACATCTTGTTTTGCTGAGTAATTAATTCGTTTCTGCATGCATGCAAGGCGTGCCGGCGTCTTGATAGCGCTGCTGTCTTAGCTTTCTCAGGTGTTTTTACCCCCTGTTTCATGTATTATTGGGCCATCTGCAACAGATTGGTTCTAGCTTCTGCCTGCCCAATCTTCATTAAATTTAGAAATTCATTTATATCTTTCAAGGAAAGTCAGTATGTCGAGCGTAGAAACCATAGGCACATTGGAGCGTCGTCTGAATGCCACCATTCCACAGCAACAGTTACGCGGTGAGATTGAAGCACGCTTAAAGTATTTGGGCCGTACCGCCAAGGTTCATGGGTTCCGACCAGGAAAAGTGCCGTTCAAGATTCTGGAGCAGCAGTTTGGTGCGCAAGTGCATCAGGAAGTGCTGGGAGATAAGCTGCAGCGCTCTTTTGCCGAGGCGGCACAGGCTAATGATCTGAAGGTGGCAGGCCATCCGAGTTTTGAAATCAAGACCGCGGATGCCAGTGCGCCGCAAATTGAATACAGTGCAACTTTTGAAGTTTATCCCGAGGTGGTGATAAGGGATGTCGGGGCCGAAAGTATCGAGCGTACTACCTTCACCTTGAGTGATGCCGATATCGATAAGACGCTTGATACGCTGCGCAAGCAACGTACGGTATTTGAACCGGTCAGTCGTGCCGCTGCAAACGGAGATCAGGTACGCATGGATTTTAGTGGCAAGCTGGATGGCGTCGTGTTTGATGGTGGAGAGGCCAAGGATTTTGCTTTGGTTCTGGGCGCGGGGCGCATGCTGCCGGATTTTGAAAAAGCCATTATTGGCATGCAGGTGGGCGCAACCAAGTCATTTGATATGACCTTTCCAGAGGATTATCACGGCAAGGATGTGGCTGGCAAGCAGGTGACTTTTACCATCACGCTGCATGGGGTTGAAGCTGCGCGTTTGCCGGAGCTTGATGCTGAGTTTGTTAAGTCATTGGGTGTTGCGGATGGGGATTTGGCCAAGCTTAAGGCTGAAATTAAAGACAACCTGAACCGCGAAGCACAGCGCCGTATCAAGGTACGCAACAAGGATAGCGCAATGGATGCCTTGCTGAAAGTGGGGCAGCTCGAAGCGCCTAAAGTGCTGGTTGAGAGTGAAGCTCAAAACCTGATGCAGCAAACTGTGCGTGACATGGAGTCTCGTGGTGTAAAAATCCCCAAGGGCATGCAGTTGCCGGCAGACATGTTTGTCGAGCGTGCAAGCAAGCGCGTCAAACTGGGCCTGATTTTGGAGGAGTTGGTCAAGCAGCATAAGCTGGCTGCCAAGCCTGAGCAGGTTAAAGCCATGGTTGAGGAATACGCTCAAAGCTTTGAGCGGCCAGAAGAGGTGGTGCGCTGGTATGCGGCAGATGCCTCACGCTTGCGCGAGGTGGAGAATCTGGTACTGGAAGATAATGTGGTGTCGTGGCTGATGGGGCACGCTAAAGTGACCGACAAGGCAATCGAATTCAATGAATTAATGGGGAATGCATAATGACGCATAGCGCTTCGTTGAAGCAGGCAGTGGAGCCGCAGAATCTGGGCATGATCCCAATGGTGATTGAAACCAGCGGGCGCGGTGAACGTGCGTATGATATTTATTCACGCCTGCTCAAAGAGCGTGTGATTTTCCTGGTGGGGCCAATTAACGATGCAGTTGCCAATGTTGTTGTGGCACAGCTGTTGTTTCTGGAATCTGAAAATCCTGACAAGGATATTCACCTGTACATCAATTCACCCGGCGGGTCGATTTCGGCTGGTATGGCGATTTATGACACCATGCAGTTCATCAAGCCTAATGTGTCCACCCTGTGCATCGGGATGGCGGCTTCGATGGGTGCATTTCTGTTGCAGGCGGGAGCCAAGGGCAAGCGCTTTGCGCTGCCTAACTCGACAGTGATGATACATCAGCCTCTGGGCGGTTTTCAGGGGCAGGCAACCGACATCGAGATTCACGCAAAATATATTCTGAGCTTGCGTGAACGTTTGTATGCCTTGATGTCAGAACACACTGGACGCACGGTTGAAGAAATTGCACGCGACAGTGAGCGTGACAATTTCCTGACCGCTAAAGAAGCATTAAATTATGGTCTGATCGATCAGGTTCTGGATAAGCGCGCTTAATCAATAGCTATGCGAATCGCAGATAACTCAAAGTGAGGATCTAAATGTCGTCGGATAAAAACAAGAGTGATAAATTGCTGTACTGCTCGTTTTGCGGGAAAAGCCAGCATGAAGTACGCAAGCTTATTGCGGGCCCTTCCGTGTTTGTGTGCGACGAGTGCATCGCGCTGTGCAACGACATCATCCGCGAGGAAGCACAGAGCGGTGAGGAAGTTGGCAAGCTGGACAAAACGGATTTGCCGGTTCCGCATGAATTGCGCAAAAATATTGACGAGTATGTCATCGGCCAGGAACAGGCGAAGAAAATTCTCTCGGTGGCGGTTTATAACCACTACAAGCGCTTGAGAAGCTCTGGCACGGATGGTGTTGAGCTATCCAAGAGCAATATCCTGCTGGTGGGTCCCACAGGTTCGGGCAAGACATTGCTGGCGCAAACCCTGGCACGCCTGTTGAATGTTCCATTTGTGATGGCAGACGCGACCACGCTGACTGAGGCAGGATACGTTGGTGAGGATGTTGAAAACATTATCCAGAAGCTGCTGCAGGCTTGTGATTACGATGTCGAGCGCGCGCAGCGCGGTATTGTATACATCGATGAAATTGACAAGATTTCACGCAAATCTGATAACCCGTCGATCACCCGCGATGTGTCTGGTGAGGGCGTGCAGCAGGCATTGCTCAAGCTGATTGAAGGTACCAAGGCATCCATTCCTCCTCAGGGTGGGCGCAAGCATCCCAATACCGAGTTTCTGCAGGTGGATACCTCTAACATTCTGTTTATCTGCGGTGGTGCGTTTGACGGACTGGACAAAGTAATCCGCAATCGTTCTGAAAAAGCAGGCATTGGCTTTGGAGCGGACCTTGCAAAACGCGGCGACAAGAAAGGGGTGGGCGAGGTACTGCGTGAGGTGGAGCCTGAAGATTTGATCAAGTTTGGTTTGATTCCGGAGTTCGTAGGGCGCTTGCCGGTCGTGGCGACTCTGGAAGAGCTGGATGAGGCAGCATTGATCCAGATTCTGACTGAACCCAAGAACGCCCTGACCAAGCAATATCAGAAATTATTTTCCATGGAAGGGGTTGAGCTGGAGTTCCGCGAAGGGGTATTGCAGGCGATTGCCAAGAAGGCACTGGCTCGCAAAGCCGGTGCGCGAGGCCTGCGCTCTATACTGGAACATGCCTTGCTGGACATTATGTTTGACCTTCCCTCGATGGACAATGTGAGCAAAGTGATCCTGGACGAAAGCAGCGCGAACGGTGAAATCAAGCCTATCGTGGTGTATGCCGATGCAGTGAAAGCAGCGTAACACCTGCTACCTTAGGGGCGGGGGCTTGTTTTTTTATGCCACGCCCCCATCTGATCCGCAATGTTAACTCAATAGAGAAAGCCTGCCATGTCAGAACTCGATACAACTACTCCCGGCCTGTTTCCATTATTGCCTTTGCGTGATGTGGTGGTTTTTCCGCATATGGTAATACCCCTGTTCGTTGGGAGGGCGAAATCCATTAAAGCTCTGGAATCTGCCATGGAAGCGGGTACCAGCATCGTGCTGGTGGCGCAGAAATCTGCAGCCAAAGATGAACCTGCCATCGACGACATGTACCGGATTGGCAGTGTTGCGAATATTCTGCAGATGCTGAAGCTGCCGGATGGCACCGTCAAAGTGCTGGTTGAAGGTACGCAACGCGCCAAGGTGTTGCGTGTTCTGGATGATAAGCTGCACTTTGATGCCGAGATTGAACTGGTGCCACTTGACGAAGGTCTCGGTGCTGAAGCCGAGGCGATGCGCCGCGCGCTGATCAACCAGTTTGACCAGTACGTCAAACTCAATAAAAAAATTCCGCCTGAAATTTTGACTTCCCTCGCGGGGATAGATGATGCCGGCCGTCTGGCTGACACGATTGCGGCGCACCTGCCATTGAAGTTGGAGCAGAAGCAGGAAGTGCTGGAAATTTTTGATGTGCGCAAGCGGCTTGAACATTTGCTCGGCCTGCTTGAGGCGGAACTGGATATTTTACAGGTTGAAAAGCGTATCCGTGGACGTGTCAAGCGTCAGATGGAAAAGAGCCAGCGCGAGTATTACCTGAATGAGCAGGTGAAGGCGATCCAGAAAGAGTTGGGTGAAGGCGAAGAAGGTGCCGACATCGATGAGATGGAGAAGAAGATCAAGGATGCGCACATGCCCAAAGAGGCGCGTGCCAAAGCTGAGTCCGAGCTCAAGAAGCTGCGTCTGATGTCACCCATGTCTGCCGAAGCAACGGTGGTGCGCAACTACATCGATGTGCTGGTTGGGCTGCCGTGGAAAAAGAAAACCAAGATCAGCAACGATTTGAAAGTGGCTGAGGAGGTTCTGGAAAAGGATCACTACGGGCTTGAAAAGGTAAAAGAGCGTATTGTGGAGTACCTTGCCGTGCAGCAACGCGTGGATAAGATGAAAGCGCCCATACTGTGTCTGGTGGGCCCTCCAGGCGTGGGCAAAACCTCACTGGGGCAATCCATTGCGCGTGCAACCAACCGCAAGTTTGTGCGCATGTCTCTCGGTGGTGTGCGAGACGAATCCGAGATTCGCGGCCATCGCCGCACTTATATCGGCTCCATGCCGGGCAAGATTCTGCAGAACATGAGCAAGGTGGGGGTGAAGAACCCGCTGTTTCTGCTCGACGAAGTGGACAAGATGGGTATGGATTTCCGCGGTGATCCGTCCTCTGCCTTGCTGGAAGTGCTGGATCCTGAGCAGAACCACACCTTTGTGGATCACTACGTCGAGGTCGAGTACGACCTGTCGGATGTGATGTTCGTGGCTACCGCGAATAGCATGAATATCCCCGGCCCGCTGCTGGATCGTATGGAAATTATTCATGTGTCGAGCTACACGGAAGACGAGAAGGTCAATATTGCGACCCGCTATCTGATTCCAAAGGCGATCAAGAACAATGGCCTGAAGGCCGATGAGATCAATATTTCCGAGAGTGCTATTCGTGACGTGCTGCGCTATTACGTGCGCGAAGCCGGGGTGCGCGGGCTGGATCGCGAGCTTTCAAAAATCTGCCGCAAGGTGGTCAAGGCGCAGGCACTCAAGGGGCGCAGCACCAAGGTGATGGTCAATGCGCGCAATCTGGATAAATATCTGGGCGTGCGCCACTACAGCTATGGCATTGCGGAAAAGGTTAATCAGGTTGGTCAGGTTACCGGTTTGGCGTGGACCGAGGTTGGTGGTGAACTACTTACCATAGAAGCTGCAGTGTTGTCTGGCAAAGGCAAGATCACCACTACTGGTAAATTGGGCGAGGTGATGCAGGAGTCCATTCAGGCGGCATTGAGCGTAGTGAGAAGTCGTGCGCGAGGCTTGGGCATTGCGGATAATTTCTACGAGAAAAGTGATTTGCATATTCACTTGCCGGAAGGCGCTACTCCCAAGGATGGCCCAAGCGCGGGTGTGGGAATTTGCACGGCAATGGTATCCGCGCTGACTGGAATTCCGGTGCGGGCAGATGTGGCCATGACTGGTGAGATCACTTTGCGCGGCGAAGTTTTGCCTATCGGCGGTTTGAAGGAAAAATTGCTGGCGGCGCAACGCGGTGGGATCAAGGTGGTATTGATCCCTTCAGAAAATACCAAGGATCTGGTCGAGATTCCGGACAATGTAAAAAACAAGCTGGAAATCCATCCGGTAAAGTGGATTGATCAGGTTCTGGAGATGGCGCTGGAACGCAAACCAGAGCCTTTGCCGGAGATTGATCCTGTTGTGCCACCGCTTGCCGCAATTGGCGAGGCTGCTGATGCAGTTGCGTCGATCAAGCATTGACGCGCCCCTGCGTGCATTGGGGCGGTTTGAAACTTTATGTATTTAAAAGCTAAAAAATTTTTTACAACAGCTTGACCAGGCTGAATACCCTTGATATAAAGCCATTGCAGGGTTTTACTCTGCAATCTAACCAATAAACAAAGGGGACTTAAGTGAATAAATCTGAATTGATTGATGCAATTGCAAAGTCGGCTGATATTTCCAAAGCAGCAGCAGGTCGTGCGCTGGACGCTACTGTTGAAGCTGTCAAAAAATCCTTGAAGAAGGGTGATTTAGTTACTCTGGTTGGTTTTGGTACATTTTATGTAGGCAAGCGCGCAGCGCGTAATGGTCGCAATCCGCAGACTGGTGCAGCCATTAAAATCAAGGCCGCTAAGGTTCCGAAATTTCGTGCTGGCAAAGGTTTGAAAGATGCTGTAAACTAGCTGGCTCGTTGGGTGCTTAGCTCAGCTGGTAGAGCACCGCCCTTACAAGGCGATTGTCGGCGGTTCGATCCCGTCAGCACCCACCAGTAAGGTTTTGGAGTGGTAGTTCAGTTGGTTAGAATACCGGCCTGTCACGCCGGGGGTCGCGGGTTCGAGTCCCGTCCACTCCGCCAGATTAAGGCGAACGCGAGTTCGCCTTTTTTCATGTAAATAAAAAATCCATTAGGTAGGTTCGCTATGTTTGATTTCGTGCATGAGAAAAAACGTTTAGTACAAATTGTATTGTTGCTCATCATCTTGCCGTTCGCATTTTGGGGGGTGGACTCGTATCGCAAGTCCGGTGGTGGCGATGCTCCCGCAACAGTAAATGGTGAAAAAATTAGCCAGCAGGAGCTGGATAACGCATTGCGTCAGCAGCAAGACAAGATGCGTGAATTGATGGGGGCAAACTTCGACCCTTCCGTTTTCGACAGCTCCGAGGTTAAGCGTGTGATACTGGACAATCTGGTGGGTCAGCGTTTGCTGAACATGCAGGCGCGTAGCGTTGGTTTGACAATAAGCGACGAGCAATTGGCACAAATCATTGCGGGTATTGATGCATTCCAGAAAGATGGGAAGTTTGACAAGCAGCGTTATGAAACGTTGTTGAAGAGTCAGAATATGTCACCGCTGATGTTTGAGTCGCGCGTGAAGCAGGAGTTAAGTACGCGCCAATTGATGGACGCCTACACCCAAAACGGATACTCATCTCAATCTACTGCCGACAAGCTTATTCGGTTGAATGAGCAGCAGCGCGTGGTTAGTATGGCCCCTCTATCACCGGAGAGTTTCCTGAAACAGGCCAAGGTTGAAGAGTCTGCGGTAAAAGAATATTTCGACAGAAACCAGAAAGAGTTCCAGGCACCGGAGCGCGTAAGAGCAGAGTACGTAATTTTCTCGGCAGCTACTTTGCAAAGCCAGGTGACTGTCGATCAGTCTGAGATAAAGAAATATTACGAAGATCATCTGTCAGAATTCGGTTCGCCAGAGCAGCGTAAAGCCGCGCACATTCTAATTTCTGTGGCGGCGAATGCGCCTGAGGCTGAAAAACTGGCGGCTAAAACCAAGGCAGAGGATATTTTGCAGCAAGTGAAGCACGCGCCAACAAAATTTGCAGAGTTGGCCAGGCAATATTCTCAGGATCCTGGCTCTGCAGCGAATGGTGGTGATCTGGGATTTTTTGGGCACGGCATGATGGTGAAACCATTTGATGATGCCGCGTTCAAGCTTATGGTTGGCGAAGTAAGTGGTTTGGTGCAATCTGATTTCGGCTTCCACATTATCAAATTGCTGGCAGTTAAAGAGGGTAAGACGCCAGCGCTGGACACTGTAAAAAGCACCATTGCGCAAAGATTGAAAGTTCAGAAAGCCGAGGACAGGTTTACTGAACTAGCTGAAAAATTCAGCAACGCTGTTTACGAGCAGAGTGATTCTCTCAAGCCCGCTGCCGAGTTGGTGAAAGCGCCAGTGCAGCAGGTTGCCTGGTTGGCTAAGGGGCAGATAGGCGTTGCACCGTGGACAGACAAGGCCTTGCAGGCATTATTCTCTGATGAAGTAATCAAGAATAAGCGTAACACGGCAGCAATCGAGATTGCGCCCAGTACTTTGCTGGCCGCACGTATATTGGAGCATAAACCTGCCAGCACACTTCCCTTTGCTGAGGTTGCTGTGAGTATCCGTCAAAAATTGCTGCGCCAGCAAGCTCAAGAGCTGGCAGTAAAGCAAGGGCAGGCGTTGCTTGCACAGCTGCAACATGGCGAGAAAGTGTCGCTGGAATGGAAGACGGCTCAGCCTGTTACGCGTTCACAGCATGCGGGTATGGATAACGAGATGGCAAGACTGGTATTCCAGGCTAATGCGGTGCAATTGCCGGTCTATGTCGGTATGGAAAATATGCAAGGCGGTTATGTTCTCGCGCGCATCGATTCGGTAAAGGAAGTAGAGCTGATCGACGATGTAAAACGTGCGCGCTATTTGCAGCAATTGCGCAAGATGACAGGTGACGAGTTGTTGCAGGCTTTTCTTGCAGATGCCAAAAAACACGCGAGTATCAGCATGAAATCGTTTTCTGCTGGAGAGAAGGGGCAGTAAGCGAATTAGTTTGGAGTGGTAGTTCAGTTGGTTAGAATACCGGCCTGTCACGCCGGGGGGCGCGGGTTCGAGTCCCGTCCACTCCGCCAGATTGCAGTGACGAAAAAGCGAACGCAAGTTCGCTTTTTTTGTGCTCACAATCCTGCGCCAATAAAAAACGCTGCTCTCCGCAGAGCAGCGTTTCATGGCAATTGATGAAGTGTGGGTCAGGCTTCGGTCGTGCCCAAGGACGTGGTGTTAAAGCCGCCATCGACATAGGTGATTTCACCGGTGATGCCGCTGGCCAGGTCGCTGCACAGGAATGCGGCGGCATTGCCGACTTCTTCGGTGGTAATGTTGCGTTTGAGCGGAGCATGTTTGGCATTATAGGAAAGCAATTTGCTGAAATCACCGATGCCAGCTGCAGCCAGCGTCTTGATAGGGCCGGCAGAAATGGCGTTAGCACGAATTCCTTTGCGCCCAAGTTCCATTGCCAGATAACGCACGCTGGCTTCCAGGCTGGCCTTGGCCATACCCATCACATTGTAGTGTGGCATGGTGCGAACCGCCCCCAGGTAACTCATTGTCAGTATCGCTGCATTTCGACCTTCCATCATGGGGAGCGCAGCCTTGGCCATGGCCGGAAAGCTATAGGCGCTGATGTCATGCGCGATACGGAACGCCTCGCGGCTGAAACCATCGAGGAATTCGCCATCCAGCGCTTCGCGCGGTGCAAAAGCGATGGCATGGACGAAACCGTCTAGCCCGTCCCAGCGCTTGCCGAGCGCAACAAACAGCTCTGAGATGTCGCCATCGCTGGAAACGTCGCATGGAAAAACCAGATTGCTGTCAAACTCTTTCGCCATCTCGGTCACGCGTTCTTTAACGCGATCGCCTTGATAGGTGAATGCGAGTTCCGCACCTTGGCGGTGCATGGCTTGCGCTACACCGTAAGCGATGGAGCGGTTGCTGAGCATGCCGGTAATTAGGATGCGTTTATTAGCCAGAAATCCCATGTTATTCCTTTGCTTTAGAATTGGTTTTTTGACAGTTTTAACCGCGCAATTATAACCTCACAATCATAGTGGCGCACCGTGCTCATGCAATCGTATATAATCTTGCGATGTTTGAGTGAGAATTAAAAACTTATGCTGGAAGTTTGTAACCTTGCCTGTAGTCGCGGAGATCATCAATTATTTGACGGATTAAGCTTTACCCTGTCCGCCGGGGAATTGATGCAGGTGGAGGGGGCAAACGGCAGTGGTAAAACCACCCTGTTGCGTACCCTGTGTGGTTTTATGCAGCCGCTTGCAGGTGAAATTCGCTGGCAAGGACAGGATGTGCGCAAGCTGGATGAGGATTTTTACGCAGAGCTTGTCTATCTCGGTCACTTGAATGCTATTAAAGATGAATTGAGTGCGCTGGAAAATCTGCGTATCAGCGCCGGTCTCGCGGGGTGTGCCGTGAGTCACCAGCAAGCCATTGCAGCCTTGCGGCGTATGGGGTTGCGAGGTCGTGAAACTTTAGCTGTAAAGGTGTTGTCACAAGGCCAACGTCGTCGTGTTGCCTTGGCGCGCTTGCTGGTCAGTAATGCTCCCCTGTGGATTCTGGATGAACCGCTCACTGCGCTCGATGTGGGGGCGGTGAGCTTGATGCAGGAGTTGATAGGTGAGCACCTGTCGAATCAGGGGATGGTGATTTTTACTACCCATCAGGCGCTGCAAGTCGCTGGTGTCGCAACCCGGCAATTGGCTTTGTCATGAATAAACTCTCGCTACCGGGTTTGTTGCTGCTGGTAATCAAGCGCGATTTATTGCTGGCAATGCGGCGGCGGGCCGATGTGCTGACCACGCTGGTATTCTTTGTAATGGTGGTAAGCCTGTTTCCACTGGGAATCGGGCCCGAACAGGAAATATTGCGCAAGATTGCACCTGGTGTGGTTTGGGTGGCAGCACTGCTGGCTTCCATGTTGTCATTAGGGCGCATGTTTTCGGCAGACTATCTGGATGGCACGCTGGAGCAAATGCTGCTAGTGCCGCAGTCGCTGTCGATGCTGGTGCTGGGGAAGATTGCGGCGCACTGGATGTTGTCCGGTTTGCCGCTGGTGCTGATTGCGCCTGCGCTGGGTTTGCAGTTTGATATGTCAGCACAGGCCTTGTGGGTGTTGATTGCGGCGCTGCTCTTGGGAACCCCCGTGTTAAGCATGATAGGCGCCATCGGCGCCGCACTTACCCTGGGCTTGCGCGGTGGTGGTGTGCTGGTGTCGTTGCTGGTCTTGCCGCTGTGTATCCCGGTGCTGATTTTTGGTGCCGGTGCGGTGGAAGCAGTGAGCTCTGGCATGAGCGTCATATCGCATTTGTCTTTACTCGGTGCGATATTAATGTTGTCGTTGGTGTTTACGCCGTGGGTTACGGCGCAGGCATTGCGTATTTCAATGGAGTAGAGATTGGCGATTAATTGGTTTAAATATTCTGCTCCCAGCACTTTCTATGGCCTGGCTGGAAGACTCGTTCCCTGGTTTGCCTGGCCTGCGGCGCTGTTATTTTGCATTGGTCTGTATGTGGGCTTCTTCGTTGCGCCCTCGGACGTGGTGCAGGGCGAGGCTTATCGCATAATATTCATTCATGTCCCCGCGTCCATTTTGTCCATGTTTATTTACCTGATCATGGCAGGTTACGCCGCCCTGGGACTGATTTTCAATACACGTCTCTCGGCCATGATGGCTACCGCATTGGCGCCCACCGGTGCATTGTTTGCGTTGATCTCGCTGTGGACTGGCGCTCTGTGGGGCAAGCCGATGTGGGGCGCCTGGTGGGTGTGGGATGCGCGCCTGACCTCGGAATTGATCCTGCTGTTTTTATATCTTGGTTTCATTGCCTTGCAGGCATCGATAGATGATCCGCGCAGAGCAGATCGCGCCGGTGCGCTTTTGGCCATTGTAGGCTCGGTTAACGTGCCGATAATTTACTTTTCGGTAAAATGGTGGAACACCCTGCATCAGGGATCCACGATTAAATTCACCGGCACCAGCATGCACATCGCCATGCAACAGGCAATGTTTACCATGTTGCTGGCTTGCTGGCTGTATGTGATAGCAGTCTCCCTGGTGCGTGTGCGCAGCATTATCCTGGAGCGTGAGCGTAACAACCAGTGGGTGACGGAATTGGCGGAGGTTAAGCGATGAGCTGGGCAGAATTTTTTGCCATGAAGGGTTATGGTTTCTATATATGGGGTTCGTACGGCGTGACCTTGCTGGTGCTGCTGATTGAAGTGGCACTGGTACGACATAAAAGAAAAATCACATTACAGCAGCTGCGCCAGATGCATGCTGCAGGAGATGAGGAATAATATGAAACCGCGTCGAAAACGCCTGTTTTTTATTTTAGCGGCCATCGCAATTTTTGGCGCAGCAGTGGGTCTGGTTCTGTATGCACTGAAGAATAACGTCAGCCTGTATTTCACGCCGACACAGGTATTTAACAAAGAGGCGCCTCAGGCGCGCAGCTTTCGTGTTGGCGGTTTGGTGGTTGACGGTAGTCTCAAACGCGAACGCGACGGGCTGACTGTACATTTCGATATCACTGATACGCAGAAGACCATGGCTGTTACCTACAAGGGTATCCTGCCGGACCTGTTCAAGGAAGGCAAGGGCGTGGTGGCACAGGGGAAGCTGCAGGCTGATAACGTGTTTTATGCTGAAGAAGTGCTGGCCAAGCATGATGAAAATTACGTTGCTCCAGAGGCCGCGCGTGCTCTGGAATTAGCAGCAAAAGCGGCTTCCGCTGTCGCGCCTTCTACCCCCATCACTAAATAATTTGGAATTTGAACATGATCCCAGAGATTGGCAATTTTGCTCTTATCATCGCGCTGTTTCTGGCGCTCACCCAAGGTGTGTTGCCGATATGGGGGGCGGCCAGGGGCAATAGCGTTCTCATGAGCTCCGCCCGCACGCTGGCCTTGGGTCAATTTGTGTTCATGGCGATTGCCTTCACCTGTCTGTTGCAGGCATTTCTTGGCAATGATTTTTCAGTACTGTATGTGGCGCAACACTCCAACTCGCAGCTGCCGGCAGCCTATCGTGTTGCTGCGATATGGGGCGGACATGAAGGCTCATTGTTGCTGTGGGCTTTTATTCTGACACTGTGGACAGTAGCCGTGGCCATGTTCAGCAAACATCTGCCGGAAGAAATGGTGGCGCGTGTGCTGGGTGTGATGGGGTTGATTTCAGTTGGATTCCTGCTGTTTATGCTGTTTACCTCCAATCCCTTTGATCGCCTGCTTCCGGCTGCAGCAGACGGCCGAGATCTGAATCCGTTGCTGCAAGATCCGGGCTTGGTTATCCACCCGCCGATGTTGTACATGGGGTACGTGGGATTCTCGGTGGCCTTTGCATTTGCGCTTTCTGCTTTGCTGGGCGGACAGATGGATGCGACCTGGGCTCGCTGGTCGAGGCCATGGACTACCGTGGCCTGGGTGTTTCTGACCCTGGGCATCGCGCTCGGCAGCGGCTGGGCTTATTACGAACTGGGATGGGGCGGCTGGTGGTTCTGGGACCCGGTAGAGAACGCCTCGTTCATGCCATGGCTGGTTGGTACGGCGCTGATTCATTCACTGGCGGTAACTGAAAAGCGTGGCGCATTTAAAAGCTGGACCGTGCTGCTGGCGATAGCCGCTTTTTCACTCAGCTTGCTGGGCACCTTCCTGGTGCGTTCCGGCGTGCTGACATCGGTACATGCATTTGCCACTGATCCGCGGCGCGGCATTTTCATTCTGTCTTTCCTGGTTTTAGTCATTGGCTCTTCGCTGTTGCTGTTCGCCTGGCGTGCACCCAAGATTGGACTGGGGGGGAAGTTTGACATCGTGTCGCGTGAAGCCATGCTGCTGTCTAATAATGTATTGCTCGCAGTGGCTGCAGCTTCGGTATTCCTGGGCACGCTTTATCCCTTATTCATGGATGCACTGGGCTACGGCAAGCTGTCCGTGGGGCCACCCTACTTCAATACCGTGTTTGTGCCATTGATGGTGCCGCTGGTAGTGATGATGGGGCTAGGACCCATTGCGCGCTGGAAACAGGCCAGCTTGCCGGACATATGGTTGCGCGTACGCTGGGCATTTGCAGCGAGCTTGCTGATTGCGTTGCTGTTGCCACTTGTGCTGGGCAACTGGACGCCGATGATCGCACTCGGCCTGATGCTGGCATTCTGGGTGATTACCACGGTGCTGCTGGATCTGCATAAGCGCATTGGACGCGAGGGAGATTTTTTGCAGCGTGTTAAAAGTCAGACTAGCAGTTATTACGGCATGCAGTTAGCGCATCTGGGCATCGCATTTTTTATCATCGGTGTGACGATGGTGAAGGGCTACGAGACTGAACGAGACGTGCGCATGAATGTGGGCGACACGGTGGATGCGGGCGGATATGAATTTCGCTTTAATGGTGTGGATGAACATGAAGGCCCTAATTACCACGCCTACAGGGGGATAGTGAGCGTTACAAAAAACGGCCATGCCGTGACTCGCTTGTTTCCTGAAAAGCGCCAATATAATTCTTCCGGCATGCCGATGACCGAAGCCGCAATCGATACCGGCGTATTGCGTGATCTGTACGTGTCACTGGGTGAGCCTATTCCGGATAGTGACGGCGCGTGGGCTGTACGCGTGTACTACAAACCCATGGTGGACTGGATCTGGGCAGGTTGTTTGCTGATGGCTCTGGGCGGTTTGCTGGCGCTGAGTGACCGGCGTTATCGTATCCATGCCCGCAAGGAAAAAGCGACCGAGGCGGGCGCCAAGCTGCCATTGAAGGAGAAAGCTGCATGATGCGTTTCATTCTGCCATTTATCGTATTTATCGTATTGGCCTTTTTTTTATTCAGGGGCCTCAGTCTGGATCCGCGCGAAGTGCCTTCGCCGCTGGTGGGCAAGCCCGCTCCTGCGTTCAGCCTGCCGCAGTTGCAAGTGCCAACCAAACAGTTTTCGTCGCAGGACATGAAAGGCAAAGTTTGGCTGCTGAACGTGTGGGCATCGTGGTGTGTTTCCTGTGTGCAAGAACATCCGGTACTGGTTGAGCTGGCGCGACAAAATATCGTGCCTATTTACGGCCTGGACTACAAGGATAAATCTGCGGATGCACTGACTTGGCTGAGCCGGGGTGGTAACCCGTATGTATTGACTGTGTCTGATACGGATGGGCGCATCGGCATTGACTATGGCGTCTATGGTGTACCGGAAACCTATGTGATCGACAAGCAGGGCGTGATTCAGTACAAGCAAATCGGCCCCGTTACCCCGCAAAACTTGCAGGAGAAAATTCTGCCCCTGGTTGCCGAGCTGGAGAAAAAATGATGCGTATATTGGTGTTATTGCTGTGCCTCATGCCGGTGTTCGGCTATGCAGGTGAAGCGAAAGATCTGGCGGAAGACCCGGTGCTGGAAAAGCGCATGATCGGACTGGCGGAAAAGCTGCGCTGCCTGGTTTGCCAGAATGAATCACTGGCCAGTTCTCATGCTGAATTGGCAGAGGATCTGCGCCGTGAAGTACGTGAACAAATGAAGAAGGACAAGACAGATCAGGAGATCATCGACTACCTGGTGGCGCGTTATGGCGATTTTGTGCTGTATGACCCTCCCATGAAGAACTACACCATCTTGCTCTGGTTCGGCCCGTTTGCATTACTGCTGGGTGGTGCTGGCGCGTTGATTTATCAGTTGCGCAAACGCCGCCAAACCGTGCCGGAAATTTCACTGAGCGTCGAGGCTCAGCAACGCGCCGCAGCCTTACTTAACCAAGACAAAGATAATCAAGCATGACTCTATTCTGGATAATTTGCGCGCTGTTGTTAGCGCTTGCCGTGCTTTTTATTGTGATGCCATTGTGGCGCAGCAATCCGAAAAATAATGCGGTGCAGCGCGAAGCTGCCAACCTGGAAATTTTTCGCGACCAGATTGCTGAAATGGATTCTGATTTGCGTAATGGACTGCTCACGCCAGAGCTGTATGAGCAGGGCAAGCGCGAGCTGCAGGCGCGACTGCTGGACGAAGTGAGCGGCGCAGCCCCGGCTGCTCTGGTGCGTAATCCGCTCAAAACCCTGGCGATCGTTCTGTCGGTATTGCTACCTCTGGTTGCAATCGGACTGTACTGGAAGATCGGCAATCAGAATGCCTTATTGCCGCAAGTCAGTCATGCTAACTCAGACGGCTTCGGTGTTCTGCGCTCGGAAACCGCACTCAAGGAGCTGGAGCAAAAGCTGGCAGGCAATCCGGATAGCCCCGAGGGCTGGCTGGTACTGGCGCGTTCTTACAATGAGCTGGAGCGTTTTTCTGATGCCGCGAGGGCATATGAAAAGCTAACCAAGCTGGTACCCAATGATGCGCAGTTGTGGGTGGATTATGCGGACATGCTGGCTATGGTGCATGAGCAGAGCCTGAAGGGCGAGCCCACCAGGTTGCTCAACAAGGCGCTGGAACTGGATCCTAATAATGGCAAGGCACTTGCCCTGTCTGGCTCTGCGGCGATGGAGCGTGGCGACTATGCCATGGCAGTGCGCCATTGGGAGAGTCTGCTGAAATTGATACCGGCTGACACTGAAGACGCCAAAATGGTAGAGGGCGGCATCCAGCAGGCGCGCACCTTTTTGCAGATGAAGAATGGCAAGTCACCCATGCTGGCGCAGCGTGCCCCCGCTGAAAAGCAGCCTGCACCGGTTGCTGGTGGAAAAGAGCGCATCACCGGTACCGTGATCTTGAGCGATGCGGTCAAGGCGCAGGCAGGCCCGGACGATACAGTGTTTGTGCTGGTGCGCGCTGCACAGGGCCCCAAGATGCCATTGGCGATAGTCCGCAAGCAGGTGAGAGATTTGCCGTTGAAATTTGCACTTGACGACAGCATGGCCATGTCACCGCAAATGAAAATGTCAAACTTTGACCAGTTGGTAGTCATTGCACGCATATCCAAATCAGGCAATGCCATGCCGCAAACGGGCGATCTGCAAGGCATGAGCGCAACGCTAAAGCCTGGCAGCCAGGGGATTAAGCTGCATATCGACACGGTGGTGCAATAGACGGTATTTGTTGCACCATCAAAAAGCCTGCAGCGATGCAGGCTTTTTTTATAGTTTGACACAAAGATACGCAGGCGCCGCCAGCACATTGGGAGTGTAAGCGTAATTTTTTGCTCCTGCCATCGGCCAGCAGCATTCAGCTGGCCATGCTCTGGCTAAACCGGCTGCCAGGCGAATAATCAAATGCCTTAATCTCCTCTTATTTGCCGCATTGCCTTCCTTGAGATTCAGGATAATGCCAACATGCTCCCCGCAGTCCCGTAAGAACTTTTCCTACAAAAGAATTAGCCATTCTCTGATTTTCCCTACACGCGTCTCCGCGCAGAATGCAACCGTCGAATGAGACAATAAAATTGCAACCAAGGAGACGGTCATGAATGCGAATCAACTTCACCAGGAAATCAAGGAAGCCAACCTGTCCTACATGCTGCTTGCGCAACAGATGATCCGTGGTGACAAGGTGAGCGCGATCTCCCACTTGGAAATCAGTGATGAGATGGCAGATTTGATCTCAGGTTTGTTGCCTGCACAAATGCTCAAGATGTCCTCTACCAATATGTTGCTGTGTTGTTTCCGCTTCGACGAGAAGCTGCTGCTGAACATGGTGGGCAATTACAGCAGAGACCGCATGATGTCGCAAATGCATGCCACTCCCAATGTGGGTGCACGATCCCTGGAAACTGTCTCAGCCTAAATCAACCGAGAACTGACGAGGCCTATCATGCGTAACAAGAGTGTTGTCAACGAAGCCCGCGAAATCCAGATATCAGTCGAGTTAATCAACCTGGGCGCTCGCCTGCAAGTGTTGCAAGAAGAGACCGCGTTGAGCCGCGAGCGTCTGTTAAAGCTCTACAAGGAAGTGAAGGGCGAATCTCCTTCCAAAGGTATGCTGCCATATTCCACCGATTGGTTCATGAGCTGGCTACCCAACATCCATTCCTCACTGTTCATGGATATTCATCAATTCCTTGTTAAGCACGCCAACATTTTTGGCGTCGAGGCTTTAATCAAGAGTTATCGCCTATACCTCGAACAAATCGACGTTTCCGGCGGTGAATCCACGCTGAGCATTACGCGCGCCTGGTTCCTGATTCGATTCTTCGACGCTAACATGCTGGAGCTGACTACGTGCACAGAATGTGGAGGCCACTTCGTGACCCACACCGATGAACTCTGCAAAGATTATGTGTGCGGGATTTGCCGTCCCCCGTCCCGCGCTGGCAAGACCAAGAAAGCCACCATGCTGGAAGCGATGGCGGCATGAGGGTAAGTGGGCAATAGTTTGTTTTCAACCAAGGAGGCAATCATGCAAATTCATCATCATGTACCACATGGCTTGCATTTCTCGATCGATCCGAAAGAGCTTCTGCGTATGGAACTGGGGGCGACGGGAGGCGGAGATGCGTCGGAGTGGGACGAATTGGAATCGCAATACGACGATGAGATACTGGCGACTAACGTCATCGCCTTCCTCCACGAGGCAGATACGGAGTAATACAACACTCCCCGGTTTAAGCCCGACATGCTCAGCGAACTGAGCTGTCCAGGAGGTGCGCCGCGTGTGACTGCTGTCTGGAAAATAAAAGCGCAAGCTAGCCACTTGCCTTGCGAAATAATTATACTATTGACGCGAGTTGCGATGGGTTGAAGAGCTTGGGTACAGTGGACCCCTCCGTCAAGACAATAATGCATCGAGTTTAAGAGGGCAACCTTCTTCATGCAGCGGAACGGCGCTGCCCCGGTTTTCGGTTTCTTTTTTTGTTTCTATTTCCGGGTGAGATTTTTCTTTCTCACTCGGG
>JANYJE010000028.1 GCA_025408405.1 Nitrosomonadales bacterium | reverse complement strand
CTGGTGCTCAAGGAAATCGTCGATGCGATGAACAAGCCCCGCGCGATGCTGATGGTGCCGGTGTTCCTGGTGGTCGGCTATGGGCTGTTGCGTTTGTTCAGCACCCTGTTCGGCGAGTTGCGCGATGCAGTGTTCGCCAAGGTCGCGCAGCGCGCCATCCGCCGCGTGGCACTCAAGCTGTTCGTCCACCTGCACAACCTGAGCTTGCGCTTCCATCTCGAACGGCAGACCGGAGGGGTGTCGCGCGACATCGAGCGCGGCACCAAGGGCATCAGCTTCCTGCTCACCTTTTTGCTGTTCAATATTCTGCCCACGCTGCTGGAAATCACCCTGGTTGCGATCATCCTGTTCACCAAGTACAGCGCGTGGTTCGCGGTGATCACCTTTGTCACCCTGATCGTGTACATCGTGTTTACGCTGATGATCACCGAATGGCGCATGGTGTTCCGCCGCACCATGAACGAAATGGATTCCAAGGCCAATACCCGTGCCATCGACAGTCTGATCAACTACGAGACGGTAAAGTATTTCGGCAACGAGCAATATGAAGTGCGTCGTTTTGACGAGCATATGGGCAAGTGGGAAACCTCTGCGGTGCAGAATCAGACCTCTCTGGCGACGCTGAATGCCGGTCAGAGCGCCATCATCGCCGCGGGTGTCACCGCCCTGATGCTGCTGGCGGCGCACGAGGTGGTGGCAGGGCGCATGACTCTCGGCGACCTGGTGCTGGTCAACGCGTTTATGCTGCAGCTGTATTTGCCCATGCACTTCCTCGGTTTCGTCTACCGCGAAATCAAAAATTCCCTGCTCGACATGGAGCGCATGTTCAACCTGCTGGATGAAAACCGCGAGGTGCAGGATGCTCCCGCAGCCCTGCCGCTCAAGGTCAGTGCGGGTGCGGTGCGCTTCGAGCTGGTGGCGTTCAGTTATGAACACGACCGCCAGATCCTGTCAGACGTCAGCTTCGAAATCCCGCCGGGCCATATCGTGGCGGTGGTGGGTTCCAGCGGTGCCGGCAAGTCCACCCTGGCGCGCCTCTTGTTCCGCTTTTACGATGTGAACGCGGGGCGCATCCTGATCGACGGCCAGGATATCCGCGAGGTGACGCAGGCCAGCCTGCGTGCCGCCATCGGCATCGTGCCGCAGGATACCGTGCTGTTCAACGACACGATCTATTACAACATCGCCTATGGCAGGCCGGATGCGACACACGATGAGGTATTGCAGGCCGCACAGGCCGCGCATATCCACCACTTTATCGAGTCCCTGCCCCGCGGCTATGACACGGCGGTAGGCGAGCGCGGCCTGAAGCTTTCCGGCGGCGAAAAACAGCGCGTGGCGATTGCACGTGCCATCCTCAAGCAGCCGTCGATACTGATTTTCGACGAGGCCACTTCGGCGCTGGATTCCAAGTCGGAGAAGGCGATACAGGCCGAGTTGCGCAATATCTCGCGTAACCGCACCACACTGGTGATCGCGCACCGGCTGTCCACCATTGTGGATGCCCAGCAGATTCTGGTGATGGATCACGGGTGCATCGTCGAGCGCGGCACCCACCGCGAATTACTGCAGCAACAGGGATTGTATGAGCAGATGTGGGCGTTGCAACAGCAGCAGCAACAGGAAGAACCTTAAAGGTCATCTCCATGTGCCTTGATTTATTTGGATTTTACGGTATCCTAGCCACCCTGGCATAATAGACTGAAGCAGAAATATGCGTAAACAACTCCTGATTCTCCTGCTGTTGAGCCATGCGCTGGCAGCGCGTGCGGCAGATGAAGCTGCGGCCCCCCAGCAGGCGAATGGCGCGGCCAGCGCTGCAATGATCGAGGCTGCAGCGGCACAAAATATGGCACGGGAAGATGCTCTGCAGGTGAAAAACCTGTCCGGTGTCGTGCTGGCTATCTCAGCCACGGATTTGCAGGCCCAACCCGCGCAGGCCCAGGAAGAAGAGCTGAAGAGCTCTGTGCTGAAGCTGACCGCCTCTCCCAAGCTGCGCTCGGCGATCGGTTTGATCTACGACGAGCGCGAACAGCGCCCGCTGTACAGCAAGAGCGCGGACGCGGTGACCCCGATCGCCTCCATTACCAAGCTGATGACCGCCATGGTGCTGCTGGATGCGCAACTGCCCATGGACGAGGAAATCAGCATCAGTGCACAGGATGCCGACAGGCACAAAATCACGCGTTCGCGCATGCACCCTGGCGTGACGGCGACGCGCGGCGAGCTGCTCAAGCTGGCCTTGATGGCGTCTGAAAACCGCGCTGCTGCCGCGCTGGCGCGCACTTACCCGGGCGGCACCCAGGCCGCGCTGGCGCAGATGAATGCCAAGGCGCACGAGTTGGGCATGACCTCCACGCGCTTTCTGGATCCGACCGGTTTGAACAGCGGCAACGTTTCCACCGCGCAGGACCTGGTAAAGATGGTGCGCGCAGCGCAGGGCTACGAGCTTATCCACAAATACACCACCTCTACCTCGCACACCCTGGAGCAGGTGGGGCACAGGCCGATGCAGTTCCGCAACACCAATCCCCTGGTAAGGAATACTTCCTGGGAGATAGGCCTTTCCAAGACCGGCTACATCAGCGAAGCGGGGCGGTGCCTGGTGATGGAGGCGACGATCTCGCAGCATCCGGTGATTATCGTACTGCTCGATTCCTGGGGTAAGCATACCCGCGTGGGCGATGCCAACCGCGTCAAGCAGTGGATGGAAAACGGTTACCGGCGCGCGAATTACTGAGTGAGGCCGTGCTGCTGCAATAGTATTCGAGAGGGGGCGCAAGCCCCCTTATCTATTGCTGCCCCGGAAACCGCTAGCGCTTAAAGAAATTCGCCGCCTGTGCTGAGCCACCCCGGCGGCCCAGCGCCAGGTGCTGGCGTTTTTTCATTGCATGGCGCTATAGTGCGTGCTGTGTGTGGCTGGAGTGGAGAATGAAACCTTTTTATGGCTATTCAAGTCGTACGATTGTTTTCCTGATCGCATTGCTGGGCGCATCCGATGTGCTGGCGGAGCCGGACATGTTTGCCCCTGAACGCGTTGGGCGGCCCTATTGGCATATAGGCGCTGGTGCTTATATCCCCGATGGCAATTCACAGCTCGGCAATCAGGAAGGCAGGTTCGATTTGCTGTTGGGGGGAGGCTATCGCCACTCGGCAAATATGGCTTGGGAGCTGGATTTTCTGTCGGCTTGGCAAAATTTCGATACGCCCGCCACCATCAGTCCCCCATTTTTGGGCAGTGTAGACCCCAGGTCATCGCTCAGCACGGAGGGCGTTTCTGGCACGGCTAAATTCATTTATCCTCTTGGCCGTTTAGAAGTCTACGCGGGGGGCGGCATGGGTATTTACAGTGTCAAGTTTAGGGCAACAGGGCAACAGTTGGGTTTTCCAGGTGCGCTGGAACGGAGCTCCACCGCGCTGGGTGTTCATCTCGTGGCAGGTGCTGATTTTTATGTGACGGATAAGAGCGCGCTAGGCATAGAGTTACGCAATACCAAAGTCAATGCCAGCTTGGGGAGCATCGTGCCTGGCGATATAAAGGCGGGCGGGAGTTGTGTATCGCTGCTACTGCGCTTTGCAATTTAGCTGCTTTCTGCAAGATTCATGCGAAGGAGTTTTACCATGACAACAAAATTAAACATATCGCAGACTGACCAGGTCGCACATCCGCGCAGCGTCGAGCGCCTGGTCAGCGGCATGGCCACCTCTGACGGCGCCGGTGTCAAGTTGACGCGCGTGCTCACCCAGCCATTGCAGCGCCGGCTCGACCCGTTCCTGATGCTGGATGCATTCCTGAGCGACGATCCCAGTGACTATATTGGAGGCTTTCCGGACCATCCGCATCGCGGTTTTGAAACTGTGACCTATATGATTGCCGGCAATCTGCGCCATCGCGACAATGCCGGCCACGAAGGCCTGCTGCAAAACGGCGGCGTGCAGTGGATGGTAGCCGGGCGCGGCATCATTCACTCCGAAATGCCCGAGCAGGAAGAGGGCAGGATGGAAGGCTTCCAGCTGTGGCTCAACCTGCCTGCGGGCGAGAAAATGTGCCCTCCGTGGTACCGCGATACGCCCGCCAGCGAGTTGCCGGGATTTGTGACGCCGGAAGGCGTGGCGGTCAAGGTGATTGCAGGCGTCAGCCACGGGGTCACGGGGGCGGAGGTACGCTCACGTACCGCACCTTTGTATCTGGACATCCATCTGCCTGCCGGGCAGAGCTTCGCGCAGGCCTTGCCTGCCGGGCATAACGCTTTCATCTACGTGTATCGCGGCGAGCTGCGGCTGGGCGAGAGCGCAGTACCGGAAAAGAAAATGGCGATACTGACCAATGATGCGGCTGCCGACGGTGTCGTGCTGAAATGCAATGTCGCCACGCGCGCCTTGCTGATCGCAGGCCAGCCGCTGAACGAGCCGATTGCACAGCATGGGCCGTTCGTCATGAATACCCAGCAGGAACTGTACGAAGCAGTGAATGATTACCAGAATGGGCGCTTTTAGCCGGGACGAATCCAGACCGGGGCGCGGCATTTTATATGCTGACAGGCGGGAAGAATTCCGTTTAGAATGAAACAAGTGCCGTTTTGGCAGGCACCTGACCATATGCAACCAGGTGGAAATATCCGCTTAACAGAAACAATAGCTGTCTGATATTGGAGCGCACGGTATGAACAAGTATACGGACATAGGTGAGGCGGTCGTCACGTCGTCCACCATATCAGGCAAGGCCAAGATTCACGTAGTGCAGGGCCGGGGGTTTCGCAACCTGGCTGGGTTGCTGCTGGCGGCAGCGCTGCTGGGCATGGCAGCGGCCTTCTGGCTGGGGCGCGGCGAGCAGCCTGTCAGTGTGCCGGCAGCAGGGCTGGCAGCGGATAAGCCTGCGGATGAGAAGTCGGCGCCGCAGCCTGAGAGAATGTCGCACAAGCCGGCAGATCAACCCGCAGCGCGGGCAGAGGAAAGCCAACCCAAGGAGACACCTCCACCTGCGGGCGCCAGTCTGCAGGCCAATGTGCCGAGCAAACAGCAGCAGGCCGAGAATGCGTTGCGCAATGCGCAGCAGTTGGCGCAACAGGGAAAAGTCAACGGGGCTCTTGAAAGTTACAGAGCGGCGTTGCTGCTTGACCCTACCAATGACAGCGCGCGCCAGGCCATGGTCGATCTGCTGCTGAAATTACGGCGTTCGGCAGATGCAGAGCGTGCCTTGCAGCTCGGTTTGAAATACAACCCGAAACAGAGTCGTTATGCCGTGCAGCTGGCTCACTTGCAGGAGGCGCAGAATGAGCTGCCCCAGGCGCTTGACACCCTGATGAAGTCACTGCCCTATGCGGCCCAGCAGGCCGACTATCTGGCATTTGTTGCCGCGTTGTTGCAACGCCAGAATCGCCACCAGGATGCCGTGGTTTATTACCAGAAGGCGCTGGAGTTGCAGCCAACCTCGGGCGAGTGGCTGATGGGCATGGGCATTTCCCTGCGCGCAGGGAAACGTCTGGATGAGGCACGTGATGCGTTCAGGCGAGCACAAGAATCGAAAACCCTGAGTCCGCAGTCGCGGGCATTTGTCGAGGAACAGCTGAAAGAACCCGCAGTAGCTCAGCCGCCGTCTGCTAGTCAGTAAGCTGCCTGATCTGGATGCCGCGTTGTTGTGCGGCGCTGTTCACGGCAAGTGTAATGTGTTCATTTAAAGCAGTGTCTTCCAAGCCCCCGGCGGCAACGTCTGCCAGCACGCCGTTCACGGATTCCATCAGCATGTTGCGGAAGCTGCCTGGTGCGCCCGCCAGGGGGGATGGGCAGGCTGCCTGAAAATACAGCATGCCATTGCGTTGTGTGATCGCCAGCAGATACAGCTCCTGGCCGTGTGCCGCGACTTCCTTGTCCTGTACCTCGAAACACAATGTCGTGCTGTCCGACCGCGCCGAGTTGTTCTCGCCAATTTGTTTGGCGACGGCTTCGATGAACGGCTGCGCGAGATTGAGCTGCGGTGCCAGCGTCATGTGGTATTGGCCGGGGCGCAGGATGACTAGCGGATTGCTCAGCGGCGGCGTTTTGCCGGGGCGGAAGAAGATAAGGAACAGGAAGGACAGGGTAACGATGGTTAGCGTTTCAATCATAAATGCCACTCCAATATTTCAAACTGTACATACCACACGCCCAGAGACACGAAAAAATTGGTGAGTATCGCGGGCAGAAACTTGAGGTGCGTGCCGAAGCTGTAGCTCTTGTCGATGGACATCACCATCACGCCTGCGGCCGAGCCGATCACGGTCAGGCTGCCGCCTATACCCACCATCATCGCGTTAAGCGCCCACTGCGACTGGGTGAGTTGCGGACTGGACATCAGCGCTGCGGCTTCTACCGGGACGTTGTCCAGCACGCCGGAGATCACCCCCAGCGCGATGTTGACCGTGGTGGGTGAGAACGTTTCAAACAGCCTGGAAATGTAAGAAAGCCAGCCGACATGGTTGAGCGCCGCCACACCGCTGATGATGCCGATAAAGAACAGCAGCGTGTTCCATTCCACTTTTTGCATTTGCACCAGCAGCATGAGGTTGTGGCCATCGCGCTTGAGATGCCATGCATACAGCCCGATCACGGCGAGTCCCATGCCGACTGCGTACTCGATGTCGATATGCAGCAGGATGTTCATCACCACGGCGAGTGCGATGGCGGCAATGCTGATGAAGATCATGCCGATGCCGCCATACTTGATCTTCACCTCGTCAGGCGTGCTGTCGATGAGCTCGCCCTGCAGCCTGTCGAGATAGAACAGGTGCAGCACGGCGGCGCTGGCAGCCCAGCCGATAATGCCGGCAGGCAGCAGGGTAAGCAGGCCTGCGATGCTGATCTTCCCTGCCAGCACCACCATCAGGCTGGTGGCCGTGCCGAGGAACCACACGCCGGAATTGGAGGCGATGATCAGGTTGCACAGGGCGATGTGCGTGTATTGATGGTTGCGCGAAATCTCCTTGATCGACTTGCCGAAGATCATGGCGCTGGTGATGTTGTTGATGAACGGGCTAAGCAGCGCGGCCAGCAGGCCCGTCGCCCAGAACATGCCGGCGGATTTCAGTCCGCGCCTGATCAGGTAGCTGTTGAGCGCGCTGAATACGCCGCGCTCGCTGAGGATTTCCACCATCATCCACATCAAGGCCATAAACGCGATCAGTGAAAACAGCTCGACCTTGTTCTCTTTTTGCATGGCGGCGAATTGCTCGAAGCGCTGCGGATCATCGCCGGAAAAATAATAGTAAATGCCGATCAGTAAAAAGGATGACAGCATCAGCATCGCCGGCTTGAATTTATCCAGATGTAGCCTGGCTTCAAAGATGATGAGCAGCATGGCTATGCTGAATATCAGCAGCACGGAGAGGCCCAGCCAGGAGGCGGGTTGTATCGTCATGGCTATGTTTGCGGTATTGAAAGCAGGCGCAATGCTAGCACGAATGGTTTTTTTTGCATGACCGGCGCCAATACGGAAGCGGAACTTGTGTTGCCGATAATATTTCTATATTATTATAAATATGAAAATTAAATCTGCGGTAGAAGCATTGTCGGCATTGGCACAGGAGTCGCGCCTGTCCATTTTTCGTTTGCTGGTGCAGGCGGGAAAAGAGGGGCTGGCGGCAGGCCTGCTGGGGGAGAAACTGGGTATCCCGCCAGCTACGTTGTCGTTCCACCTCAAGGAGCTGAGGCGTGCCAGCCTGATCAAGTCAAGGGCAGAGGGGCGCTTTGTGATCTACAGCGCCAACTTTGCCGAGATGGACCAGTTGATCGCCTATCTGACCGAGCATTGCTGCGCTGGCGATGCCGCACAGTGTGCGCCGCGCAAGACTTGTTAATAATGGAACTGTAGGAGCGCAACTCGTTGCGCGAAAAATTTGATCGCCCGATGAATCGTGCTCCTACTGGGAGCGTCTCAGCGTGCTGCTTTAATTAATGGAGAATCAAATGAAGGCAGAAAAAATCTACAACGTGCTGATTCTGTGCACCGGCAATTCCGCGCGCAGCATTCTGGGCGAGGTGTTGTTCAATACCTTGGGCAAGGGGAAATTCAAGGCTTACAGTGCCGGCAGCAAGCCGGCAGGGCGCGTCAATCCGGGGGCCTTGGAGTGGCTGCGGCAGAATGGCATCAGCACCGAAGGATTGCGCAGCAAGAGCTGGGACGAGTTCGCCGCAGCGGGTGCGCCGGAATTCGATTTGATCTTCACCGTGTGCGACAACGCGGCCGGTGAAACCTGTCCTATCTGGCCGGGCAAGCCGGCCACGGCACACTGGGGTATTCCAGACCCGGCACATGTCGAGGGCGATGAGGCGCGCCGTGCGGCTTTCAAACATGCTGCGGAGCAGTTGGCGCGCCGCATCCAGCTGTTTATGAGTTTGCCTATCGACAAGCTGGACAAGCTGGTGTTGAAAGAAAAGCTCGCCGAGATCGGCTCCATCAAGGATTGAGAGCATGAGCCTGTTCGAGCGCTACCTGACCCTGTGGGTCTTTCTGTGCATCATCGTCGGCGTGGTGCTGGGGCAATTCTTACCCGCACCGTTCCACTGGCTGGGCGGATTGGAAGTCGCCCAAGTCAATATCCCGGTCGGCCTGCTGATCTGGGTGATGATTATTCCCATGTTGTTGCGCATCGACTTCGGCGCGCTGCACGAAGTGCGCAAACACTGGCGCGGTATCGGTGTCACGCTGTTCATCAATTGGGCGGTGAAGCCGTTCTCGATGGCGTTGCTGGGCTGGTTGTTTATCCGCCAGGTGTTTGCGCCGTATCTGCCTGCGGAGCAGCTCGACAGCTATATCGCCGGGCTGGTGCTGCTGGCCGCCGCACCCTGCACCGCGATGGTGTTCGTGTGGAGCCGGCTGGTGCATGGCGAGCCGCTGTTCACCCTGAGCCAGGTCGCGCTCAACGACACCATCATGGTATTCGCCTTCGCACCGCTGGTGGCCTTGCTGCTGGGCTTGTCCGCCATCGTGGTGCCGTGGGACACGCTGCTGGTGTCGGTGGTGCTGTACATCGTGGTGCCGGTATTACTGGCACAGCTGTGGCGGAAAATACTGTTGGCGCGCGGGGCGGAGGCGTTGGAACGTGCGCTGCAAGCCTTGCATCCGATCTCCATCTCGGCATTGCTGCTCACGCTGGTGTTGCTGTTTGCCTTCCAGGGCAAAGCCATTGTCGAACAACCGCTGGTCATTGCCATGCTCGCCGTGCCGATCACCATCCAGGTGTACTTCACCTCCGGGCTGGCCTACTGGCTGAATCGCTGCTTCGGGGTGGCACATTGCGTGGCGGGGCCGTCGGCATTGATCGGAGCTTCCAATTTTTTCGAGCTGGCCGTGGCCGCGGCGCTGGCGACGGTGGTGGGTGTGTTGATCGAAGTCCCGGTGATGCTGTCGGTGGTGTATCTGGTCAAGCGCAGTCAGGGTTGGTACGAAAGACCGTCAGTTAACTAACCTTCATCGGTAATATCACCATCTGCTGTCCGCGCAGGTGCAGGCGGCGCTGCATGGTGAGCGCGGTCTGGTTGTGCAGCCAGCGCACCCACAGGCTGTCGCTGGCGAAGATCAGCTTGGCGGCGAAGCACACGCTGTTGGGATATTCGGCGATCACTTCCTGAATCAGATCATCCAGTACGGCCACCGGGTCGGTGCCATGCGCCATGCGCCAGGTGGCCTGCAGGTCGTGGCTGCGGCAGAAGCCGGCGTAGTAGCACAGGGCATTTTCCGTCTTGAATTGCATGGTGCGAATGGTGGCGTCGCTGTCGTAGCTTTGCGAGTCCACTTCGCCCGCACTCAGGAACACAAAATTCTTGAAGTGGCCGGGAAACAGGCGCAGCACCCACATGATGGTGTGTATGCCTACACCGCGATGTTCATCCACCAGGAAGATGGCGGTAGGCAGTTCCGGATCGAGTTTTTTGGGCAGGCCCGGGTCTATCCTGACTGACTGGGAAAATAGTTTTTCCGCTTCGCGCAATTTGGCTTTTGTTTCTGCGTAGTGTTTGTGGATGGACAGGCAGAAGCCTACCACCAGGCCGGTAATCAGCAGGGTCACCCAGCCGCCATCGCTGAATTTTTCCACCACGGTCACCAGCAGGATGCTGGCGGTGACGCTAAGGCCGAGCAGGGACAGGGAGAGCTTGCGTTTCCAGGTGCGCACGCCGCGCCGTTCGCGCCACCAGTGTACAGACAGCCCCAGCAGCGACAGGCTGAAAGTGAGAAATACGTTGATGCTGTAGAGCACGACCAGTAGCGTGACCGAGCCTTTGCTCCATAGCAGGATCAGCAGCGCCGCAATGCCCATTACCAGAATGCCGTTCTGGGTGACCAGACGCGATGACAGCTGGCGGAACTGGCGGGGTATCCACGAGTCCGCCGCCATGTTGGCCATCACCGCAGGCCCGCCTAGAAAGCCGGTATTCGCCGCCACCAGCAACAGGCCCGCTTCCAGTGCCAGCACCAATGCCAGGGTGCTGCTGCTGGCCCAGTCCGGCATTGCCAGGGTGTCGATGATGGCCTTGAAGGTGACGGCATTCAGAGTCTGACCTTCCACATGCTGAGCCTGCCACAACAGGTACAGCACGATGATGCCGCCCGCGGTGAAGGCCAGCGACATGGCCATGTACAGCATGGTCAGCTTGCCGGTGCGCGCGCGCGGCTCGCTCAGCATGTTGACGTTGTTGGAGACTGCCTCAATGCCGGTATAGGTGCCGCCGCCGAGCGAGTAGGCGCGCAGAAATAACGCGGCAACGAACATCCAGCCGGTTTCATGCGCCAGCGAGCTGGTTTCACTCAGGGTGGCGGGAATGAGGGCGGGCAACCCTTCTGCATGGACGCTGATGCCATAGCCGATGAGCAGGGTGTGGGTGAGGAAGAAGCCGATGAAAATCGGCAGCAGCAACTTGATGGATTCCTTCATGCCGCGCAGGTTGAGCGCAATGAGCAGGATCAGCAGGGCAATTTCGCTGCCGAATTTCAGATTTTGCAGCGCCAGGGGCAGCAGGCTGAACAGCGCGTCAGCGCCGCTGGCCACCGAGATGGCGATGGTCAGCACGTAGTCCACGATCAGGGCCGCGCCCGACACCAGGCCGGCGTGCGGCCCGAGCAGGCGCGTGGCCACTTTGTAGCCGCCTCCGCCGGAAGGAAACAGATCAATCACCTGGTTGTAGGCCAGTGCGATAACGAATACGGTGAGTGCCGTGGCCAGCGCCAGATAAAGTCCCAGCTGGGTATGCGTCCCCAGCGCCAGGAAAGCTTCCTCCGGCCCATAGCAGGAGGAGGACAGGCCATCCGCTCCCAGCCCGATCCAGGCGAGGAAGGCCACCAGCACAATGCTGTGGCGTGTCGCCGGATTAAGCGGGTCTAGCGATTTACCGAGGAGAATTTCGCGCAGCTTGGTTGGCGGGGACATAAGTGGGTGAATAGGGTTCCAGGGTTGGCAATTGGGTGCGGGCTATTTTAATAGCCCGCTATTATCAACGAAATCACCCCGCTTGGATATTGCCAGCGGCTAGATGCGGGCGGCCGGATTCTCGGGAGCCTGATATGATTGCTTCATTCCGATTTGCAGTTGATCTCACGGTTATCTTAATGCCAGCAAAAATGATAGGTCGTTTTGAAATTATTCAGGAGTTGGGTCGTGGTGCGCAGGGTGTGGTTTATCTGGCACGCGACCCGCAGCTGGAACGCGAGGTCGCCATTAAAACCTTGCGCCGGAGCTCGGTGCAGCAAACCGACAAGCTGCTGCACGAGGCGCGCATTGCCAGCAAGCTGCAGCATACCAATATTATCCCGCTGTACGATGCGGGCGAGCAGGATGGCGCCCCCTATCTGGTGTATGCCTATATAAAAGGGGAAACGCTGGCGCAATTGCTCAGGCGTTGCGGAGCCATGTCACTGGCCAACTCGGCGCGCATCGCGGCCAGCGTGCTCGATGCGCTGGCCTGCGCCCATGGGCAAGGGGTGATGCACCTGGACATCAAGCCCGCCAATGTGATGGTGGGTGAAAATGCGCAGGCCATGGTGATGGACTTCGGCATCGCACGCATTATTTCGCAGCAGCCCGATGCCTCGGGTGGAATTACCGGCACGCCGCAATACATGGCACCGGAATGCATTTCTGCCGAAGGCCCGCAGTTCAGTTCCGACCTGTTTTCGGTGGGTATGATGCTGTATGAAATGGTGACCGGCACGCCCGTGGTTGAGGGCGGAAATGTTTACCAGATTCTTAACCGCAATGCGCACGAGAAGGCGGAAGCCCCGTCCAGCCGCAATGTGCAGGTTGACGAAAAGCTGGAGGGGATTATCCTGAAGGCTATCGCCAAGCAACCCGAGGAACGCTATCCGGACGCGCTGGCGATGCGCCAGGCGCTGCTGCAATACCTGGATGCCACGACCGAGAACCAGGCCGGGGCGCATGGAGCGGATGCGCATAGTACGCTGGAGTTCCTGTTGCGGCGCATGCGCAGCAAGAGCGATTTTCCCGCGCTCTCGGGCATCATCAGCGAAATCAACAAGATTGTTTCTTCCGAATCGGAAAGCGCCGGCAAGCTGGCGCAGACTATCCTGCAGGATTTTGCCCTGACCAATAAATTGCTCAAGCTGGTGAATACGGTTTCCTACGGCCAGTTCGGCGGCAACATCAACACCATTTCCAAGGCGGTGGTCATCCTCGGCTTCGAGACCGTGCGCAATATTGCAATGACCCTGATCCTGCTGGAATTCCTGCAAAACAAGGCGCAGGCACTGGAAATGAAGGACGAGGTGATCGGCTCTTTCTTCGCCGGCATTATCGCAGCCAAGCTGTCCCCCGGCACGCGTGTCGGGGATGCCGAAGAGTCCATGATCTGTGCGATGTTTCACAATCTGGGCAGGATGCTGGCCAAGTTTTATTTCTTTGAAGAAAGCCAGGAAGTCGCGCGCCTGATGGATGACCAGGGGCTGGATGAAGAACGTGCGGCCATCAAGGTGCTGGGCCTGTCATATAACGACCTGGGGGTGGGGGTTGCCAAGAGCTGGAATTTTCCCGGCCGCCTGGTTGCCGGGATGCAGAAGCTGTCTGGCGACAAAATCAGGAAGCCTCACAGCGATACCGAGCAGCTATGCGTGACGGTCAATATGGCCAATGAACTGTGTGCCATCTCGGCTGTCACCGATCCCAGGGACAAGGATAATGCACTACGCAAGCTCAGTGTGCGTTATGCGGGAGCGGCGCAGGTGTCCGAAAAGATTTTTTCCAAGGCGCTGGAAAACAGCCTGCTGGAGTTGTCGCAACGCTCCGGGGTGCTCGGCATCAACACCAAGCAAAGCCCCTTGCTGAAGAGGGTGCGCCAGTGGAACGGCCATGCCGAGCCGCTACCTCAGGCTCAGCAGCCTGCGACAGATGTCATGAGCGGAGTTACCACGCTGGATAGCGCAACAGATACTGACCGCGCTGGCAAAGGCGAGGCAGTTGTTCCACCCAGTGCCGAGGCCATACTCAGCGCCGGCATTCAGGATGTGACCAATACCCTGGTTGAAGACTACCAGCTGAACGATGTGCTGCGCATGGTGCTGGAAACGATTTATCGCAGCCTGGGTTTCAGGCATGTGCTGATCATGATCAGGGACAACAAGCAGAACCAGATGGTGGCACGCTTTGGTTTTGGCGAAGATGTCGCCGCGCTGATTCCGCGCTGCCGTTTTTCGCTGACCTTCGAGCCGGATGTGTTTCACCTGGCGGCGGAAAAGGGGCTGGATATCGTGATTGAAGACGTGCGCGCAGACAATATTGCCAGCAAAATACCGGCGTGGTTCCACGCCGCCGTTAATTCGCAATGCTTCCTGCTGCTGCCGGTGATGGTGAACAAGAAAACGATAGGCCTGATCTACGCGGACATGCAGATCGCGAACAGCTTGCAGATCACGCAACAGCAGCTGGCGCTGCTCAGGACGCTGCGCAATCAGGCGATACTCGCCATCAAGCAGAAGACGACCTAATGGGTGCCTATAAAAATTCAGATGTTAGGGTATCTGCTTGGAACTCTTCATGCCAACTGCTGTGTGGGTACAAAATTGCTGTTGTCTGATTTCTGTGATTCATCCAAGATGAATCAACCGCGAATGAATGATGATAAAGTGAAAGTCCTAAAAGCCAATTTCTGCCGTTCTAAGGTTGTCGTCCAATCGGGCTAAATCATCATTTGGTACAGCTTCACGTTATTGCGGCCATGTTTCTTTGCAGCATACATGGCGGCATCTGCATTTTTAAGCATCGTAATTTCGTCGCTTCCATGTTCCGGAAAAACAGCAATGCCGATGCTGGAGGAGATATGAAGGCTATAGTTGGCGAGTTCAAATGCCTGATTGAGGGTATGTCGAATTTTTTCTGCAACCAGGATAGCGTCCTTTTCTTCTTCAATCGTCGGTAGAAGTACAAGGAATTCATCGCCGCCTATGCGCGAAACGGTGTCGGAGTCACGCACACAATCCAGCAGTCTGGCGGCCACTTCTTTCAAAAGCAGGTCGCCAATATCGTGACCATGCGTGTCGTTGATCTGCTTGAATTTATCAAGATCCAGATATAACACGGCAATGTGCTTGCTTTCCCGTTTGGCATTGGCGATGGCTTGCTGCAGGCGATCGGTAAACAATATTCTGTTGGGCAAGTCGGTGAGAATATCGTGATGCGCAAGATGCTGTATCCTCTCAGCGGTTGCCTTGCGCTCGCTGATGTCTGAGAAAACTGCCACATGGTGAGTAAGATTCCCATCTTCGTCGTGAACGCGCTTGATGGAAAGCCACTCGACGAATACTTCGCCATTTTTGCGACGGTTCCATATCTCACCATTCCAGCCATCGGTGGTGATCAGCGCATCCCACAGTTCTTTGTAAAATTCCGGGGGTTGTAGGCCGCTGGCCAGAACTTTGGGATTCTTTCCAATCACTTCGTCAGCAGCGTACCCGGTGATTCTTGTAAATGCGGGATTGACTGTAATAATCCGGTTGTCTACATCGGTTATCGCCACAGCATCGTCCACCGAATCGAATACGGTAGAAGCGAGCCGTAGCTCATCGGCTTTTTTGCGAAAAAAATAGAATGCGACCACCACCCCGCAGGAGACGACAAGGATGGTAATTACATGGGATTGCCACATACTGAGATCATGAAAGAACAGCTCTTTAAATACCTCATAAGCGGACATTGCCGCGATGGAGATAATAAAAACTTTCCGGTGGTATATTGTTTGATGCATTGCCAGTCACGCTTGATCTAATTCAACCGTTATCGCATGGATTGAGAATAGTCTTTTTTCAAATCAGGTTTAACCCATAGTTTTTGGGCTGCATGCTTCGATTCTGTGAACCTGAATACTGATAAACAGCAAATTTAGGAACGGCACAAAGAGGGTTGATGCACAGGACAGACAGAAGGGAAAGGTTTGGCCGTATATCAGCTATGCTCTGGGTATTCTACGGATCGACACATTCGTTTAAATTTAAGCCACAAATTTGATTGGTCAATACTGAAAAACTTAGGGAACCTCTGATTGTTATTCAAGCAGTAAATTCTGGAGGTTAATGGATTCTACAAGAGACGATTCAAGGCCGTCCAGTTGCCTAACTGACCAATCTGGCTGACTCTGAGTTGTTTGAAGGACTTAAAATCAATTTAATAATGCGCTCCCCCCTGCAATGCAAATGAACAAAATGTAATCCACTGTAAAAAGTGCCGCCTTGCTGATTTTGCGCCTTAAAAATGTGGCCGCAACGGCAGAGGAATCCCAGACGAGAATTGAATTTTTTATTCTGAACTAACGTAATTTCCGTGAGTTGTGGAAATAGTTTTGAAATATGTTGCCAGACAAGATCGTTGCGGCGGTAACCAAAGAGTTTTTCGCCAGCCTGGCTACAATCGCAAATCATGCCTTTCTCATCCAGAATCAATGTGGCCGGCTCATCTCTTCCGCCAAGGTGAGCATTTGAATTGATCTGATGGGAAGAATTTAATTGGTAAAGTGCGCCCATGATATATATCCCTCTGTGACGGAATTAACTTCAGGTTTAGCAACGTATGAAATTTATATTCTTAAGGTTCTTAAGTTGTAAACAATAATCTAAAATTGCTACAAAATTATTAAATGGGAATAGCTCCCACTTAATCTGTTGGATAGCAACAAAGGTGAAGCGATCAGTCCATGGCATTCATCTTGCTCGATGAGCGACACTGGAATTGTCGTCAGAATTGAATCGATGCGATGGCGATCAATGCTCCTAACACTGCACCTGCGATAACGTCGCTAGGGTAATGCAGGCCGAGGATAGGCCGAGAAAGTCCGACCATTGCGGCGAATGGCGTAACTAGCCAGAACAGTGAGGGAAAGTAGAATACAGCGACTATGCTGAATGCAACCGCATGCAGCGTGTGGCCGGATGGAAAGCTGAACTGATCGAGCGTCTTGCCTGTGCAGATGATGCTGGGAAAAACGTTGAAGGGGCGCGGGCGCAGGGTCGTATGTTTTGACCTGCCCCCCGTAGCCCTACCACTCGTAAGTAGCAAAGTCCTAGGGTTGCGAGCTTAAACCAAATCGCCGCTCGGTTGCGTTTCTTCATCTTTGTTCTGCCTGTGCAGCGCCGCATATTTCGCGGGCGGCATCCGGTT
>JANYJE010000027.1 GCA_025408405.1 Nitrosomonadales bacterium | reverse complement strand
CATGGGGGTTTCAGTCTACCGTTACAAAGTATATGCATTTGTCATTAGTGCGGCACTGGCGGGGTTGGCCGGCAGCCTGTACACCTATTCAGAAGAATACATTTCACCGAATACCTATAATTTCGAGCTGACCATCCTGTTCCTGCTCGCGGTCATCATGGGCGGACGCAAGACCCGCTCCGGCGCGATACTGGGAGCGATCATCATCGTCATGCTGCCCAATGTGCTGTCCGACATCGAGCTGTTCCGCAAGATCTCCATCGCTATCGCGGCATTCACCGTCGCTTATGCGGCTTATATGGCCAGCAGCGGCCGCCGCACCCTGCAACAGCTGGCAATCCCGCTGGCCGTCACCATCGGCCTGGCGGTGTTCGGCTATTTCATGGAGAGCATCACCGAACACCGCCTGACCATCTTCGGCGTGATGATCCTGTTTGTAGTGTATTACCTGCCGGACGGCATCATGGGTTTCTTGCGCGGGCTGGTGCTGAAATACCGTCCGCAATGGATACCCCGCCACGAAATCTCCGCCGATCACGGCGATCAACAGCATGTGTGGACGGTGCCTGACCACCCTGTCACCACCAAGGGCAACCTGCTGGAAGCGCGCAATATCGTGATGCAATTCGGCGGCCTGAAGGCGCTCAACGCGGTGAACCTGGAGATCGCCAAGGGCTCGGTGCATGGGCTGATCGGCCCCAACGGCTCGGGCAAGAGCACCATGATGAACGTGCTCACCGGCATCTACATGCCGACCTCAGGCGAGATCGAATTCAACGGCCGCATCATTTCCGGCGCCACTCCCTCCAAGATTGCCGGTGCCGGCATCGCGCGCACCTTCCAGAACGTACAGCTGTTCGGTGAAATGAGCGCGATCGAAAACGTGCTGGTGGGTCTGCACCATACCTATCACAGCAACATACTCGATCTCATGCTGCACACCCCGCGCGCGCGCAGGGAGAAGTATGCAGCCCGCATGCGCGCAGCCAGCCTGCTCAAATTCGTCGGGCTGGAACATCTCGGCAACGAAGAGGCGCGCAACCTGCCTTACGGCAAACAGCGGCTGCTGGAAATCGCCCGCGCCCTGGCGCTGAATCCCAGCCTGCTGCTGCTGGACGAACCGGCTGCCGGCCTGACCGCTCCGGACATCAAGGATCTGATAGGCATGATCCAGAAGATTCGCGGCCATGGCATCACCGTGATTCTGATCGAGCATCACATGGACGTAGTGATGAGTATTTCCGACACGATCACGGTGCTGGATTTCGGCCAGAAGATCGCCGAAGGAAAACCTGCCGCAGTGCAGTCCGACCGGAAAGTAATCGAGGCCTACCTGGGCGGCAGCGCCCAGACGGCATAAGGGGCAGGGAATGTTACAGATAAACAATTTGCATGCGGCTTACGGCAAGGTAGAAGTGCTGCATGGAATTTCCATAGCCGTGCCCAAAGGCAAAGTCGTCACGCTGATCGGTTCCAATGGCGCGGGCAAAACCACCACCATGCGCGCTATTTCCGGAATGCTCACGCCCAAGGCCGGACAGATCAGCCTCAACGGCCGCGACATCACCGGCATGGCTGCACACAAGATCGCCCGCAGCGGCCTGGCGCATTCGCCGGAAGGCCGGCGTGTATTCTCCACGCTGTCGGTCACCGACAACCTGCTGCTAGGCGCCTTTCCGCGCCTGACTTTCGGGCGCCCGCGCGGCGATGTTGCGGGCGACCTCGACCGGGTATTCGAAATGTTCCCGCGCCTGAAAGAACGCCGCGAGCAGCTGGCAGGCACCCTCTCCGGCGGCGAGCAGCAGATGCTGGCGATGGGGCGCGCGTTGATGCTCAACCCCGAGGTGCTGCTGCTGGATGAACCCTCCATGGGCCTGGCTCCGCTGCTGGTGGAAGAGGTGTTCCGCACCATCCGCAACCTGAAGGAACGTGGCATCACCATGCTGCTGGTCGAGCAGTTTGCCGCGGCGGCGCTGAATGTGGCCGACTACGGCTATGTCATGGAGAACGGCAACATCTCCTGCCACGGCCCGGCGGAACAGTTGAAGAACGATCCGGCGGTGAAGGCGGCGTATCTGGGCGCAGCTCACTGAGTCTTTAATTAAATGGCTGCTATGTCCTAGGAGTCATTCATGAGTGTTCTTAAACATTGAGCATTCAAAGTTTCAGGAAGCTTAATAAGTAAGTTTCAAACCGGATCACGCCACCATGACCACACCCATCCACCGCCGCATGCGCCGCCTCCGCTGGACCAGTTACACGCTGGTGGTGGTGGGCTACATGCTGGCCTTTTTCCACCGCATGGCGCCGGCCGCAATCGCCACCGACCTGCAGCAATCTTTCCTCGCCAGCGGCGCCGCGCTGGGTGCGCTGGCTGCCGCTTATTTTTACACCTACACCGTGATGCAGATTCCGATCGGCGTGATGGCCGACACCCTGGGAGTGCGCAAGATCGTGGCCATCGGTGCGGCGATCGCCGGTGTGGGTTCCATCGTGTTCGGCATGGCCGACACGCTGGCGCTGGCCACAGTCGGGCGCATCCTGGTCGGATTGGGCGTTTCCTCGATGTTTATTTCCATCATGAAACTGAATTCGGTGTGGTTCCATGACCGCCATTTCGGCAGCGTCGGCGGCATGTCCATCCTGCTCGGCAACCTCGGCGCGGTGCTCGCCGCGGCCCCCCTGGTATGGGCCGTGTCACACACTTCCTGGCGCAATGTGTTCATCGCGGTCGGCGTGTTTTCGCTGCTGCTCAGCATACTCGCCTGGTTCCTCGTGCGCAGCCACCCGGGCGAAGCCGGGCTGCCTTCGATGCGCGAACTCGAAGGCAAGGAGTCCCACCCGCGCCATCACGGGCACTGGTTCGACGGCCTGCTCAAGGTGATGAAAAACCGCACCACCTGGCCCGGGATTTGGCCCAACCTCGGCATAGGCGGCAGCCTGTTCGCCTTCGCCGGGCTGTGGGCGATTCCCTATCTGCGCGACGTGCACGGCATGGATAGAGCCGTCGCCGCCAACCACACCACGCTGCTGCTGCTCTCCTTCGCCGTCGGCGCGATGCTGTGCGGCATGCTGTCGGATCGGATCAAACGGCGCAATCCGGTGATTCTCGGCGGCATCGCGCTGTATGTGCTGTGCTGGCTGCCTATCGTATTTGCCTGGCCTCTGTCACCCGGCCTGAGCTACCTGCTGTTTAGCGTGATGGGGCTGGGCGCATCAGGCTTCACGCTGACCTGGGCCAGCGTCAAGGAAGTGAATCCGCCCGCGCTGGCCGGCATGGCCACCAGCGTGATCAACACCGGTACCTTTCTCGGCGCGGCCGTGCTGCAGCCCCTGGTGGGCTGGGCCATGGATCAGGGCTGGGATGGCAGGCTGCTAGAAGGCGCGCGCGTGTATTCTGCGGCCAATTATCAGACCGGCCTCGGCATCATGCTGGGCTTCGCCGTGGTCGGTCTGATTGGCGCGCTGCTCATCCGCGAGACCAATTGCCAGTACATAGTCATTCCAAAACACGCATAAACTTACAGCAATCAAATTTAAAGAAACGAGTCATCTAGGAGAAATGCATGGCAAACACTATTCTGCAATTCTGGATTAACGGCCAGCGCACAAACAGCAACAGCAAACGCCTGGCCGACATCACCAATCCCGCCACCGGCGGCGTCATCCGCCAGGTGCCGCTGGCCAGCGTCAGCGACGTGGAAAGCGCGATCGCCGCGGCCAAGGCGGCCTTTCCTGGCTGGCGCGACACCACGCCGCTGCGCCGCAGCCGCATCCTGAACAAATTCCGCGAACTGCTGGAAACGCACCGCGCCGAACTGGCGCAGCTGGCCAGCGAAGAACACGGCAAGACCCTGGAAGATGCCGCCGGCTCGGTGCAGCGCGGCATCGAGGTGGTGGAGTTCGCCGTCGGCGCGCCGCACCTGCTCAAGGGCGAGCATGCCGAAAACGTCGGGCGCGGCGTCGATTGCCATTCCATGCTGCAGCCGATAGGCGTATGCGCGGGCATCACCCCGTTCAACTTTCCGGCGATGGTGCCGATGTGGATGTTCCCCATCGCCATCGCCTGCGGCAATACCTTCATCCTCAAACCCTCGGAGAAGGTGCCCTCGTGCAGCCTGCGCATGGCCGAGCTGCTGAAGGAGGCAGGACTGCCGGACGGTGTGTTCAATGTGGTGCCAGGCGACAAGGAAGCGGTGGATGTGCTGCTGACCCATCCCGACGTGCGCTCCATTTCTTTCGTAGGTTCGACTCCGGTCGCAAAATATATCTACGAGACCGCCGCCCGCCACGGCAAGCGCGTGCAGGCGCTGGGCGGCGCCAAGAACCATGCCATCGTGTTGCCCGATGCTGAACTGGACTTCACCGCCGACGCGATCATGGGCGCGGCCTACGGTTCCGCCGGCGAGCGCTGCATGGCGATTTCCACGGTGGTCGCGGTGGGCAATATCGCCGATGCGCTGGTGGCCAGGCTGAAACAAAAAGCCGAAAAACTGGTGCTCGGCCCCGGCGACAAAAAAGGGGTCGACATGGGTCCGGTGATCTCGGCACAGCATCGCGACAAGATCGTGGGCTATATCGACAGCGGCGTGGCGCAGGGTGCGCAGCTTGTAACAGACGGGCGCGGCATCAAGGTGCCCGGCCATGAAAAAGGTTTCTTTGTCGGCCCCACCCTGTTCGACAATGTCACGACAGCGATGACCATCTACCGCGAAGAAATCTTCGGGCCGGTGCTGATCGTGCTGCGCGTCGCCAGCTTCGACGATGCGATCAACCTGGTCAACAGCAACCAGTACGCCAACGGCACGGCAATTTTCACCGCTTCCGGTGCTGCGGCGCGACGCTTCCAGAACGAGATCGAAGTCGGCATGGTCGGCATCAACGTGCCGATCCCGGTACCGATGGCCTTCTTCTCCTTCGGCGGCTGGAAGGCTTCGCTGTTCGGCGACCTGCACATGCACGGCATGGAAGGCGTGGCCTTCTACACCCGCACCAAGGCGATCACCAGCCGCTGGCCGGAAGTGTCTGAACGCAGCGCGTCCACGCTGGTGATGCCGACGCTGGGCTGAATATTTTTAACCCTGCAGGTCGGCTTAGCGTAGCGTAACCCGACCTGCGTGCTTCACCCCTAACGATAAGGAGAACGGCTATGTCACTCAACGTCGGATTCATCGGCCCCGGCATCATGGGCCGCCCCATGGCACTCAACCTGATGCAGGGCGGGCACAAGCTGTGGGCCTATGCGCGCCGCCCTGCGGCGCTTTCCGACCTCATCGTGGCCGGCGCCAGCACCTGCGCCACGCCGGCAAAGGTGGCGGCCCACGCGGACGTGATCTTCACCATCGTGTCCGACACGCCGGATGTGGAGCAAGTCCTATTTGGCGAGCACGGCGTGATCCAGACCGCCAAGCACGGCTCGGTGGTGGTCGACATGAGCACCATCTCTCCCACCGCCACCAAGGCATTTTCAGAACGCCTCGCGGCACAGGGCATCGACATGCTGGATGCGCCCGTTTCAGGCGGCGAGAGCGGTGCGATCAACGCCACCCTGTCCATCATGGTGGGCGGCAGGGCTGATGTGTTCGAGCGCGTAAAACCCCTGTTCGAATGCATGGGCAAGAACATCGTGCACATCGGCGGCAACGGCGCAGGCCAGGTGGCCAAGGCCTGCAACCAGATCGTGGTGGCGGTGACCATAGAAGCGGTGGCCGAAGCGCTGACCTTCGCGCGCAAGAATGGCGCCGATCCGGCCAAGGTGCGCGAAGCGCTGATGGGCGGTTTCGCCGGCAGCAAGATCATGGAGGTGCACGGCAAGCGCATGCTGGACAACGATTTCAAGCCCGGCTTCAAGGTCGGCCTGCACCAGAAGGACATGCGCATCGTGATGGAAACCGCGCACCAGTTGGGCGTGGCGCTGCCCGCCGCCGCCATGGTCACGCAGCATCTCAACGCGCTGATGGGTAGCGGCGCCACCGACCTGGATTCCGCCGCCATAGTCAAAGTAATCGAGCGCATGTCCGGCATGGGTGGCAACTAGCTTGGGCTCTCCGCACAGAGGGAAAAAATATTAGCCGGATAACCAGCGACTTGGCTGACGTCTTTTGACAGCCAAGTCGAATGGCTAGAAGTTGCATCAGAACACACAGAGCATGAGATGTATTCAAGGTTTTTCGATTTTTACGCATTGGGTGACACACAAAACGGAATGACTTATTGCTTTACCTGTGTGATCGCTGTGGCTTGAATTGTATTTTTTGACGCCAAGCATCAGGATATATTTCATGGAAAAAATTGTCTTCCTCGATTCGGCCAGCATCATCGCCGCCATCCGTCGGCCGGCCTTTGCGCACCAGTGGCAGGAATACACGGCCACGCCTGCAGAGCAGACCCTGTCGCGCCTGAGTAATGCGACCATCGCCATCACCAACAAGGTGGTGCTGCGCCGCGACACGCTGGAGCAGTTGCCGAAACTCAAGATGGTGGCGGTCGCCGCCACCGGCACCGACAACGTCGACATCGAATGCTGCCGCGAGCGCGGCGTCACTGTGTGCAACATCCGCAACTACTCGGTGCACACCGTGCCCGAACATGTGTTCATGCTGATGCTGGCGCTGCGCCGCAACCTGCTGGCGTTTCGCGAAGAGCTGCGCAGCGGTGCATGGCAACGCGCCGATCAGTTCTGCCTGTTCACCCACCCGGTGCGCGACCTGCACGGCAGCACCCTGGGGCTGATCGGCGCTGGTGCCATCGGCCGTGCTGTGGAACAGATCGCGCTGGCGTTCGGCATGCAGGTGCTGCGCGCCGAACACAAAGGGGCAGCCGCTATACGGCCGGGGTACACCGGCTTCGACACGGTGCTGCGCGAAAGCGATGTCATCACTCTGCACCTGCCGCTCAACGCGCAAACCCTAAACCTGATTGCAGCAAGTGAATTTTCCCTGATGAAATCCACGGCACTCTTGATCAACACCGCGCGCGGCGGGCTGGTGGATGAAGCGCCTCTGTTTGACGCCCTGCGTTCGCACCGGATAGGCGGCGCCGGTTTTGACGTACTGGGCAAGGAGCCGCCCCGCGATGGCCATCCGCTGCTAGACTTGAATCTGCCCAATTTCATTTTGACGCCGCACATTGCCTGGTCGGGGCGGGAGGCGATGCAGACCCTGGCCGACCAGCTGATAGACAACATCGAAGCGTTTGTGGCCGGCACACCGCAGAACCGCGTCGCCTGATACGACTCACATAAGGAAACATCATGACCATTCCCGCAGGCATCAAGATCTCCGCCACTGTCACTGCCGAGCAATCCGCCATTCTTACTCCCGAGGCGATGGCTTTCATCGCCGATTTGGCGCGCAAATTCGCACCCGTGCGCCAGTCCCTGCTGCAGAGCCGTGTGGCACGCCAGGCCGAGCTGGATGGCGGCAAGCTGCCCGACTTCCTGCCGGCCACCGCGCACATCCGCAACGGCGACTGGAGCGTCGCCCCGGTACCCGCCGAGTTGCAGGATAGGCGCGTGGAGATCACCGGGCCGGCCGAACGCAAGATGCTGATCAACGGCCTCAATGCGGGCGCGCGGGTTTACATGGCAGACCTGGAAGATTCCATGACCCCGACCTGGCCCAATGTCATCGAGGCACAGATCAACCTGCGCGATGCGGTCAATCGCACCATCCGCCACGTCAACCCGGACGGCAAGACCTACCAGCTGAACGAGAAGACCTCTGTGCTGTTCGTGCGCCCGCGCGGCTGGCACATGCTGGAGAAACATGTCACCGTAGACGGCAAAGAAGTGTCCGCCAGCCTGTTCGATTTCGGCCTGTATTTTTTCCACAACGCAAAAGCATTGCTGGCGCGCGCAACGGCCCCCTACTTCTACCTGCCCAAGATGGAAAGCCATCTCGAAGCGCGCCTGTGGAACGACGTGTTCGTCCATGCCCAGGCATACCTTGCCATCCCGCGCGGCACCATCAAGGCGACCGCGCTGATCGAAACCATCCCCGCCGCCTTCGAGATGGATGAGTTCCTGTATGAACTGCGCGAGCACTCCGCCGGGCTCAACTGCGGGCGCTGGGATTACATCTTCAGCTGCATCAAGAAATTCAGCCACAATCCGGATTTCATGCTGGCAGACCGTGGCCTGATCACCATGACTTCTCCCTTCATGCGCGCCTACTCGCTGCTCTCGATCAAGACCTGCCACCGCCGTAACGCCCACGCCATGGGCGGCATGGCGGCGCAGATCCCGATCAAGTCCGACCCCGTGGCGAATGATGCAGCCCTGTCCAAGGTGCGCGCCGACAAGGAACGCGAGGCCGGCGACGGCCATGACGGCACCTGGGTCGCCCATCCCGGCCTGATAGCTGTGGCAATGGAAATATTCGACCGGCTGATGCCCAGCCCCAACCAGATCGGCAAGAAGCGCCTGGACGTGCAGGCCACTGCCGCCGACCTGCTGAATTTCGCACCCGCAGGCCCGATCACCGAGGCGGGGCTGCGCCTTAACATCGAGGTGGCCATCGCCTATATCGGTGCCTGGCTGGCGGGTACCGGCTGCGTCCCGATCCACAACCTGATGGAAGATGCCGCCACTGCCGAAATCTCGCGCTCGCAGGTGTGGCTGTGGGTGCACAGCGCGCGCGGAGTGCTGGACGACGGCCGCAAGGTGACGGCGGAGATGGTGCGCGCGCTGATCCCCGAGGCGGTTGCCCAAATTAATGCGGGCGTGGCTAACAAATACTTCATTCCCGGCGACTACACACAGGGGGCGGAAGTGTTCGAGCGCCTGGTCAGCAGCAAGGCGATGCCGGAATTCCTCACCAACTTCTGCTATGCGGATATGGAATAGGCCGAGTCGTTTACTTGAACTGTTGGAAATTGGATCACAGAAAAAATCAGAACCCCTTGTTGCATTTATCCGGCAGACTTGCTAACATTTTCACATAATGATTTTATATTTCATATTGTGAAATACAGGGCGGTGCATCCTGCCGTCATTTTCATTACTGGAGAAGCAAATGAATGCGGATAAAAAACTGATTACCCCACACACGACTCCAGAATTCTGCGCAGGAATTCAATACTTCGCAGAATCCATGCCGGATTTCGCGCGCCTAGGCGATGCGCCCTGCCTGTCCTCCAGGGTGCCAGGTGTTGCCAATGCCAACGATGAAAAGGCGGCCTACCAGACCCTGCTGCTTGCGGATGCGTTGCGCTACCTGACCCTTCAGGTCACCGGCGCAAAATCATCCGGCCACCCCGGCGGCTTCGCCAGCAGCGCGGAAGCCTATGCCGCAATGGTGATGCTGGGCCACACCAATATCGTCACCGAAGTGGGGCACCACGCGCCCGGTTTTTACAGCGCCATGTTCCTCGATACCTCGCTGGAAACCATGGGCATCCATACTGTGCAGCAGATGCGCGAGCGCTTCCGCGAAACCCACGGACTGCTAGGCCACCTCTCCGGCGCCATTCCCGGACTGCTGGCTCCCGCCGGCCCGCTCGGCCAGGGCCAGCACTTCGCCATGGCCGGCGCGCTGCTCCATCCCGGCAAGCTGTTCCCGGTGACCATGGGCGACGGCGGCCTGGGCGAACCCTACATCATGAGCGCGATGCTGCACTTCAACACCGCCTACCCCAAGGCCACCAACTTCCTGCCTATGCTGGTGTGGAACGGCTACTCCCAGGAACACCACAGCATGGTGTCGACCTGGGACAACGCGCGCATGACGACCTACTGGCAGGCGCACGGCTTCAAGCACGTGTATCTGCTGGATGCCAAGGAATTCGACGACCAGAAACAGGATGGCGCCTACGTCGACAGCTCGCTGTTCTCGTGGCAGCAGCGCGTGGCCTTTACCGGTGCGGTGCTCAAGGCCGGCGCGGCCGCTGCCAAAAACGCGCTCAACGGCGAACTGTCGGTGCTGATCCTGAAACAACTGAAGGGCAGCGGCGTGCATGCCACCGGCTCCAAGTCGCACAATCTTTACGCGCATCACACGCTGGAAAGCGCAGACATCGTCTCCGGCCTGCAACGCCGCGCCTTGTCCACCGCGGCCTGGGAGCTGGTGCGCGAAAACTTCCGCCATGCCGGCGGCGGCCCTGCAGTCAAAACCGTCGTGACCGAATTCGAACTGAAGCTGGCAGATCTGGGCGCATTGCCGCTGACCGAATTCGAGCCGGGCAAGGAAAACAAGGTGCCCACCACGGCCTTCGGCGAGGTGGTCGCCGCAGTGGGCCAACGCGACCCGCGTTTCATCGTCACCAATGCAGACGGCAACGAAGCTTCGGCCATGGCCAATATCAACAAGGCGCTGACGATACGCCACCCCACCGTGGACGACCTGTATTTCCAGGGCCCCAACGGCCAGGTTTACGAGCCGCTCAACGAGGACGCCTGCGCCGGCCTGGCTGCTGGCGTGTCGCTGTTCGGCGGGCGCAGCCTGTGGTGCTCTTATGAATCATTTGTCATCAACGGCCTGCCGATCTGGCAGACGGTGATCCAGGCCATGGCCGAACTGCGCCGCAAAACGCCCAGCACAGTGTGCCTGTTTACCGCAGGCGCACTGGAACAGGGCCGCAACGGCTGGACTCACCAGCGCCCCGAGGTGGAAGCCTACTTCGCCGCGATGATGCGCCACGGCAACGTGTTCCCGCTGTTCCCGTGTGACGCCAACATGATCCAGGTGGCCTACGACTGGGCGCTGAAAACCAGCAACAAAGGCATCGTCATCACCGCTTCCAAGACCCCGCTGCCGGTGCGCACCACGCTGGCGCAAGGCCGCAAGGCGGTGGAAGAAGGCGCACTCACGCTGCTGGACAAGGATGGCAGGAACAAGGTGGTGTTCGCGGTGACCGGCGACATGGTTCTGCTGCCGGTATTCGAGGCGGCGGAAGCGCTGCACCAGCAAGGCATCGGCGTGCGCATCGTCACCGTGGTCAACCCGCGCCGCCTGTATCGCCCCAGCGACGTTGCCTGGAATACCGTGTCGCAGCCGGACGGCCAGTTCATGTCTGACGCCGATTTCGATGCGCTGTTCCACGGTGATGCATTGCTAGCTGTCAGCGGCGGCCCATCTGCGATGCTGGAGCCGGTACTGCTGCGCAGCCGCGCGGCGCGCCGCGAGACCTTGTGCTGGCAGCGCGGCGAAACCACTGCCAGCGCAGGCCAGCTGTTCGATCTCAATGGCATGAACGCCAAGTCGATGGCGCAACGCGCGCTGGCTTTGCTGGCTTAGTCCGCGATGTGTCGGGTTACGCCCCTGGTCTAACCCGAGCGACGAATGCCACGTTCTCCGCGCGAAAAAGGAATTCCAATGCAGCCCAAAATCATAGTATTAGACGACGACCCAACCGGCTCGCAGACAGTGCACGGCTGTCTGCTGCTCACGCGCTGGGATGTCGCGACGCTGCGGCTGGGGCTGGACGACGCCTCGCCCTTGATGTTCGTGCTTACCAATACCCGCGGCATGGGCGCAGCCGACGCCGCAAAAATCACGCGCGAAGTCTGCCGCAACCTGAAACTGGCGATGCTGGGCTTTAACCGCCCGGCCTTGTTCGTCAGCCGTTCCGACTCGACGCTGCGCGGCCACTATCCGGTGGAGACCGATGTCATGCAGGAAGAGCTCGGCCCCTTCGATGCGCACTTTCTCACCCCGGCTTTTTTCGAGGGCGGACGCACCACCGTGGACAGCGTGCACTATCTCAAAGTCGGCGACAAGCAGGTACCGGTGCACGAAACAGAGTTCGCCAGGGACTCGGTGTTCGGCTACCAGCACAGTTACCTGCCGGATTACGTCGAGGAAAAAACCCACGGCCGCATCAAGGCCGGCGCGGTGGTGCGCTTTACCCTGCAGGATGTGCGTGCCGGCTCTATCGAACGGCTGCAGGCGTTGTCTGGCAACGCCTGCTGTGTGGTGGATGCAGAAACCCAGGCCGACCTGAACCGCTTCGCCGATGACCTGCAGCAGGCCGCCAGCCAGGGCAAGCGCTTCCTGTTCCGCAGCGCGGCCAGCCTGCTTTCCGCGCTGGCCAAACTGCCGCCGCAGCCGGTGCCAGCCGCACAAATGCATGCCTACGTGAAGAATGGGCGTCCGGGCGTAGTGGTCGTCGGCTCGCACGTGAAGAAAACCACCGAGCAGTTGCAAGTGCTGCTGCAGCAGGACGGCATCGAGCCCATCGAGGTTGATGTGAGTTGTCTGCCCGAACAGTCCGACAGGCTGCTGGGCGAAGTGCTGGACAAGGTGAACCGCGCGCATGCCGCCGGCAAGACCTCGCTCATCTACACCAGCCGCGTCGAGCGGCAATTCCCGGACCAGCAAAGCCGCTTGCTGTTCGGCGAACAGGTTTCCGGTTTTCTGATGAGCGTGGTGCATGACCTGCCGGCGAGCACGGGCTTTGTCATCAGCAAGGGCGGCATCACCTCCAACGACATGCTGTCCAAGGGCTTGGCCCTGCCCGCTTCACGCATCGTCGGCCAGATTCTGGCGGGATGCAGCGTGGTGCTCACGCCGCCCGAGCATCGCCTGGCGCAAATTCCCGTGGTTATTTTTCCGGGGAATGTGGGTGATCAGAACGGGCTGGCAACGGTATACCAGCGCCTGCGCGGATAGGCAGCGAATGGGCTGGTATTATTCGGCAGCGCCGCTCAAATATTTGCCTTGAACAGGGAGCTGATGGTGACATCGGCAGTTTTTGCACTGCGCTCGGCCAGACGCGAAAACCATTCATTGATTCCGCTCCCTTCCTCCTCCAGCGGTGGCTTCGCCGGATCAAACACGAACAGGCGGTAGAGTTCATTGGCCTGCACGTGCTCGGGCGAGCGCACCAGCGCCCAGCCCTGCCCGGACAGGCGCCGCACCAGGTCGATAGTCGCCATTTTTTCCAGCAGCTCTTCCAGTGAGTCATAGCCCACACGCAATTCCCTGGAGAGACTGGTAAAGGTCTGCACCGTTCCACTGGTCATGCCATCGCTCATCAGCTTCAGGATACGCAGCGCATAGTAAAGTTTTACTTCCGGCGACAATGGCTGAGCACCGTTGGCGCTCTTCCAGTGCGACATGGAAGCAGTCAACACAGCGCCCAGCAACACCGCCAGCCAGGACAGGTAAACCCACAACAGGAAAATCGGGATGCTGGCGAATGCGCCATACACCAGTTTGTAGGTGGGAAAATAGGCGATGTATAAGGCAAAACCGCGGCTCATCGCCTCAAACGCGATCGCTGAGAATGCGCCACCGATCAAGGCATGCGACAGCGGCACGAGGCGATTGGGCACCACCCTGAACATCAGCGTAAACGCCGCAGTCGTGAGCAGCGTCGGCACCACTTTAAGCACCGCCACCACGGATTCCGGGAACTGCGTCACATGGCCAACCGACAGCCCGATCAGCCACGAGGTCAGCGACAGGCTGCCGCCCATCAGCAAGGGGGACAGCGTCAGCACGGCCCAATAGATGAGCACGCGCTGCAACAGGGTACGCGGCCGCGATACGCGCCAGATCATGTTGAAAGCGTTGTCGATAGTCAGCATCAGCAACATCGCTGTCACCGCCAGAAACACGATACCCACGGCAGTCAGTCTCGCCGCGTTATCGGCAAATTGCTGGATGTAATTGGTGATTATCCTGCCGCCGGTTTCCGGTAGCATATTGGACAGCAACATGTTCTTGGCATTGGCAGAAAAATCCGCGAATTGCGGGAATGCCGAAAACAGCGTAAGCATGATGGTAAGCAGCGGCACCAGCGACAACAGTGTGGTGAAGGTCAGACTGGAAGCCATCTGCGTGCAGCGCTCCTGCCTGAAGCGCGCAACGATAAAGCGCAGGAAACGCAACAGGGGAGTATCCAGAATTTTCATGGGTGATTTTTTTGCTGAAGCATTAACCGAATAGAATGGCGAACATGATAACCGACAAAGAAATTCTTGTACTGTATTACAGCCAGCACGGCTCTGTGCGACAAATGGCACAGCTCCTGGCACGCGGCGTGGAACAGGTGGCCGGCGTGCGCGCGCGGCTGCGCACCGTGCCCAAACTCTCCACCACCTGCGAGGCCACGGAACCCGCCATTCCAGATGAAGGCGCGCCTTACGTGGAACTCGCCGACCTGGAACAGTGCATCGGCATCGCGCTGGGCAGCCCCACGCGTTTCGGCAACATGGCGGCCCCGATGAAATATTTCTGGGACAGCACCGGCGCACTGTGGATGAAGCACGCGCTGGTCGGCAAGCCCGCCGCACTGTTCACCGCCAGCGGCACCATGCACGGCGGCCAGGAAAGCACGCTGCTGACCATGATGGTACCGTTGCTGCACCACGGCATGGTCATCGTCGGCCTGCCTTATTCCGAGCCCGAGCTCGGTTCCACCCAACAGGGCGGCACTCCCTACGGGGCCAGTCATGTGGCCGGCATGGCCGGCGACCAGCCCATCAGCGATGCCGAGAAAAAACTCTGCATCGCGCTGGGCCGCCGCCTGGCACAAACCGCGCTGAAACTGTCCGCATGAGCAATGCCGCCCGGGAAAGCGCTCGTGAAAGTCGGCAATTGCTGCGCGCCCATCGTTACGGCGCACTGTGCACGCTGTCGAAAAAATTCGACGGCCATCCTTTCGCCTCCATCACCCCTTATCTGGTCGACCACGATGGCAGCCTGCTGATCCTGATCAGCACACTGGCAGAGCACACCAAAAACATCCTGCATGACGCGCGCGTCAGCCTGATCACCCACAACCAGGATGACCCGCACATTCAGGCTCAGGGCCGCGTCACCCTGACCGGCAGCGCACATGCCGTGGCAGAGCGTGAACAAACCGGCACCCGCTACCTGCGCTACTTTCCCGAGGCGCAGACCTATTTCGCCATGGCCGATTTCTCCTTCTACCGCATCGTCCCGCAAGCGCTGCGTTATATCGGCGGCTTCGGCAAGATCCATTGGGTGAGTGCGGAAAAATATCTGCTGCCGCCCTGCCCACTGATAGCGCAGGAGGACGAGGTGCTCGCGCATATGAACGCGGATCACCAGGACACCCTGCGCCGCTACTGCCAGCACATGCATCGGGTCAGCGCTGTGGACGTGCAGATGATCGGCATAGACTGCGACGGCTTCGATGTGCGCGCGGATGGCAGGGTGTTGCGCTTTGACTTTACGGAAGCGGTGCTGGATGCGCAGCAAGCACGGAAGGCATTGATGGAGATGACACAGCAAGCGGGCTAGCCATTAAGCGACATCCCGCACGCACTTTACGGAAGCAGCCGTTTACTCTTGCCAATAATTATCGGACTTACGCTCAGCTTAGGGCAGAAGCGAACTTCACATCTTCAACCAGGATGTGTTTGCTTAGCCAAGTCCGCATATAGCGCAACAACTCCTGATTGATTCCGGACCGGAAACCGTTCTGGTACTGCCAGCGGATATCCTGAATGGCTTTGGTGAACTCTGCATGCATCAGCTTGTGGGCAGCCATTTCGCCGAGCGGATAGCCGTTATCCTGCAAAAATAATTCTTCGCGGTTGAAATGATCAATGGTGTAATCGACCAACTCGTCCAGCACAAACTCGATATTGCGCCGGTTTCCTACCTTTTCCGCAGAAGTCAGCTGGTTGATCAGTGCGATGAGCTGGCGATGATCATCATCCAATAACGGTTCTCTTAACGACATTGCGTCTGTCCATTGGATGAAAGTCGCCTCCTGGCGGCATTCCATTACTTTCAGGAAGGCTTCCACCACCAAGGGATCGAACTGCTGTCCGGATTTATTGTAAATATAGTCAATCGCCTCTTTTTCAGGCCACGCTTTTTTGTAGCGTCTTTCGGAAGTGAGCGCATCGAAAACGTCAGCCAAACCGACGATCCGTGCGGAAAGGGGAATTTCACGCCCGGCGATCCGCATCGGGTAACCGCTGCCATCGAAATGCTCGTGGTGGTGAAGTGCAATTTCACTGGAAAGCTTGAGCAGATAATCACTGTCATCGAGTATGCGGCTGGCTTTCTTGAGCGCCTGTTGCCCCTTCAACGCATGTTCTTCCATGATTTTTCGCTCTTCCGCATCCAGCTTTCCCGGTTTCTTCAGGATGTTTTCCGGAATGGCGACTTTGCCTATATCGTGAAGAATGCTGGCGGTGCCGATAAACCGTTTGAACTCCCGGGTGATCTCATTTTTGTAGTAACCCAGCTCGTTCAGCTTATGTACGATTTCGTCGGTCATGATGGCGATGCGCATGATGTGCGCACCGGTATCGGTATCCCGGTGTTCGGCAAGATCGGCCAGCGAAATAACCATGGCGCGCCTGGTTCTTTCGGCACGCTTGATCAAGGTATGTGCCTGTATTGTGCTGGAGACTTTGTCGTTAATAAAAGTCAGCAATTCCTGTTGTTCTGCATCGAACGGTTTCTCCAGCTCGATATAAACCAGCACGGCAAGTTTCTCCGGGTGGGCAAAATAGAATGTGGCAACGTTCTCATCATAGATATTTGAACGTTGATCGATGGTCTTTTCCATGACGTCCCGAACTTGCTCGTCAAGCAAGAACTTGCCTGCAGCATTGGAAAATCGTCCTGTGCCTTGGGCGATCCAGAAAGAATCATTGGTCTCGCCCTTGATGGCAACGGCCATTAGTGCTGAAGCAGAAGCATCGCAGGCCTTGGCAATAAAATGGATGAGGTTTTCATATAGCTTTTCCAGGGAGGTTGTTTGCTTAACATCACTGCAAACCTCTTGAACCTTATCGAGGAAATGTCTGTGTGCGTTCATATTTGATATTGGCGATAGCGCAACTAATTAAAAATGACCTGATTTTTTCTCAGATACCCAACATTCCCGCTCTACAGAAAAACATTTCCTGAGAGGTGGGTTTGAGAATACCACCTTCGATAGGTTCCCTTGTCTTGTGCGCCTATTTTTATAGTCCTGGCTAAGCCGGTCAATAATTGGTCGATGAGTGGTCAAGGTTTTCGACGAATGGCATGCTTATCGACCTGATTGTCGAGCGATAGCCTCGACCATATCGCCCGCAATAAGCGCATGACTCAAATAAATAGGATCGGCGAGCGCCTGGTCCCGCAAGCCATGCGCTACATCGGCGGTTTCGGCAACATCCACTGGGTGAAGGCGGAGGATTATATGGTGCTGCCACTTCCATCAATACAATGCGGCGAATGTTGAGATGCTTGGGATAGACTGCGACGGCTTCGACGTACGCGCGGATGAGCGCGTGTTGCGCTGCGAATTCAAGACACTGGTGCTGGATGCGCAGCAGGCAAGAAAGGTATTGATCGAGATGGCGAAGGAAGCAAGTTAGCCGGGGGTCAACCCCGGCCATTTTCACACCTGCGGATGCGCGCGTTCCGCGCCCGCTTCCAGCTTGTTCAGCGCGTTGAGATAGGCCTTGGCCGAGGCCACCACGATGTCGGTGTCCGCGCCCTGGCCGTTGACCACGCGCCCGCCCTTGGATAAACGCACGGTCACCTCGCCCTGTGCATCGGTGCCGCTGGTGATGTTGTTCACCGAATACAATTGCAGCTCGGTGCCGCTCTGCGCGATCTGCTCGATGGCCTTGAAGGTGGCATCCACCGGCCCGCCGCCCTGCATCTCGGCGCTGTGCTCCTGCCCGCCCACGCTGAGCACCACGCGGGCTTTCGGTGTCTCGCCTGTTTCGGAATGGGCGCGCATGGAAAGCAGACGGTAATGTTCGCTGACCTGCGCCACCACGCCTTCGCTCACCAGCGCCTGCAAGTCCTCGTCGAAGATCTCGCTCTTGCGATCGGCCAAGTCCTTGAAGCGCGCGAACACGGCATTCAGCGCCTCCTCGCTGTCCAGCACGATGCCGAGCTCGGTCAGGCGCGAACGGAAAGCATTGCGGCCCGAGAGTTTGCCCAGGGTCAATTTGTTTGCGCTCCAGCCCACGTCCTCGGCACGCATGATTTCGTAGGTCTCGCGGTGCTTGAGCACGCCGTCCTGGTGGATGCCCGATTCATGCGAAAAGGCATTCGCACCCACGATGGCCTTGTTGGGCTGCACCGGATAACCGGTGATGCTGGAGACCAGCTTGGAGGTCGGCACAATCTGCGTGGTGTCGATGCGCGTGTCACATGCAAAAATGTCGCGGCGCGTCTTCACCGCTATCACCACCTCTTCCAGGCTGGCATTGCCGGCACGTTCGCCCAAGCCGTTGATGGTGCACTCCACCTGGCGCGCGCCATTCAACACGGCCGACAGGGAGTTGGCCACGGCCAGCCCCAAATCGTTGTGGCAATGCACGGAAAAAATCACCTTGTCGGCATTGGGGATGCGCTCGCGCAAATCGCGTATCAAGCCGCCAAACTGGTGCGGCAGGTTGTAGCCCACGGTGTCGGGGATGTTCAGCGTGGTGGCACCGGCCTTGATCACCGCGTCCAGCACCCGGCACAGGAAATCCGGGTCGGAGCGGCCCGCATCTTCGGGCGAGAATTCCACGTTGTCGGTGTACTGGCGCGCCCACTTCACCGCCTTCACCGCCTGCTCCACCACCTGGTCAGGAGACATGCGCAACTTCTTTTCCATATGAATAGGAGAGGTGGCGATAAAGGTGTGGATGCGTGCAGACTTGGCGCCCTTCAGTGCTTCGCCCGCGCGCTTGATGTCGTTTTCCATGGCACGGGCGAGGCCGCACACGGTGCTGTCCTTGATAGCGTCCGCCACCGCTTTCACGGATTCGAAGTCGCCGTTGCTGGCGGCGGGGAAGCCTGCCTCGATCACATCCACACGCAACTTCTCCAGCTGCTTGGCAATGCGTATCTTTTCTTCGCGCGTCATGGAAGCGCCAGGGCTCTGTTCGCCGTCGCGCAAGGTGGTGTCAAATATGATTAATTTGTCTGTCATGTTAATGCTCCAATGCAATTGTCCGGACACGGCTATCCTGGCGGATGCCGCCTGCTTTAAAACTATGAGTGGGGAATAGTTTTAGCGCGCGACGCGCAGCAGCAGCGCAGCCATCAGGCTGAACGTGGAGTGCAATTGCGCGATGTGGCGAGAGAAGTGCATGCGACCGAATATAACCACTTTTACAGCCCAACGCAACAGCATCCGCCAGCCTGCCTAAGCTTGCCCGCCACTCGGCAGACCGAACTTGACAATCTCAAGCGCGATGGGCTCTACTGCACGCCGCGTAGCCGTAGCACCAATCCCTGCGTGCTCGCCTGCAATCGTGAACTTTAACTCGGGATTCAACTCCCATGCAGCGCAGTCCCCTGTAAACGAACTTTAAGGAAACGAGACCCACCATGAAGAAACTATTAGCGCTGTGCTTTGCTGCAGCCTGTTTTACCCCGGCTGCGTTTGCCGCCAACATAAACATGGCGAACATCACCGTCCAGAATGATTTCAGACTCTTGTCTGAAGACCTGGGAGCCGCCCTGAGCTACAAGTCTGTCATGCCGGCAGAACCGCTCGGCGTTACCGGCTTTGATTTGGGAGTGGAGGTCACCAGCACCGATATCACCAAGAGTTCGCAGGCCCTTTCCAAGGCGACCGGTGGCAGCACTCCGGTCACCACGCTGTACGTTCCCAAGCTGCATGTGGCCAAAGGCCTGCCTTTCGGCATTGATGTCGCAGCCTCCTTCGCTGTCGTGCCCACCACCAATATCAGGGTAATCGGCGCAGAGCTGCGCTATGCCCTGATGGAAGGCGGGGCAGCCCTGCCGGCTGTCGCTATCCGTGGCTCGTTTTCAAGCCTGAGCGGTGTAGATCAGCTGTCTTTCGGCACCAAGGGCCTGGATATTTCCATTTCCAAGGGCTTCCTCATGTTTACCCCTTACGCGGGCGTCGGCCAAGTCTGGGTTAACAGCTCGACGAATGTGGGCCTGGCAGATGAAAACTTCTCCCTGGGCAAGGTATTCGTAGGTGCCAACCTGAATCTAGGCCTGGTCAATTTTGCACTGGAAGCCGACAAGACCGGCGACGCCGCATCGTATACCGGGAAGCTGGGTTTCCGCTTCTAAAGCGGCAGCCCTAGATTCTCACGTTACACCGGCTCCAGTTGAAAACGGGTACTTGCTAGCAAGTACCCGTTTTTATTTTCTGCCGCGCCCCATGCCCAGCCACTGCCACTGAGAGTGGCGCTCCTGCCCTGCTACGCCCCAAGGTGTTTCCTTCACGGCGCATCCACGCATGCAGGTATCCAGCAAAGCAACCACACCTCAACTCATGGAGTTGCAGCAGCGCCGATATACCTCTGCCTAGATAGTCTGGCCTATATCGTAATATGGCAATTGATGTTAGATTTCGGGCTGCTGTACAACCATTTGTATATTATTTAGCACTTGTGTTCACCACATAAAATCCGACTTCATGGTTTCAACCATTAAACAGCAGGTATCTCATTGCTGTGTCATCGCGGCACTGCTACTTCCGCACATTCTGTTTGCCGAAGTGCTGGTGGTAACCGGAGCAAACAGCCCTGCAATCACCATGAATATAAATCAGGTCAGAGATATATTTCTCGGCAAGGTTGTTTCACTTCCGGATGGCAGCTTTCCAGTCCTCATTGATTTGTCTGAAACCAATTCTCTGCGCGAAGAGTTTTACATGAAGATAGCAAACAGGAGTGCCGCCCAAGCCAAGGCACACTGGGCAAAACTGTACTTTACCGGCCGCGGTGTGCCGCCCCACGAGTGCGCCAACGAGGACGAGGTCAAAAGAATGCTCCAGGCAACCCCCGGGGCGATTGGCTATATCGACAGGGACTCGCTGGACAGCAGCGTCAAGGTCGTCGTTGTCGTGCAATGACTAAAGGCTTAGCGGAGAAATCACGAGTGAAGAGTAATTTTCTGAAAATAACGGCGCTGCTATTCGCGCTTATGGCAAGCAACAGCCACGCGGATGATGGCCCGGAATTTTCCGGATCAGGTTTCGTGACCATTGCTGCGGGCAAAATACTGGGCGGCACCAGTGCTAACGTCGGCGACTATAACTGCCCCTGTTTCGTATCCGACTATGCCGAGAGCGCAATTTACGAAGATACGGGCGGTGTGCAATGGGCACCCGACTCCAAGCTGGGACTGCAGGGACGCGTCGCATTCGACAACCAGAAGTTTTCGGTTACGGCACAGGCGGTGGCACACGGCTCCAACAGTGGCAACATGGATCTGGAGTGGCTGTATGGCAGTTACCAACTCAACAGCCAAATCACCTTCCATGCCGGCCGTCAGCGCCTGCCGATGTTCTATTACTCCGATTCGCAGGACGTGGGCTTTACTCTTCCATGGACGCATCTCCCGCCGTGGCTGTATGGTTGGCAGGTGGTGAACTACAACGGCGCAAGCATGAGCTATCAGGATCAGTTCGGCGACTGGGTGGCCAACGCCAACCTGCTCGCAGGAAACGAGCACAGGAAAAACAGCGGCTACTGGAAAGTCTATGGCAACGGGCGTCAAAGCATCACCGATGTAAATTGGACCCATATCGTGGGCGGCGACATGACCTTATCGAAGGATTGGTTCGAGGCCCGCCTGGTGTACCTGCAATCCAACACCCAGGATGTCAATGTCAATGGCAGCTGGAACTACGCAACCTTGAGCTACGATCCCCCGACAGGAGCAGGCCCAGTCGCGGATCAACGGATATATGGCTTTACGCTGAAGGCGAATTACCAGAACTGGCTGCTGTTCAACGAGTTCATTTATATCAACCATCCCGGCCTGACCTACAACGACTTTGCTCAAATCATCGCGGCCGGCTACCGCTACGGCAAGTGGCTGCCGATGCTTACGTGGGATCACTACCAGGGGACGGTGGTCACCGATGGAGTGCTTGCTGGCGCACCGGCAAGCACTCCCAACAGCGAACAGACCATCTCGTTAAGCCTGCGCTATGATCTGACCACCTCAAGCGACCTGAAGCTGCAGTATGACAGCACGAGCGACAATAGCGATCCTGGATTCAACCCGAGGTATGGCAGTTCTCGTTTGCTGACTGTCGCTTACGACAAGTCGTTCTGATGTCCCTGAGTGCTTGCCAACAGAATCAGGCCGATTAAGGAAAGGGGCGTTAATTTGTTCATTGCAGTCGCGTCAAATTTCCGGATATTTCCATGAATTATCTGCACTGGATTGTTTTGCATGCAAGAAGCTACCTGGCGTTCTCCACGCTACTGGTGATACTGGCGGCATCTCTGGGAGCGCGGCTGACCATCCACGGTATTGAAGCAGATCGCGATTTTTCCATGCTCAAGTCGCTCGATGCATTCGCAGCCACTATTGAAGACGGCACGATCAACAGCCAGACGATGGGTGCCATGATTCAGTTCGGCCTGGTAAACAATAAGGCCAAGCGGGTGAGCCAGGGAAAGCTGCCGCCCAATGCAATCGCACAGGCAATGGCTGCGTTACGCGGGCAGTTTATTGCCGACAGTATTTTTCTGCTCAACAAGCAAGGCATCATCCTCGCCTACAGCAGTGAGGGCACGCCGAGCGTCACCGGTGGGGATATGTCGTTGTGGCCCAATGTGCAACTGGCCATACAGGGAACACCCAATGTGTATCCAGCCATGGGGCGCGCCAAGAACGATCGTGGCATTTATATCGCCGCACCATTGCACGCCGCAATAGATCATAAATCGGCATCCATCGGCGCCGTCGTCGTCAAAATTGGAGCCCACAAGCTTGACGCGCTGCTCAATAACATGAGCGAGGGCATCGTTGTGTTGTTATCGCCGCAAGGCGTGATATTTTCCTCGAACCACGGCGACTGGATTTTCCGCAAAACTGGCGAGATAAGCGCCAACCGGATTGCCGATACCCAGCCCCCCGGGCAACTCGAAACAGCACCTGATCAGGCGCCGCTCTCACCATTGTCATTTACGCTGAATGCTCGAGAAACCAGTATTGATGGCGTGCGCTATGCCGTGCGCAGCCTCCCGCTGGAATGGAACGATCCGGAGGGAGACTGGAGGCTGGCTGTGCTGGAGCGGCAAGCCCCCTGGTGGACTGACTGGAACGTGCTGGGCATTATCGGGTTGGCCAGCCTGGCTACTGCATCGGCGTTGCTCTGGCTTTGTCTCCTGGCGCGCCATCTGGTCTTGCTCAAAGACACCAGTGCCAAGATGCTGCTCCTGGCAACGCACGATGAACTGACCGGGTTGTTCAACCGTCGATACCTTTCGGAACAGATCGACCTTGCGTTTGAAATATTCGAGCGCTACGGCAATCCGTGCAGCATCATCCTGCTCGATGTCGATCACTTCAAGAAAGTGAATGACACCTATGGCCACCCTGTCGGAGACGAGGTGTTGCGCGAAGTCAGCAAGCGCCTGAATTCCGTGGTGCGTGGTGAAGATATCGCCTGCCGATTCGGCGGAGAAGAGTTCCTGCTACTGCTACCGATGACCAGGCAAGATGCCGCATTGCACCTGGCCGAACGGGTGCGCCTCGCACTACAGGAAAAACCTTGCGTCATGTCTCCACTAGTGAGTATCACCGCCTCGTTCGGCGTGGCTCAACTCCAGGCAGGTGAAAGCAAGGTTGGATGGCTAGCGCGTGCAGATCAAGCGCTCTACATCGCCAAGGAGAAAGGCAGGAACTGTGTGATCTCGAATTGTTGAATTGCACACTCGCAGAGATACCAACAGGTTCAGGGAGTCATGGAAATGCCGCCGCCAAGCAGTTGCTTAAATATATCGACTATCGTACATTCACCACTTAAGCAACGGGGATATTGAGCGTATCTAATGTCTGATTTAGATAAACAGCAATTAAACTGGGACTTCCAGTTAAATTTTGACGAGCCTGGCAGTAAGAAGGCGGCACCAGCTTTACCTGTCGAAATCCCGCCCCGACAAATAATCAAAGAGAGATCCCCGCGCATATACAACTCCATTGAAATGCTTTGGGGCACCCCGGAACTTCAGCAGTATCTGGAACAGACTCTATTTACTGATCGTAATAACAGGCAGGGATTTCCCCAGGAGACCATGTCGGCTCTCATGAAGATTTACGCCGAACACACAAAACTATTGAAAGTTAGCGGATTCAGTCGTGACGATGTATGGGATCTGTAGCCGCCAATATAAAACTCCACGCTACAAAACTTTACGGACACCTCTCCGTCAATCCTGACTCCCCATTAAACATTCTGGTAGCGCTGCTGTAGCGCCAGGCGTTTAAGGTAGGCCTCGCGTGCGATCTGCACGTCTTCAAGAAACTGCGGCAACTCCTTCAGCAACAAGGCCTGCGGGCCATCGACCAGCGCCTTGACGGGTGCCGGGTGAAAATCCACCAGTACCATGTTGGCACCGGCAATCACGCCCTGTGCGGTGACGTGCATGATGTCCTGTATGCCATCGGGGCCGGCGCTGCGTGTGCCTGCCGAGTGTGAGGGATCGATGCACACCGGCATGCGCGTCAGGCGTTTCACCACGGGCACGTGCGCAAAATCCACCAGGTTGCGGTGCGGATCGCCCATGTTGGTTTTCATGCCGCGCAGGCCGAACACCACGTTGCGATTGCCCTCGCTTGCCAGATACTCTGCGGCATTGAGAGATTCATCCAGGGTGATGCCGAAGCCGCGTTTGAGCAGTACAGGGAACTCCTGCTGGCGCCCGACGATTTTCAAGAGCTCGAAATTCTGCGTGTTGCGAGTGCCGATTTGCAGCATCACGCCGGTGGGGTTGCCGGTCTGCCTGAGCGCTGCACGAATTTCAGCGAGGTGAGATTCGTGCGTGATCTCCATGGCGATGACCTTGATGCCATATTTTCCGGCCAGCTCGAACACATAGGGCAGGCAATTCTTGCCGTGCCCCTGAAACGAATAGGGGCTGGTGCGCGGCTTGTAGGCGCCCATGCGCGTGCATACCTGGCCATTTTCCCTGAGCGCTTTCAGCATCAGCTCCACGTGCTGCGGATTATCCACCGCGCACAGTCCGGCAAACACGTTGAGCGAGTCCTGGCCGAAGTGCACGCCGTTGTATTCGAAATGCGAAGGGCGCGGATCGTCGCGGTGCCGCCCGAGTATGCGGTACTCCTCGGACACGCGCACCACGCGCTCGACGCAGGGCAGGTTTTGCATGTCTTCGATGTCCAGCGCCTTGGTGTTGCCGATCAGATACATCTCGGTCAACGTCTGCTCGGCTCCGCGCTCGGTATGCACGCGCGTCCTGATACCCTCCAGGCCGGAGAGATGAGCCGTCAGCTGCTGGTAATCCGCGCTCTGCGGATCGGTGTTGGAAGCGAGAATCAGGATCATGATGATGCTCCTAGTTATGCTTGCAGAATAGCTTGCGGCAGATTATTGATGGGAAAGTATCGCCCACTGCTGCGGCCACTGCGCCATCGGGTCGCGCGTAAAGCCGCTCTTGCCGAACTGCTGCCAGCGTCCGACCACATAGCACACCAGCAGATTGGCATGCGCGCTCACGTCCACATTGTTATCCAGCTCGCCCTGGGTTGCGGCAATGCGCAGCGATTGCTTGAGCGTGGTTTCGATGCGATCCAGAAACTGGTTGATGCGCAGCTGCAGGCGCTCGTCCTCGTTCACCAGCGCATCGCCGATCAGCACGCGTGTCATGCCGCGGTTTTTCTGGGCAAAGCCGAGCAGCAGCGCAAGCACGCCTTCGACCTGTTTCAGGCCACCAGTTTCCTCGGTGGTAATCTTGTTCACCAGCCCGAAAATGGTCTGCTCGATAAACTCGATCAAGCCCTCGAACATCTGCGCCTTGCTGGCGAAGTGGCGATACAGCGCGGCCTCGGAAATCTCCAGCCTGGCCGCCAGGGCGGCGGTGGTAATCTTCTCTCCCTTGGGCTGCTCCAGCATTTGCGCCACGGCCTGTAAAATTTGCAGCTTGCGTTCACCCGGTTTTGCGACAGCCATCTCTGTTCCTTTTCAAATCAGCCGCAGCATGCGCGGCAATTGCATCACGTTCTTAATCTTCACATCCACATAGCCGGGCAAGCGCGATGTGGCGCTCACCCACACGGTTTTCATCCCCAAGCGTTTGGCGGTTTTCAGGTTTTCTGCGCTGTCTTCCACCATCACGCATTGCGCCGGGTTCAGGCGGTGCTTCTGCAAGAGGCGCACAAAGCCTGCCATCTGCGGCTTGGGGCAGAAACGTGCGTGCTCGATGGCAAACAGGTCATCGAACAAATCATCCACCCCCAGCAGCTGCAACACATCGCGCGCATAGTGCTGTGGCGCATTGGAAAACACCAGCTTCTTCCCCGGCAGGCGCTGCAGCACCTGGCGCAAATGCGGCTCGCGCAACACCATTTTCGGCAACTCGGGAAACTGGTGGGTGTGCCATAAAAAATGCCCGGGATCGGTGGCGTGGTGGCGCACCATGCCGGACAGGGTCGCGCCATAACGCTGCCAGTAATCCATACGCAATGCATTCGCTGCCTGCTCATCCAGCCGCAGATGCGCTTGCAGATACGCCGTCATGCTGCGGTTGATGTGCGGGAAGATGTGCGGCGTCGCGTTATGCAGCGTATTGTCCAGATCAAAAATCCACACGATTCCCCGCGCCCGCCGGGAGAGGGGACGGGGGTGGGGGAGCACCCTGTCGGCCTGTTCCCTCACCCTGGCCCTCTCCCGGAGGAAGCGGGAACAGAGGCATCTTTAATCATGTGCGCTCATTTGCTCTTGATCAGCGTGCCCACACCTTCGTCGGTCATAATCTCCAGCAGCAACGCATGCTCCACCCGGCCGTCGATGATGTGCACCGCCCTGACCCCGCTGCGGGCGGCATCCAGCGCCGAACTTATCTTCGGCAGCATGCCGCCGGACAGGGTACCGTCTGCCACCAACGCGTCGATATCCCTGGGCGTCAGTCCGGTCAAAAGTTTTCCGTTCTTGTCCAGCACGCCGGGCGTGTTGGTGAGCAACACCAGCTTCTCCGCCTTCAGCACCTCGGCCAGCTTGCCTGCCACCACGTCGGCATTGATGTTCAGCGTTTCTGCACCCGGCCCCACGCCGATGGGTGCGATGACCGGAATGAAATCGCCGGAATCGAGAAATGAAATAATCGAAGGGTCGATGGAACTGATCTCGCCGACCAGGCCGATATCCAGCATCTTGCCGGGCTCATCGCTGCTTTCCAGCATCATCTTGTTGGCGCGGATAAACGCGCCATCCTGCCCGGTCAGTCCCACCGCCTTGCCACCATAGCGGTTGATGAGGTTGACAATATCCTTGTTGACCTTGCCCAGCACCATCTCGACCACATCCATGGTCTCCGCATCGGTCACGCGCATGCCCTGCACGAATTCGCCGGCCTTGCCGACGCGCTTGAGCAGATCGTTGATCTGCGGGCCGCCGCCATGCACCACCACCGGGTTCATTCCCACCAGCTTGAGCAGCACGACATCGCGCGCGAAACCTTCCTGCAGCTTGGGGTCGGTCATCGCGTTGCCGCCGTATTTGATCACGATGGTCTTGTCGAAGAAGCGTTGAATGTAGGGCAGCGCCTCGGACAGGGTATGGGCTTTCTGTGCGGCAGTGGCGGCGGAAAGGGTCATCTGTTTATCCTTTAAAAACTGGCGGGCATTTTACCCCAGAAATTTGTCATTCCGGCACCCGAAAATAAAACAGGCGGCACCAGGCCGCCTGCCGCACGCAAAGTTCGCGCTTACTTTATCTCCCCCTAACGATGGTCGTGCACCTCATCGGGACCATAGTGCTTGTAACTCAAGGACATTTTCTTCACTGCCGCATCTAGCGTTATGGTCTGGGTGCGTTTGTTGCCGTAGTCGATCACCAGCGTGACGGGAACATGGTCACCCACGTTCAACTGCTGCTTCAGCCCCACCATCATCAGGAACAGCTGGTGCGAGCCAAACGTGGTGGTGCGATGGGCCTGCAAGGCCAGACGATCCACCACACGCACCATCATCTTGCCCTGGTGCAAGACCATGCTGTGAATCTCGATTTTCTCGGCGAGAGGGCTGCTTACCGACAGGAGAGCGGCCGGACTGACCGTGCTGATGTTCAGCTCCAGGGTCGCCGAGGTTTGCCCGGGAACGCTTTCTCCCACCCAGGCTTTGTCCACCATGACGTCATTCCCGCCCGCCCATGCCGTGCCGCACACAAGGAACATCACTGCCGGTAATAATTTTTGCAACATATCGCCTCCTGTCAGTAAAAAATCCCGCATCAGCCATACCACATTCTAATCGTGATGATGGTGGTGCTCGTGCGTAAGCGGCTGGACTGTCGCCTTGAGCGTGACCTGCTCGGTGCTCTTGTCGGCAAACTGCAGCGTCAGCGTGAGCGGCACCGTATCACCGGCCACCAGCGGTTTTTTCAGGCCAAGCAGCATCAGGTGGTCACCGCCCGCGCCCAGCACGACTTCCTGTTTCGAGGGCAGGGGCAGCGACTCCAGCTGGCGCATTTTCATCATGCCATTTTCATGCGTCATGCTGTGAATTTCTGCGCTGGCCGCAGCCGGGCTGCTTACGGCGATGATGCGCGCGTCCTTCTGGCTGGTAATGTGCAGACCCACCGCAGCGCTATCCTGCCCGGGCGCCGTGGCACGCGACCACGCATCGCTCATCGCCACTTCCCCCGCCATGCTCTGCGCTGCATACAGCAACACGGCGAATCCTATCCAGCCCGGCTTGACCATCTTCCCTGCTCCTTCAGTTATACAAAAATAAAACGCGCCGCTGGTGTTAAAGGCGGCGCGTTATTCTAGCGCAATGCTGGGTGAAACCGGCAAACTTACACGTTGAACAGGAAGTTCATCACGTCGCCATCCTGCACCACGTAGTCCTTGCCTTCCACGCGCATCTTGCCTTTTTCCTTGGCACCCGCCTCGCCGCCACAGGCGACGAAATCTTCATAGGCGATGGTCTGCGCGCGGATGAAGCCGCGCTCGAAATCGGTGTGGATCACGCCCGCTGCCTGCGGTGCTGTGTCGCCGACATGGATGGTCCACGCGCGCACCTCTTTCACACCGGCAGTGAAGTAGGTCTGCAGGCCCAGCAGCTTGTAGGCGGCGCTGATCAGGCGGTTCAGGCCCGGTTCCTGCAGGCCCATTTCTGCCAGGAATTCCTGCTTGTCATCATCGGACAGTTCTGCGATCTCGGATTCCAGCGCTGCACAGATAGGCACCACCGGCGCGCCTTCGCGTGCCGCGAATTCTTCCAGGCGGGTCAGCAAGGGGTTGTCGTGAAAACCGTCTTCCGCCACGTTGGCGACATACATCGCAGGCTTGAGGGTGAGCAGGCACAGGGGCTTGAGCAACTCTCTCTGCTCTGCATCCAGCTTCATCATGCGCGCCGGCTTGCCTTCATTCAGGTGAGCCACGAGCTGGTCCAGCAGCACGCCGAATTTCGCCGCTTCCTTGTCGCCGGAGCGCGCCAGCTTGGAGTTGCGCAACTGCGCTTTTTCCACCGTATTCAAATCGGCCAGCGCCAGTTCGGTGATGATGGTTTCAATGTCCGAGATCGGATCGACACGGCCGGCCACATGAATGATGTTGTCGTCCTCGAAGCAGCGCACCACATTCAGGATGCCATCGGTCTCGCGGATGTTGGCGAGGAACTGGTTGCCCAGCCCCTCGCCCTTGGAAGCGCCCGCCACCAAGCCGGCGATGTCGACGAACTCGGTGATGGCATATTGCATCTTCTGCGGCTTGACGATCGCTGCCAGCGCTTCCATGCGCGCATCCGGCACTTCCACGATGCCCACATTGGGCTCGATGGTGCAGAACGGATAATTGGACGCCTCGATGCCGGCCTTGGTCAGCGCATTAAACAGGGTGGACTTGCCCACGTTGGGCAGACCGACGATTCCGCATTTCAAACTCATGGTTTTCTCTCTATAAAAATCAGGACTGAGGATTTAGGATCGAGGATTGAGTAAAACCAGCGTCGCCGTTTTTAACTCAATCCTCATTCCTCGATCCTCTAATTGCTATGCAGCTTCAACATCGCCGCTTCCAGCTTGCCTTCGGCGATCAGGTGCGCCACATCCTGCGCGCGTTGCATGGCCTGTGCTATCAGCTCCATTTCTTCGCGGCGCGGCGCATTCAGCACATAGTTGGACACCTCCGCCCGATCGCCGGGGTGGCCGATGCCGATGCGCAGGCGCCAGAAGTCGCGCGAGCCGAGATGGGCGATGATGTCCTTGAGGCCGTTATGCCCGCCGTGACCTCCGCCCAGTTTCAGCTTGGCGCTGCCCGGCGGCAGATCGAGTTCGTCATGCACTACCAGAATTTGCTCTGGCGCTATCTTGTAGAACTGCGCCAATGCCCCCACCCCGCGACCGCTGACGTTCATGAAGGTCTGCGGCTTGAGCAGGAACAGCTCGCGCGACTGCAGCGTCGCGCGTGCTGCCAGGCCGTGGAATTTGCCCTCAGCCCTGAAAGCAAAATGGTGGGTACGAGCAAACTCGTCCACCCACCAGAAACCGGCATTGTGGCGCGTTTCTTCGTATTCACGCCCAGGGTTGCCCAGACCAACAATTAATTTAATTTCACCCATGAGGCCTCATGATATACACATAGCGTCAGAAATCGTAGCGAGCGGACTGGCTGGGGAGCCCGGAGCACAGGCACTGGGTGCACATGCCAGTACACGAGGATGCCGAGCACGCACAGTAGATTTATGTCGTTATGTATGACAAAGCCCGTCATGCATTCTATGAAGGCATGACGGGCTCAGGCTCACAACGCTTGTTTCTGTTTTACTTCTTCGCTGCAGGTTTTGCGGCCGCTGCAGGTTTTGCGGCCGCTGCAGCTGCAGCGGCAGGCTTAGCTTCCGGCTCAGCCGCGGCTTCAGCTGCAGCGGCTTCTACCGCACCGCGTGGAACCTGGATCGTCACGACTGCGTCGGCAGCGTGGTGATGACCGGCAATTTCCAGACCCTTAGGCAGCTTCACGTCGGACACATGGATAGAATGTCCCAGTGTCAGGCTGCCCAGATCCAGCTCGATAAACTTGGGCAGATCGGCCGGTAAGCAGGCAATCGTCAATTCGCTCAGTACATGGCTGACCACACCGCCGGCTTTTACGCCCGGTGAATTATCAGCGCTGGTGAAGTGCAACGGCACCCTCATGTGAATCTTCTTGTCGGCAAGCACGCGCTCGAAATCGATGTGCATTACTTGCTGGCGGAACGGGTGCATTTCAAAAGCACGCAGCAGCACCATCTCTTTTTTGCCTTCGCAGTCCATCGACAGGATGGAAGCATGGAACGCTTCCTTGCGCAGAGCGTGGTACAGATTGTTGTGATCCAGCTCGATCATCTGGGGTTCGCTGTAGCCGTACACAATGCCGGGTACACGACCGGCTTTACGCAGACGGCGGCTCGCACCCGTTCCTTGCGCTGTGCGTTTTGTTGCGCTGATTTCAATTTGCATGTTGCTTCTCCACTTCAATGCGAAAACACCCGCGACCAGGTGTTTTCAGGTTGCGCGGGCATCAAAACGACACCCGCAAAAAAAATCGTTAACGCCTAAAGATCAATCGTTAAATCCAATTTCAATCATTAAACAGGGAACTGACCGACTCTTCATCGTTGATGCGGCGCATGGTTTCAGCCAGCAATTCAGCCACGCTCAGCTGGCGAATGCGGCTGGAGTTGCGCGCATCTTCGCGCAGCGGAATGGTATCGGTCACCACCAGCTCATCCAGTGCAGAATTTTCGATGCGGTGCACCGCCGTGCCCGACAATACCGGATGGGTACAGTAGGCGATCACGCGCGTAGCACCCTTTTCCTTCAAGGCGGCGGCGGCTTCGCACAGGGTGTTCGCCGTGTCCACCATATCGTCCATGATCAAACAGGTGCGTCCGGCCACATCGCCGATGATGTTCATCACCTTGGCGACGTTAGGCTTGGGACGGCGCTTGTCGATAATCGCCAGATCCGACTCCAGACGCTTGGCCAGCGCGCGCGCGCGCACCACGCCGCCCACGTCCGGAGATACGACTACCAGATTCTGGTAGTCGTGTTTCCATACGTCTGCCAGCAAGATCGGGCTGGCGTAAATATTGTCCACTGGAACATCAAAGAACCCCTGAATCTGGTCCGAGTGCAAATCCATGGTCAGTACACGATCAACACCTGCGCCAGCCAGCATGTCCGCCACCACCTTGGCGGTAATCGCCACCCGCGCCGAGCGCGGGCGCCGGTCCTGGCGACCATAGCCGAAATAAGGCAGCGCGGCAGTAATGCGGCCGGCAGAAGCGCGCTTCAGCGCGTCTACCATCACCATCACCTCCATCAGGCTGTCATTGGTTGGCGCACACGTCGATTGCAGTACGAATACATCCTTGCCGCGCACGTTCTCCAGAATCTCCACCATGATCTCGCCGTCCGAGAAACGGCCTACGTTGGCATGGCCGAGAGGGATCTTAAGATACCGCGCCACACTTTCGGCGAGCTTAGGATTGGCATTGCCGGTGAACACCATCAAGCTGTCATGAGACACGTGCGACCCCTCGGGTTAAACGGGCGGATTAATTGGATGAACCTGAATTACAAAAGGGCGAAGAACCCCTTACTACGTTTCAAACCGGACTACGTTTCAAACCGGACTACGCTACAAACTGGCTGGGGAGGTAGGGATCGAACCTACGAATGCCGGAATCAAAATCCGGTGCCTTACCACTTGGCGACTCCCCAAAAAACTCTATACGGCCCAAACCTGCACAGCCCAAACTATGCTGCAAGGTCCCGTAATGGGTGGTGTTGCAGACCTTGCGCGACGACTCCGCGCATGCCTTGCGGCAACTGTGCCAGAACCTGTTTTGCTTCTATCTCGCTGGGAAACTCAGCAAATACGCAAGCACCGGAACCGGTCATCATTGCCGGCGCAAAATTCCCCAGACTAGCCAGGTATTGCGCCACTTCCGGGTACATCTTGCACACCACTGGCTGCAAATCGTTACCTAACCAGGCGATGCCGGAAAGGCTCTGCCCAATCGGAAGGGCGCGAATTGTGATGGAATTCGTATCCCGTGTCAATTCCGCATGCGTAAAAATCTTTGCTGTTGGCACATGCACCGGCGGAAACAGCACCACGTACCACGCCTCCGGCAGGGCAAAGGCCTGCAAGCGCTCGCCCACCCCTTCGGCAAAGGCATTCTCGCCGAACACGAACACCGGCACATCCGCCCCCAGCGTCAGCCCCAGTTGCATCAGGCGCTGCCGCGACACCCCCAGATTCCACAGCCGGTTCAGCGCCAAAAGCGTGGTCGCCGCATCCGAACTGCCGCCCCCCAGCCCGCCCCCCATGGGAATGCGCTTCGTAAGCAGGATGTCCACCCCCAGAGTACAACCGCACTCCTGTTGCAGCAGTCGCGCCGCACGCACGCACAGGTCCTGCTCCTCGGGCACATTCTCCAGCGCATTCACGCGCCGCACCACGCCATCTTCACGACGGGTGAAATGCAGGGTGTCGTTCAGGTCGATGAAACGGAACAGCGTCTGCAGCAGATGATAGCCATCGGCGCGGCGACCGACGACGTGCAGGAACAGATTGAGCTTGGCCGGGGCCTGGCAGGTTAAGGTTGTGGGGTGCATACGAAATTTTTTTGATTACATTTATTCATGAATCTACCCGAAAATTAGGCATGGCGCGGCACTAGACGGGAAAATTTACTGCCACGCTTGTGCCCCCGCCGGGTAAAGTCGTGATGTGCAATACGCCACCAAGCAGCGAGGCACGGTATTGCATGGAACGCATTCCAATCCCTCCTGTGGCATCCAGCTTCGTCAAATCACCGATGCCGGAACCGTTGTCGGCGATTTCAAGCGTCACCACAGTGGGTTCCGAGAGCAGTTTCAGGGTAATTTTCGAGGCACCGCTATGTCTGACGGCATTATTGATCGCTTCCTGGGCAATGCGGAATAAATTAATAACCGCGAGTGAGTCGTCGATCTTGCACTCGTTTTCACATATGAATTCGCACTCTATGGAATACATCTCCCCCGCATTTTTTGCGAGATTATTGAGCATTGCAGGAAGCCCGGCCTCTTTCAATTCCACTGGAAACAAACCCTGAGCCAGGTTACGTGTTTTAGAGACCGCCTCATTCACCAAGGAGGTGATTTTTGATACTTCTTGCGCCTCGGCGTGGCCCTGCTCTTTCAACCTTTTAAAAAACACTTCCGACATGAATGCAATGCCAGTCAGCAATTGCCCCAGGTCGTCATGTAATTCCCGGCCTATCCGCTGTTGCGTATCTTCACTGATGCTGATAATCCTGCGCTCCGCCATGTTGGCTCGACCCAGAGCGACCTCCGCAGTCTTGATTGAATTCCAATAAAGCACCGCACCTGCGGCTATCATAATCAGGACGCTGCCAGACATTCCGAGCAGGAATGCGAACCATGATGCATCCTGATTTAAAGTGCGGATTTCATCAATCTCGTCACCCACATAAGCCTGCAGGCCATATTCAGGGATGCTGCTTGATATAATGACATGCGGGCTATACTCGTTTTGAACGCGCATCAATGAAGGAAACTCCTTGTCGCCCCAAGGCTGCATTTGCAGGACGGGGAAGTCGCTTCTTCTGTAGCGTGCAAAGCTTTTTGGCCCAGACATGCTGGCAACGGTTGCATCTGGCAGCGAGAGCATTTCCAGGTTCTTGTCACGGGCAAGCACAATGACGCCGTTTTCATCGGTGACAAAAGCGTCCAGCTCTTTGATCAGGAAAGACAGGTTAGGCACATCGGTCTTGGCAACTACCGCCCCCATGAAACGGCCATCGATGATAACGGGGGTTGAAAAATAGAGGCCGGGAATATTGGTGGTCTTGCCAACTGCATATTGCATCCCGCGCTGTCCATTTTTATTTTTTTGATAGAAATCGCGATCGACAAAATTTGTACCGATCGTGCTTCCCGGAGTATCCCAGTTGCTGGCCGCAATACAGTCACCTCCCGCATTGATCAAATAGATAATGTCGACATTAAGGCTGGCTTTGGCAAGCGCCAGGTATCGGCTAAGATCATTTAACTCCGTGTCTTGCGTCCAGCGCCTCTTCCTGGAATCCAGCGGCAAGGAAGAGGCGTGTTTGTTATTACCCAAACGAGAGACCGCCTTTTGCACGCGTAATAACTGGGCGAACACATCAGGAATGCCGTACAGGTAATTCAGGTTTCTTTTGATGCTGTCTGCCAGGTCGGCAGAACGATATCGCGTCAGCTCGGTTCTTTGCTTGACAACCTCCTGTACTCGATCAATGTAATAATCTTTTGCAATAAACCAGGCCGATATATTCCACAATGAAATCAGCAATACAGCAACCAGGATATATTTATATCGGATCTTTTTCACGGCTCAGCTTTGGGGCAGGTCAAATTCAAATTGAAACTTTACGTTGGCCACGAAAATGAGGATGAACCCGCCGCGGGGGCGCCCCGCCTGCGTTCCATTCCAGCGCCTGGAACCCGCAAAACTCAGGCTGTTTATTGCGCCTCCCACTCATCAATAAACAATTTGATTTCCATGCCGTCGCGCTGCAAGCTCAAGCGTAACGGCAAGCTATCAGGTGCTTCCGTCGCATAGCGCTGGTAGCGGATTTCCCATCCATCCTGGCGCAGCACTTTCAGCTGCCCATGCGCCCCGCGCTCGATCTCGGCCTCGCTACCAACCGCAGGCAGCGCCAGCACCCAGTAACGCAAGCCTGACATGGGCAGATGCCAGCCCAGCACCTGCTCGGTCAGCGTCTCTGCATCCTTGGCAGCGTAATACTTGCCAGAGGTTTCCAGCACCACACCTTGCGCATCACCTTTGATGCGCACCACGGTCTGCCCGAGCGGAGCCAGCAGCAGAATTTCATCTTCGGCGCCGTGATGGGCCCAGCGCACTCCGGCCGAGGAATTTTCTCCATCATGCCTGGTGGCCACGCGCCCGTTGAATGCAAACGGCGCCTGCCCGGCCTGCTCGGGGCGCGTCTGCAGCGTTTCCACGGGTGTGCTGGCACAACCGTTCAGCAGCGCCAGCGCCAGCACCAGCAATACTCCGGAGTAACGCAACATCAGGGCATAAACCTCTTCATCACTGCGCGCAGCACTGCGTTATCGGAATGTTGTTTCAGGCTTTCCTGCCAGATTTTTCTGGCCTCGTCCTGTGCACCTGTCTGCCACAGCACTTCGCCCAGATGAGCGGCCACCTCCGGGTCAGGATAGGCAGAGTAAGCGCGGCGCATGAATTCAAGGCTCTTGGACAGATCGCCCAGGCGGTAATATCCCCAGCCCATGCTGTCCATAATGGCAGCATCGTCCGGGGCCAGCTGATACGCCTTCTCCACCAGCTGCATCGCTTCCGTCAGGCGCTCGTTGCGTTCCAGCAGGCTATAACCCAGGGCGTTGTAGGCGTGCGCATTCTCCGGCGCAATCTTGATCAGCTTGCGAATAAACTTTTCAAAAATTTCCGTCTTGCCCTGCTTGTCAGCCACCATGGCCGCCTCGTACAGCAAGTCCGCATTACCCGGCAGTTTTTCCAGCCCCCTGGCCAGCACGCGGGCGGCGGCATCATATTGTTTTGCATCACGCAACATCTGCGCCTCGATCAAGGCCAGTTGCGCTCGCTGCTGGTTATTCGTTGTGTCCGTCTGCTGCAACACCTTGAGCGCCTCTTGCAGCTTGCCCGCCTTGTTCAGCAGATAAGCCATGCGCAGGCGTGACGGGTAGACATATTCCCCTTCCTTGACCTGGGCGTATTGCTGCATGGCAGCTTCATCATTTTTCTTTGCCTCGTTCAGCTGTGCCAGATAGTAATACACCGTGCCGTTATCTTGCTTGCCGGCACTGAGGGCCTGCTGCAACTCCTGCTCGGCACGGTCCAGCTCGCCCATCTGCAGAGACAGCAGCGCAATGGCAAAGGCCAGCTCGGCATTGTCTGGATGCAGCTTCTGCAAACGCTGGAATTCCGCACGCGCCTCCGCATACTGCTTCTGTTCCAGCAAGGCGCGCGCATAAAACAGGCGCACTTCATTGGCCTCCGGATAAGACGCCAGGTATTTTTTCAGCACTGCCAGCGCCTGTTGCGGTGCGTCGTGCAGCATCAACTGCGCTTCAAGCAGTGCGGCCAGATCCCACTCCGGGCGCATAGTGCGCGTTTGCTGCGCCTCGTTCATTGCCACAGCATGTTCACCCGCCGCATCGGCCGCCTGTGCCAACACCCAGTGCGTTTCCGCCATCTTCAGATAGGGTTGCGCCTGCTCGCGCAAACTGCGATACGTGGCGGCCTTGTCGGCATGGCGTGCAAACAGGGGGTAGAGCTGCATCAGCGCGCGCCCGGCATTTTCCGGGTCTGCCGCCAGCAGCGCGGCCACCTGCGGCTGCGCCTCTTCCAGCCTGCCACCGCTCACCAGCAAGGTGGCCAGCATCTGTTTTGCCAGCTGGGAAGTCGGCTCCACCTCTTGCCACAGCTGGAAGGCTTCCAGCGCCTTCTTCATCTGGTGCGATTCGTAGGCCAGCTGTGCCGCGCGCCGCGCCACGCGCGGGTCGCGTGTGGACTTGGCCAGCTCCAGGTAAACCTGCGCAGCCATATCCGGCCTGCCGCGCTGTGCCGCAATGTCAGCCAGCAGGAACTCGTACAACATCTGCTCGTTCAGCTCCAGCTGCGGCAACACCAGCGTGCCTTCCACAGCCTGTTCGGACACGGCTTCCGGCATGGCATTCGGCTCGAAGGCTGACTGCGGCGCATGGGCACAGGCTGCCAGCAGCATCGGTAAAACCAGGAACATGGGTAAAACAGGCATGCCAAATTTTGTGTTCATCATTTGTGTATGTAATGGTGTGGTGGCATTATGTGCCGCGATCAAATTGCAAACGGCTGTTCAAGACGCCTCTAAAATTCAAGTTTCCAGGCAAGACAAGGCGCGAACAAAAAATTTGAGCAGCGTATTTATTTATAGATAACATGTAAGCGATAATTTTTTGTGGACAACACCGTATTGCGACGAAAGTTGGATTTTTAGAGGTGCCTTATAGTTTTTACAGACGCCCATATTAGGTTATATTCACCGTTACCCACAACCACTCTCATAACGCATGTCCCAAGCCATCACCCTGTCTGCACGCAACCTGACCCGCCGTCATGGCAGGCGCGAAGTTATCCGCGGCGTTTCTTTGCAACTCAGGCGCGGTGAAGTGCTGGGTCTGCTCGGTCACAACGGCGCCGGCAAAAGCACCACCATGCAACTGCTGACCGGCACGCTGATGCCGAATTCCGGCGCAATTGAAATTTGCGGCTACGACCTCGCAAAACAGCCGACCCACGCCAAAGCCTGTATTGGCTACCTGCCGGAAACACCGCCGCTGTACCGCGATATGCGTGTGGATGACTACCTCGTTTTTGCCGCCAAATTGCACCGCGTAGCGCGCTCGGCCATTGCTGGAGCACTGGCCGAGACCAAGCGCCGCTGCGGCCTGGAGGACGCCGGAGGCAAGATCATCGGCACCCTGTCCAAGGGCTACCAGCAACGCGTGGGCATCGCCCAGGCCATCATCCACAACCCCGATGTGATCATACTGGACGAGCCCACCGTCGGGCTCGATCCCACACAGATCCGCGACATCCGCGCGCTGATACGCGAACTCGGCAACGCACACAGCGTGATTCTCTCCACCCATCTGCTGAGCGAGGTCGAAAACATCTGCGACCGCGTTGAAATCATGCAGCACGGCCAGCTGATCTACGGCGATACCAGCGTGCGCATGCAGCGCTTCGGCCACCACACAGGTTTCGTGGTGACCCTGCTGGCGCCTCCGGCACTGGCCGAACTCAAGGCAGTGGACGGGGTAGAGAGCGTCGAGGCACTCTCCGACACGCGCTTTAAAATTTTGCACACCAGCGATACCAATAGTGCTGCCGCCCTGCTTGCAGCCGCTGCAGAAGGCGGCTGGCAGGCGCAGCAACTCACCCCGTTGCAGGGCAATCTGGAAGATGCATTCGTGCAACTCACCCAAAACGAGACAGCCGCATGATCCTCACCATCGCCCACAAGGAATTCCGCAGCCTGTTCGCCATGCCTTCCACCTGGCTGTTGCTGGGTGCGCTGCAATTTATCCTGGCCTGGTTTTTTCTGGCGCGCCTGGATGCCTTCCTGCAGGTGCAGGTTCAGCTCGCCCAGCTCGCCAATGCACCCGGCGCCACGCAATCTGTAGCCGCCCCGCTGGCTGGCACGGCAGCGCTGATTTTGATGATGCTGGCGCCCATTTTCACCATGCGCCTGATCGCCGAAGAGCGCCGCAACCAGACTCTGGTGATGCTGATGGCAGCCCCCGTACGCAGCTGGCAGATCGTACTGGGCAAATTTCTCGGACTGTTCCTGTTCCTGCTGCTGATCATCGCCTCGTGCGTGCTCATGCCGCTGGCACTGACACTTGGCACGCACCTGGACGCGGGGCTGTTGTTCAGTAACGCGCTCGGCTTGCTGCTGCTGACCGCCAGCTACACTGCCCTTGGCCTGTATTTTTCCTCGCTCACCACGCAACCCATCGTGGCGGCGGCCGCTACCCTGGCCGTGCTGTTCGGGCTGTGGCTGGCAGACATGGGCGCCGCAGACAGCGATATGGCGTGGCGCGCAATCACCCCCTACAGCCATTTCCAGAACTTCAACGAGGGGCTGCTGCGCAGCGCGGACATCCTCTATTTCGCGCTGTTCAGCGCAGCCTTCCTGCTGCTGGCAATACGCCGCCTGCATAACAATCGCACTTACGGCTAATGAAAAAAACCTTCCTCTCCTACAAACTGCAGCTGCAAAACGCCGCCTACGCCCTGCTGCTGCTGGCGGCGGGCGTAGCGCTCTACCAGCTCGCGGCACGCTTCCCGGCACACTGGGATCTGACCCAGAACGCCAGCAACAGCCTGCAGGCCAGCAGCGTGGACACCTTGCAACAGATGCAGGGCACGATAAACATTACCGAGTATGTCACTAGCCAGGATGCCGAGCTGGGTGATATGCGCCGCCTGATACGCGAATTCATCGGCCTGTACCAGCGCTACAAACCCGACATCACGCTCACCTTCGTCGATCCCGTGAAAGAACCGGAAGCCATGCGCCGCGCTGCCGTGCGTGCCAACGGCGAGATGGTGGTGGAATTTGGCGGACGCAGCGAGCACCTCACCGTGCTGAATGAACAATCTCTCACCAGCGCCTTGCTGCGCCTGGCACACAGCAAAAACCAGCTGCTCATGTATGTGGACGGCCATGGCGAACGCAAGCTCGATGGTCCGGCCAACTTTGATCTCGGCGAATTCGGCAAGAAACTGCAGCAGAACGGCTTCCACATTGCCAGCCTGAACCTGGCCGTTGCCCAGGAAGTGCCGGGCAATGCCAGCGTGCTGGTCATCACCCACCCGCAGATCAACCTCTTGCCCGGCGAAGTGGACAAGCTGCTGCGCTACGTGGATGGCGGCGGCAACCTGCTGTGGCTGCTGGATGCCGAGCCGCTGCATGGCCTGGAGCGGCTCGCCGACAAACTCGACGTGCAGCTCACGCCAGGGGTGGTGATCGACCCGGACGCGCAAAAAATGAACGCGCCACCCAATTGGGCGCTGGGCGCCAGCTACCCGCCGCATCCGGTCACCTATAACTTCAACCTGATCACGGCCTTCCCGTACGCGCGCGCGCTGGGCCGCGAAGACACCATGGGCCAGGCGGATGGCACCCCCTGGCAGATCAGCACGCTGGTAGAAGGTGCCGCGCACGGCTGGGTAAGCCGCAATCCCGTGGCCGCCCCCAAGAAACCTCAGTTCGACAAGAATCGTGACATGCCCGGGCCGGTCAGCCTGGCACTGGCCCTGCAACGCAACGTGCAAGAGCGCGAACAGCGCATCGTGGTGGTCGGCAGCGGCTCTTTCCTGGCCAACGCCTATTCCGGCAACGGCGGCAA
>JANYJE010000026.1 GCA_025408405.1 Nitrosomonadales bacterium | reverse complement strand
CCCTGCATGCATATCCAGACTCCCGACCAAAGTCGAAAGTCTGCTGCAAGTTGAAATCGGTTACAAAGAAATTGCGCATTTAATAAATTGTATTCAATTGGTTACTATGAATTCAAACTCGAATCTCCGGACAGCACTGTTGAAAAATAGCGAATCAAGCCAGTGAAAAAAGGTTGGTTTTATGGCTTTTTTGAAATATCGATATATTGAGACTGGCTTCAAAATATGATCGAGGGAAATTAGCATATTCCATAAATAATCCGTTAGTCATTAAATCCTATACTCAGACAGGAGATCGTACACATGAAATATTTATTAATTCTTAGCCTGTTAATTTTATCCGCTTGCAGCTCAAGCCCAAACAGATGCAATCAAAAATTTGCGGAATATACGCATCCGGTTTTAGCCGGAATTGAGTCTGCACAATTTAGAGTTTAAATTGCTTATCGGACTCAAGTTGGATATCCATCACTAAAGCATAAGAAGCTCGATTGTATGCACAATAAAAAAGCACGCCGAAGCGTGCTTTTTTATTGCCTGATGAGCTCAACCTCCTGTTTCAGCGAGATTGAACTGTAGCAGTGTTTACCACTTGTTACCGTTGCTGTTGCCGTCACGCCCGCCTTGCGTAGAACCACTTGCCGGGCGGCGCTGAGCACCTGCACCAGGGCCGGTAGAGCGTGGAGCGCCCGAACGAGGCGCGCCTGAACCTGTGCGCGGAGCACCGGTACGAGGGGCACCTGAACGTGGAGCGCCGTCACGAGGCGCAAAGCTGCGTGTCTCGTTACCGCCACCAAAACCACTACGTGGAGCACTGGTACGAGGTGCACTTGCGCCATCACGCGGAGCAAAGCTGCGTGATTCATTGCCGGCGCCGTAACTGCGTGGAGCACCGGTACCGGTACTTGCACGATTGCCATTTACATTGCCGGAACGTGAGTCAGAATTGTTCGCGCCAAAACGGTTGTGCGATTGTCCTTCACGACGCTGTTGGCCTTGGCCACCGCGATCATCACGCGCAAAACCATGACGGCTGTCCGGTGCGTGGTGACGTGGTGCGCCATTGCTGCGACCGCCGGGAGAAGCCGGACGCGGTTTGAATTTTGGTTCCATGCCGGTTACGGTATGCGCATCGATACGTTGGCCGGTGTATTGCTCAATTTTCTTGAGGTGCAAGGCATCACGATTTGAAGCAAAAGATACTGAGATACCGGAAGCACCGCCACGGCCAGTACGGCCAATACGGTGCACGTAGTCTTCGGCAAACTTTGGCAGGTCGAAGTTGATAACGTGTGAAATGCCGGCCACGTCAATACCACGGGCGGCTACGTCGGTAGCAACCAGCACACGAACCTGACCACGGCGCATATTCACCAAAGTACGGTTACGATCGCGCTGATTCATGTCGCCGTGCAATGCTGAAGCCGCATGGCCCTGGGCAGACAGGCTGTCAGCAATCGTATCGGCATCGCGCTTGGTGTTGGTGAACACGATAGCCTGATTCAAATCGGTACCGCGCAGAATATGATCAAGCAGACGATTTTTATGCGCCATGTCGTCCACATACATCAAACGCTGGTCGATATTTTCGTGACGCGCCTGCGCAGCGGCAACGCTGATGCGCTTGGGTGTCTTGAGCAGTTTTGTTGCCAGCTTGCCAATTACGCCGTCCAGGGTAGCGGAGAAAAGCAAAGTCTGGCGAGTAGCCGGAGTCGCAGCTGCAATGCGTTCAACGTCATCGATAAAGCCCATGTCCAGCATGCGGTCAGCTTCGTCCATCACCAGCATTTCCAGGCGTGAGAAGTCGATACGACCGCGCTCAATATGGTCGATCAAACGGCCTGGTGTTGCCACCAGAATATCCACCGGGCTGGAGAGCAATTTGTTTTGCAGCGGGTATGGCATACCACCCAGAATACTCACCACTTTGACGCGCATGTTTTTGCCATATTTGGTGGCGGCGTCAGAAATTTGCTGTGCGAGTTCACGGGTTGGGGTCAATACCAATACGCGCGGGCCTTTGCTGCGAACAGCGGAAGGCTCGGCAATGCGATGCAGTGCAGGCAAAATGAAAGCGGCGGTTTTGCCGGTTCCGGTTTGAGCGGAAGCCATCAGGTCATGCCCTGCCATTACAGCCGGGATAGCTTCTGCCTGAATTGGGGTAGGGATAGTGTAACCGGCTTCTTCAATCGCTTTGAGGATAACCGGGTTCAGGCCAAGGCTGGCAAATGTTGCAACTTCGATAGGTGCAGCTGTTGTATTAACAGTTGTTGTTTCAATTTCAATAGACAAGATTATTCCTTACATATAAGTAATAGCGCATGCGCGGCACAAAGCCACACAGTAAAAATTCAGTAGGAGGTATTTTTCCTCTACCGGCGCAAAAACATCGTCGCTAACCGGTAAAGCAAGAAGCGTCTGGATGATTTCAAGTCTGAAAGACTTTAATTCTGGGACGCTGAGAGGTCAGGGAAACGATGAACCAACGCTGCACATACATTGCAGCGAGAGCGGTATTATAGTCAGCCAAGCCGGGAATGCAAGCGAAATATTTGAATATGCTTATATTGGTGGGGTATCGAAGTCAAACCACGTCGAAGCCTGCATCTTCAATCGCCGCTTTGAATTGTGCAGGTTTAACCTGGGTGGGATCGTACTCAATAGCGGCGTTATTCTGCTCAAGTGATACATTTACACTGGATACACCGGGTAATTGTAGTAATACATTGCTTACGCTTTTGACGCAGCCGCCGCAAGTCATGCCTTTGATATTGAGAGTCAGGGTTTCCATCTCCACTTCTCCTTCGTTATTTTTTATAGGGTTGCCAGCGTTTAAGTAGCAGCGCATTGCTGACCACCGACACGGAACTCATCGCCATTGCCGCGCCGGCAATCACCGGGTTCAACATGCCGAGTGCGGCTAGCGGGATGCCCAGGATATTGTAGACAAAAGCAAAGAACAGGTTCTGGCGGATTTTTGCCAGCGCCACATGTGACAGATCTATTGCGTCTACCACGCTCATCAAATCATTTCGCATCAGGGTAATGTCTGCAGATTCTATGGCGATGTCACTGCCACTCCTCATCGCAAAACTGACATCTGCCGCTGCCAGTGCAGGCGCGTCGTTGATGCCGTCGCCTACCATTCCCACCAGTTGTCCTTGTGCCTTGAATGACCCAACATGTTCCGCTTTGTCCTGCGGCAATACTTCGGCGCGAAATTCTGTAATACCCACCTGCTTTGCAATGGCTTGGGCGGTGGCGGCGTTATCTCCGCTGAGCATCACCACACGAATGCCCATTTTATTCAAGCGCGTTACCGCGTTTGCGCTGCTGTCGCGCAAGGTGTCCGCCAGCGCAATGCAGCCTAGCAGATTAGTACCACTTGCCACAGCAATGACTGTTTTGCCTTGTTGCTGCAAGGCGAGTATGGCCGGCTCATTCAGCACGACATTCTTGCTGGCAATAAAGGCAGGCGAACCCAGCAGATAAGTCGTACCGGCGATTTCAGCAGACAAGCCACTGCCGGAGAGTTCACTGAATGAGGTGCTTGGTGTGAGGCTTACATTTTGTGCCTGCGCCTTGCTTAATAGCGCGCGAGACAGCGGATGGGTTGAGCCCTGCGCCATGCTGGCGGCAATTTGCAGCAATTGCTCTGAAGTACTTCCCGCAGCGGGCAGCATATCGGTAACGGTGGGCTTGCCGGTGGTCAGCGTGCCGGTTTTGTCTACGATCAACACAGCAAGTTTGTGCGCGTGTTCCAGCGCGGTGGCATTTTTAACCAGTATGCCCGCACTGGCTGCGCGGCCGGTGGCAACTACTACTGCTGTAGGCGTGGCCAGGCCCAATGCGCAGGGGCAGGAAATAACCAGTACCGATACTGCATTAATGAGTGCAGTGGCAAAATCGCTACCGAGTGCCCACCAGACTATGAAAGTAACGATGGCAATCGCCACCACCACCGGCACAAAGATGCTGGCGATTTTATCGGCGAGTTTCTGTATTGGTGCTTTTGATCCTTGTGCCTGTCCCACCAGGCGGATGATAGCTGCTAACTGGGTTTGCTTACCCACCGCAATGGCACGGCACTTGAGTAATCCACGCTGGTTGATGGTGGCAGTAAAGACCTTGTCATCTGGATGCTTTTCCCTGGGCATGCTTTCCCCGGTCAGCATCGCCTCGTCTATGCTGGATGATCCTTCCAGCACCAGGCCATCCACAGGCACGCTTTCCCCCGGGCGCACCAGAAAGATATCGCCCAGATTAACCTCTGCCACGGCTACATCAACCATTTCGCCGTCCCGTTCCACATGGGCAAGCTTGGGTTGCAGGTTGATCAAGGCCTCCAGCGCGGCAGAGGCATTCCCCTTGGCGCGAGCTTCCAGCAACTTGCCCAGCAGTACCAGCGTGATGATGGTGGCGCTGGCCTCGAAATACACCGGATGATCAAGCTTAAACAGCAGCACAGCACAACTGAGAAAATAGGCCGCGCTGGTGCCGAGCGCAACCAGCACATCCATATTTGCGCCACCACCACGCAGGCTGTGCCAGGCGCCAACAAAGAAGCGCTTGCCGATCCAGAATTGCACCGGTGTGGCCAGCAACCCTTGTAACCACAGTGGCAGCAAGCCGTGAGAGTGTGTTTCCCACACAGGCAGCATGTACACCATTTCCATCAATAGAGGCGCGGTTAATAGCAGGGAAATAATAAACTTCTGGCGTTCGTGTTGATATGCCGCAGCACGTTCCTGTTTTTCAACAGCAAAATCACGCACAGGATGCGCATCAAAACCGGCGCGCTGAACCGCTGCGATGAGCGCGGCCAGATCGGTGTTCTGCTGGTCAAATTCAATACGTGCTTTTTCAGTGGCCAAATTAACCGTGGCAGACACTTCCGGCATGCGGTTAAGCACCTTTTCAATGCGTGCGGCACAAGCGACACAGGTCATGCCAGTCAACTGTAATTCAGTAATTTCGCGGGGGCTGCTCATGGTGATATTGAATTGACTTATAGGTGACAAGTTGAAAAAGATACGCCCGATAAATAGCTTTGTCTATCGGGCGTGTTGCCTTGAGCGGGCTGGATTATTTTTTTTCCATCGGGCAGGTGTTTATTCCCAGCAGGGTGTAGGCCGGGCAAAACTTGAAGATGCCAGTCAGCAGGGGAAGGATGCCGATGTAACCCCACAAACCTACAGTTTGGGTTGCTGCCAGTGCGATCAAAACAATGCCTGCTACGATGCGCAAGATTCTGTCGATATTGCCTACATTTATTTTCATGGTTTGCTCCGTGTTTTGGGTTGATGAAGTGATCATCATAATGAGTTGAGGATTTTTTTGGTGTTTTTAGTATTTAATGATATGCTTATATTCTATGGTGTATTGATAACTATAAACTTTTAAAGGAATAAACATGGCAACGATAGAATTGAATCAGGCTAATTTTGAAGAAGTAGTGGGCGGCAAAGACATGGTTATTGTTGATTTCTGGGCGCCTTGGTGCGGTCC
>JANYJE010000025.1 GCA_025408405.1 Nitrosomonadales bacterium | reverse complement strand
GCCTGCTGCCGCTGCTCCCGAAATCGTCGTCAAGGTCAGGCCGTCTACTGGTGCTGCAGGAGGGAATACCGCGTTGTTGTAAACAACAGCATTGTCAGAAAGGCGCGTCAGCGTATAAATACCGCCAGCAAACTTCAGTGAATAATCACTCCCGGTCAATGCCGAATAGCCTGCGGCAGAAGCCACGCTGGCACCCACCACAGCAGTTCCGGTGTTGTTAGTATTGCTGCTGACCAAGGGCACAGGCTGCACAAAGAAATTAGTGCCCAGTGCTCCATTCAAATCCTGTCCCAATTGCTGCTGCTGGTTGAAGGTGCCCGCCACCCCCATTGCCACGCGTCCCAAAGCGTTCTGCGCATTGGTCAGTGCCTCATCGCGGAATGCCATCAAGCCGCCAAGGTTACCCCCCTGCAAACTGCTTTGCTGTATGGTCGCGGTTGAGCCATTGGAATAGATATAGGCGACATCCAGCTTGCTGGGGTCAGTCGCCGACATCTGCGTGGTCATTTTGAAAGTCTGTGTACCCACTACCAGGGGCTGCCCATTGCCGATAAAAACGCTGAAACTGCCATCTGACTGCTTGACAACGGTTGCCTTGATTTCCTGATTCAGTTGCGTGAGCAACTGGTCACGCTGGTCCATCAGATCGTTGGGCGGCTGCCCGTTGTTGGCTGCCTGAGCCAGAACGATGCTCTGGTTAAGCGCTGAAATCTGTTGGGCATAACTGTTGATTTGAGTAACGCTGTAGCCTATCTGGCTGCTCACGCTGCTGTTCATGTCTGTCATGCGCTGGTTCAGCGACTGAAAGTTCGATGACAATGAATTGGCGCTATCGACCATCCCCTGCCGCGCTGCCATTGACTCCGGGTTATTGGAGACGTTTTGGACTGCGCTGAAAAAACTCTGCAGCGCCGGAGACAAACCGGCATTGGGATCTGCCAGCATGTTGTCTATTTGCTGGATTTGCGTGTAATAGGTGTTCAGCTGCGCAGCCATGCCCTGCTCATTTAGCACCTGCTTCCCCAGGAATTCGTTATATACACGCTTGACGGTGCTTACATCCACACCCTGACCGATATAACCACTTGCGGAAAATTGTGCAGGGCGCACAGTAAGTGTCACCTCTTGGCGGTTAAAACCGGGTGTATTAGCATTGGCTATGTTGTGCTCGGTAGTTGCCAATCCGACTTGGGAAGCATTCAAAGCACTGACACTACTACCAAAGATGCTAACGCTCATACCATTCTCCTCACTCAATACCCGCTCTCATATTGCTTATCGGCAGCTCCGCCAATTTCTTTAGCAAAAATTTTTCAGTCACCCATCAAGCCAGCGTATGCACCCGGCCGATCACCTTGACCAGCTTGTCGGCATATTTTGGATCTGTTGCATAACCTGAATTTTGCAGAGCGTGTGCAAACCCCTGTGCATCGCTACCCTGCTGCAAGACGCTAGCATAGCGCGGATTGCTTTTTAGCAAATTGGCATAATCACGAAATGAATCTGCATAGCTGTCATAGGCGCGGAATTTTTCAGTAGGCTTGCTTGCCACCCCGTGGTGATATTCGGTCGTCTTCACCTCGGCCACCTTGCCATCCCAGTTGGCACCGGCCTTGACGCCGAACAGGTTATAACTGTCACTCCCGTCCGCCGTATGTATCGCACGCCTGCCCCAGCCACTCTCCAGGGCGGCTTGGCCCAGCATCAAGTGGGCAGGCACACCAGTCTCACGGCTTGCCTTCTCGGCATAGGGCTGCAGGCGCTGCACAAAATCCTGCTGAAAATTTTCGCTGTAGGCAGAAGGCAGGCTGCCCTTGATGGGCGTCACGCTGACATCTGGTTGCGGCAAGGCCTTGTTGCTTGCTGCAGGCTGCACTGGCACTGCAACAGCCGCGTGAGGAGAGGCAATCGCGGAAGACGTGGCAGGAGACACTGTGGTTGTTACTTGCCGGCTCAGCTGTTTCACCATCATGTCAGCCAGCCCGATGCCGCGGCTCCCCATGCTCTGCGCCAGCTGCTGATCCAGCATGGAGGTAAACATCTTGGTCTGCTCGCTATCGAACATGCCTTCCTGCGGCGTGGCTTCGCGCATCGATTTCAGCATCATGTTCATGAACACTGTCTCGAACTGTTTTGCCGCCAGCTTCAGCGCCTTGTCTGGTTCCTGCTTGGCTTGCAGGCGCAGCGCATCCAGGCTTTTACCATCAACCGCCAGGCTGTTTGTAATATTGCCGGGAATCTGGGCGGAGATGGTCATTAAATGGTCTCCCGGTTAAATAATCTCAAGGTCAGCGTGCAATGCGCCCGCAGATTTCATCGCTTGCAGGATAGCCAGCAAATCCTGCGGGGTCGCCCCGATGGAATTCAGCGCACGCACGACCTCATTCAGGGACACGCCTTTTTTCAGCACCAGAATCGCGCCCTTGTCAGCCTGAATATCAATATTGGATTTGGCGGTCTCTACGGTTTTCCCTTCAGACAGGGGATTGGGCTGGCTCACTGCGGTTTCGGTATTGATCACCACTGTCAGGTTGCCGTGCGATACCGCACAGTTTTCCAGGCTCACCGCCTGGTTCATTACCACCGAACCGGTGCGCGCATTGATGGTGACGCGAGCCGCAGCCTGTGCCGGATCAATCTGCAGGTTTTCTATGCGCGAAATAAACACCACGCGTGCACTACCTTGCGGTGCGCGTACCTGAATAGTGCGCCCATCCAGTGCCGCAGCAATCTCGGTATAGGGTGACAGCTCATGGTTGATTGCATCGGCCAGACGCATGGCCGTGGTAAAGTCGGTCTTGTTCAATTCAAGATGTATGTAATCACCCTGCCCCACTACTGTCGGTACCGCGCGTTCCACGGTGGCGCCATTGGGAATAAGCCCCACGCTCAGATGATTGACCTGCACCTTGGAACCTGCCGCTGCGGCTCCCGCCCCGCTCACCAGCAGATTTCCCTGTGCCATCGCATATACCTGGCCGTCAGCACCTTTCAGCGGCGTCATCAGCAAGGTGCCACCACGCAGGCTTTTCGCATTACCGATCGACGACGCGGTAATGTCGATGACCTGGCCTGGCCGTGCAAACGCCGGCAGCGTGGCAGTGACCGTCACTGCGGCCACATTTTTGAGTTGCAGGCTGGTACCCGGAGGTAAAGTAACGCCCAGCTGTGCCAGCATGCTGATGGTGCTCTGCACCGTAAACGGGGTTTGCGTTGTCTGGTCGCCGCTGCCATCCAGGCCAACCACCAGGCCGTAGCCCAGCAACTGGTTATCACGCACGCCCAGTACACTGGCCAGATCCTTGATGCGCTCGGCAGATGCCGTCACTGGCACAACTACCAGTAACACTGCAAACCAGAATTTCATCATTGCATTCATGGTCGTTTCCTAACTAGAAGGGGAAGATCGACAGGAAGAAGTTACCGAACATACTGGTGACTGAAGACATGTCGATATTGGTCGCCCCCTTGTATTCCACACGCACATCGGCCACCTGGGTAGACTGCACCGTATTGCTGCCGGTGATCGTGTTGGGATTGACCACACCGGAAAACCTCACAAATTTTTGCGCATTCCTGATCGCCACCTGTTTTTCGCCGCTCACCACCAGATTCCCGTTCGGCAACACCTCCACCACCGTCACGGTAATCGTCCCGGTAAATGAGTTATTGCCCGCGTTGTCGCTCTTGCTGGCATTCTTGAGGCTGGAACCGCCGACGATACTCGCTTGCCCCACAGGTTCGCCCAGCACATGCGGAAGCATGCCTCCGGTCACGGTCGGCGTGGCGACATTGATACTGCCGCTGCTATCCATATTGCTGCTGGATTTCTCGCTGGCTGTGGTAGTTTCGGCAATGTTAATGATCAGAACATCGCCCACGTTGCGCGGACGCCTGTCTTCGAACAGCGGCCGCTCACCGCTGCCCGCCTGAAAAATCGCGCCATTATCCAGCGGTGGCGCTTTTCTCTCGAGGGGGCGCGCTGTCAGCGGCTGCTGGATGCTGGTGGAAGGCGTGCAGGCAGCCATTATCAGCAACGCCGCAACACCTGCACTCCACTTCAAAAATTTATGCATGGCCAATCCCTTTTTTACCCATTACATCTGCGAAATTTTCTGCAGCATCTGGTCCGACACCGTTATCGCCTTGGAGTTGATTTCATATGCGCGCTGCGTCTGTATCATGTTCACCATCTCCTCCACCACGTTCACATTGGAGGTTTCCAGAAAACCCTGACTCAGGGTGCCCGCACCATTGGTGCCGGGTACATTGGTGTTGGCTGTGCCGGAAGAGGCCGATTCGAGATACAGATTTGAGCCCTGGCTTTGCAAGCCCGTGGGGTTAATGAAGGTAGCCAGCTGCAGGCTGCCGATCTGCACCGGCGCTACTACCCCGGGCTGCGTCACCGACACCGTGCCGTCAAGTCCAATGGTCACGCTGAGTGCGTTGGCCGGGATGGTGATGGCAGGCTGTACGGGAAAGCCGTTGGCAGTCACCAGTTGGCCCTGGCTGTCCCTCTGGAACGAACCGTCACGGGTGTAGGCTGTGGTGCCATCCGGCATCAGCACTTGCAGGAAGCCATCCCCCTGAATTGCCACATCGAGATTGTTGCCGGTTTGCTGCAAATTGCCCTGAGTATGGATGCGCTCTGTAGCCACCGGGCGCACCCCTGTACCCACCTGCAAGCCGGATGGGATCTGGGTCTGCTGCGACGACTGCGCACCAGGCTGGCGTAAATTCTGATACAGCAAATCCTCGAACACCGCGCGTGAGCGTTTAAAACCGTTGGTGCTGACGTTGGCCAGATTATTGGAAATAACATCCATCTGGGTCTGCTGTGCATCCAGACCGGTTTTGGCGATCCATAAGGAACGTATCATGATTTTTACCCTTTCAAAATTAGGTTAGGCGTAACTGGATCAGCCGTTCACAGCGAGTAGCTGGGTGGCATGCTGCGCGTTAGTATCTGCCGTTGTCAGCATCTTCATCTGCATATCGAATTGCCGTGCCAGCGTGATCATGCTCACCATCGCCTCCACCGTGTTCACGTTGCTGCTTTCCAGATTTCCCGAGGTTACTGTGACATTGGCATCCGCATCGGCAGGCTTGCCATCCTTGCTGCGAAACAAGCCGTCATCTCCACGCACCATCTGATCCTCCGCAGGATTGGTCAGCTTGAGGCGGCCAATCACGATGACAGAGTTAATCTGATTGGTTGTTGGCACGGTGGAAATCGTGCCGTCTTTGGCGATCGTTACCTGGGTATCAGGCGGTATCGTAATCGGCCCGGCATCGCCCATCACATTCAAGCCATTACGGGTTTGCAGAACACCGCTTGGCGTCATCTGAAAGCTGCCATTACGCGTATAAGCCTCGGCGCCATCCGCATTCTGCACTGCAATCCAGCCCTTGCCATTGACGGCTACATCCAGAGTGCGTCCGGTAGGCTGCATCACGCCCTGGGAGAAATCTGCCCCGGCTGTGGAATCCACCACAAAGGTGCGTGTTGCCAGTCCATCGCCGGCCAGCGGCACGGCACGAAAAGTGTTGATTGCAGCGCGAAAGCCGGGCGTGCTGGTATTGGCCAGATTTTGCGACACCGCTGCCTGCTGTTGCAGCGTATGTGATGCTCCGGTCATCGCGGTGTAAATTAATCTGTCCATTGCACGCTCCTTTACTATTCGGCTCTCAGCCCTGTATTAACTCAGTTTGCATTAACGCAGGTTGGTTACAGTTTGCATAATGCTGTCCTGCGCCTTGATCGTCTGCGCATTCGCCTGATACACACGCTGCGCCGTAATCATGTTTACCAGCTCGGCGGTCAGATCGACATTGGAGTCTTCCGTCGCTCCTGACTGCAAAGTGCCGAGGCTGGAGGTGCCTGGCACACCGATCAGGGGCTGACCTGAGGTTGACGTGCTGCTCCATTCGTTGTTACCCAGCGGTTGCAAGCCCTGCACGTTGGCAAAATTCACCAGCATCACTTGCCCCAGCGGCTTGGATTGCCCGTTGGTATAGCGTCCCAGAATCGTGCCGTCCGAACCAGTACTGAAACCATTTAGCTGGCCCGAGGTGTAGCCATTCTGGTTCAGTGTAGTCACCCCGAATGCAGCGCCAAACTGGGTAGAAGTCTTGAAATCCATGGTCAAGGGTTGAGGCGAGGTTGAACCATTCGTGTACACAATGCCGCCAGGAACGGTGACTGTGCCCAGCGGCACACTTGCAGGAAGCGTAGACGCCAGCAGCCCAGCTGAACTGAAGGTCATGGAGCCCAGCGACGTATTGGCTGCCGTGGGTGCTGCACCATTGGGAGCCAGATTATCCACGGTCAAATAAGTATTCCATGTATTCACGGCTGGCAAAGGGGCTTTCTGGAAATACATCGTGGCGATATGGTTGTTGCCCAGACTGTCGTAAACGGTCATCGCAGTCGAGTTATTGAAAGAAGTCGGATCAGTCGGGTTAAATATTGCTGTAGCCGGCACAGCAGCGCGAGAATCCAGATTCAGCCCCACCTGAGACGTCGTGGTAGGCAGGGGCGCAATGGCCGCTGTAGGCAGCTGCAATGGCCCCGTGCTGCCCGTCGAAATAACCCCGGTCAGAGGGTTGGCCGGGTAGCCGGTCAATTTATGCCCCTGCGAGTTCACAATATAGCCATTTGCGTCCATCTGGAACTGGCCATTGCGGCTGTAGACAGCAGCTCCGTTGTGATCCAGCTGGTAGAAACCCTGGCCGCTAATCGCCATATCCAGCGGGTTGCCGGTAGAAGTGATATTCCCCTGCCCGAATTGCTGCGCAATTGCAGCCACCTTCACGCCTATCCCTGATGCTGTGCCGGTAGATCCGCCTTGAGCATTGGCATACACATCCGCAAACTGCGCCTGCGATTGTTTGAATCCAACGGTATTGGTGTTAGCCACGTTGTTGCCGATCACGTCCAGATTCTTGGCCGCTGCATTTAGTCCACTTAATCCCTGTTGAAAGCTCATGCTGATCTCCTTAGTGTTTAGTGCCTACCCCACTGCCGCTTGTACACGGCTGGTGGACTGCCTTGCTTGCTTACAATATTTGTTTAACCGATGCCAGGCTGAAATCGCCCAGTTGCCCCACACTCAGCGTCGCACCCTGTGTGCCCTGCGTGACGCTGTTCACCAGGCCGTAGGACATCGTGGTCGCGCTGGATTTAACTCCGCCCAGCATTGCCGTCGCACTGAATTTGTAGCTGCCGTCCGCCAACGGCTGGCCTGCATCATTGAGGCCATCCCACTGCAACGGTACCGAACCGATGTTCTGGCTGCCCAGCTGCATATTGCGCACCACATTACCGGACGCATCCGTGATCGCGATGCTGACGCTGTCCGCAGGTTGAGTTAGATCGAGAGCACCCACGCCTTTACCATTCACCAGATCCATCCTGTTTCCGGCCACCGTCACGACGTGGCCTATCATGGACGCGGCCTGCATGGATTGCGACGCAGTCATGCTGCTGCTGAGTGCCTGCAAAGTGGCATTCAGCTTGTCGATACCGCTCACGGTGCTGAGCTGTGCCATCTGCGAAGTCACCTGCGCATTATCCATTGGGTTCAGCGGATCCTGATTTTTCATCTGGGTGACCAGCAGCTTCAAAAACCTGTCCTGCGTATCCGCCACCGTATTCTTGCTGGCGCCAGTTGCGGAAGTCTGCGAGGTGACTGCGCCGGTGCCTGTGGTTGGGTTGATCATTTTCTAATCCTTTCCGTCTGATTGATTGCGCTAGATTACTCTTATTGACCTATGGCGAGCGTCTTGAGCAACAGGGTTTTTGAAGTATTCATTACCTCCACGTTGTTCTGATAGGACCGCGAGGCAGAAATCATGTTCACCATTTCATCCACGGGATTCACATTGGGCATCGCCACGTAGCCCTGCGCATTGGCCATGGGATGTTTAGGGTCATACACCAGCTTCATCGGCGAGTTATCATCGACCACAGCGGCCACTTTCACTCCCGCCCCCCCCTGACCGTCGTTACCCATTGGGGTGGTGCTGAACACCACCTGCTTGGCACGGTAAGGCTGGCCATTGGCACCTGTGGCACTGTCGGCATTGGCCAGATTACTGGCCACTACGTTGAGCCGTTGCGCCTGTGCGGTCATCGCAGATCCGGCAATATTGAATATATTAAATAAGGACATGATGATCACCCCTGTAATGCAGCTAAGATTTCTTTAACGTCGTCGCTGATGAATTTTACGCTGGCTTCATAGCGCAAGGCATTGTCGGCAAACTGCGCCCTCTCCACATCCATGTCGACCGTGTTGCCGTCGGCGCTGGGTTGTACTGCGGTGCGGTACATCAGCGGGGCACCCAGCACCCCGTTGTTGCCGCCACTCAAATGGCTGCCGGCTGTCGTAGCCAACGGCAATTTGGCAGCCGGGCCGGCCAATGCGCCTTGCAAGGCACTGGCGAAATCGATATCCTTGGCCTTGTAGTTGGGCGTGTCGGCGTTAGCGATATTGGATGCAATCAATTCCTGCCGCGCCGCGCGCAAAGTCAGCGCAGTCTGATTGAACCTGAATGCATCATCAATTCTGCTGCTCATATTCGCCTCCTCCACCCGTTCTTCCCTGCTGCAACAATTCTCATGACCGTCATGACAGGCATACTAAACCCGCAAAAGCAAAACTATCTCTCGATTAGGGGTGGAAAGTCCGCTCATTTCCCCGGTTAAAATGCTTCCCTGAAAAGCAGCCTGAGCCCACAATACGCCCATGAAAAAATTCATTTTCCTGCTGTTCACATGGGTTAGCCTGCCTGCAGCAGCCAGCCCTGCCCAAAGCCACACTGTAATCCACGACACCGCTTGGGCGTTCGTGCGTGCGCAGACCCAGGGACTGCCGGGTAAAGTCAGCATCCAGATTGACGATATAGATAAACGCATCGTGTTGCCCGCCTGTTCCGCACTGGAGGCGTTTCTGCCTGCGGGCGCGCAGTTGAACGGCAACAGCAGTGTGGGTGTGCGTTGTACAGAAAAAAAAGGCTGGTCAGTGTTTGTGTCCGTAACAGTCAAAGTCAGCGTCAACCTGCTGACGGCTAACACTACCCTGCAGCAGGGACAAGTCGTACGCGCTGAAGACCTGGGCAGCCTGAGCAGTGAAACCCTGCAGGCAGGTGCCCTCACCGAACCGGCTCAGGCCGTAGGAAAAGTCATGAAATTTAGCGTAGGCAGAGGCCAGTTATTGCGCCAGGACATGCTACGCGACCCTTACACCGTCACCCAGGGACAAACCGTGCAGCTCCAGGTGGAGGGCCAAGGGTTCCGCATACGCAGCGAAGGCAAGGCTCTGACCAATGCGGCTGAAGGGCAAATGGCCACGGCCAGGACACCTACAGGCCAGAGTGTAAGCGGTGTCGTAAAAAATGGCAGCATCGAAATAAAACAATAAGCCATTTGTAAACATAATGTTAAATCTAAAATCCTGCTGCAAATAGTCTCCCAACCCAAACTTTTAAAATATATTTCAATATTTCCCTAAAGTTTCGTGCAATGCTGCCGATGTACAGTCTAGACAGGACAAAAAGGAGTTCCACATGAAAATCGACAAAACCACCGCGCCGTTGCCATCCGCACAGATAGGCGAGCTGGCTCCGCGTTCCAGTAACGCAAAACCAGCAGGTAGCAGCGAGTCCAGTACTAGTGTGAATTTGAGTGCTGCCTCGGCAAATCTGCGTACCATCGAGAGCGGCGTTTCTGGCACTCCGAGTGTGAACGCGTCCAAGGTTGCCGAAATCAAACAGGCTATTGCGGAGGGCCGTTTTCAGGTTAATTCCGGCGCAGTGGCAGATAGTTTGATCAACAGTGTCAAAGACATGATCAGTGCCAGTCAGCGCTAACTCCTCTTTCATCAGCGCGAGCAGACATTGACTAACACTTCTGCCGTTAACACGGCAAATTTTGCTGCACAACTGAACGACGAACTCACGGCTTTGCGTGCGTTCGTCGCTTTGCTTGAGAGCGAACAGCAATTTTTGCTGAACAACGATACCGAGCGCCTGTTAAATATCGCCGAAACGAAAGCGCAGGCCGCCAGTCAGCTTGCTGCAATAATCGCGGCACGCAGAAAAACCCTGCCCGCAAACGACAGCATGGAAGCCTGGCTGCCCATACATGCATCTGGCAGCTTGCAGGTATGGAAAAACATCCGCCAGTTGGCAGCCAAGGCTCAACAAGTCAATACCACCAATGGTGAACTGATTCAATCCGGCTTGCGCCGTAACCAGCAGGCACTTACCGCACTGCATGGTGCCAGCCAGAATGCCGCAGGCCTGTATGGGCCCGATGGCCAGCCCAATCTGGCAAGTTCTGGCCGCATACTGGGCAGCGTCTAAACCCTCTGATTTTGGCGGCATAGACATAAAAATGGGCCGCTATACCGGCCCATTTTTTTCATGCTGATTTCAGGGTAGAGGAGCTGTTGCAGCAGGGAGTTCAGGCACTGGGGCAAGAATAGTAACGGTCACGCGACGATTGCGTGATCGCCCTTCCGCCGTATCATTGCTCGCAATCGGCAGATAAGAAGCCTTGCCTACGGCAGTAAGGCGCTCCGCCGCCACTCCCTGCTCGATAAACAGGCGCACGACACTGCTGGCGCGCACTGCCGACAGTTCCCAGTTGGAAGGAAATTGCGGAGTATAAATCGGCACGTCATCCGTATGCCCCTCCACCTCGATGGCTTGCTCGCCCGGGATCAGAATCTGCGCAACGGAGGCAAGGGTATGTGCAGCGGAGGACGGCAAGGCTGCCTCACCCGGTTCGAACAGTACACTGGCATTGATATCCAGCACCACGCCGCGATTGCTCTGACTGACGCTGACCTGGCCGTTTTTGACCAGCCCTGACATCACCTGGGTCAGGTTGTTAACCATATTCTGCATCTGTTCATTTTGCTTGCGCAGCTGTTCGGCCATGCGTGCATTGCGCCTGTCCACCAGAGATTTCAGCAAGGCCTCCTGCTCGTTCACGGGCAAGATCACGGCTTCCGGCCGGTTGGTGGAGGGGGTTTTGAATGCAGTATTCACGGCAAAACTAAACTCCTTGTACTTGCCTTCATTAACGGAAGAGATGGCGTACATCACCACAAAGAAAGCAAACAGCAGCGTAATGAAGTCGGCGTAGGAAATCAGCCAGCGATCAAGATTATCGGGTTCGCTTCTTCTCGGGCGCCTAGCCATGATTTAGGAAATGTAACCTTGCAATTTTGTTTCGATATAGCGCGTGTTTTCGCCATTTGCAATCATCACCAGGCCATCGATCAGCATTTCGCGCATTGCCGACTGTTGCAGAATATGCATTTTCAGCTTGCCCGCGATCGGTAGATACACCAGATTTGCCAAGCCCACACCGTAGATGGTGGAAATAAACGCCACCGCTATGCCACCGCCCAGCTTGGAAGGATCCGCCAGGCTTTGCATCACGTGCACCAAACCCAGCACCGCACCCAAAATACCTATGGTGGGCGAATAGCCCGCCGCAGACTCCCATACACGGGCTGACTGAAAACTGTATTGCTCGTAGGAGTGCAGATCGACCTCCAGCACAGCGTGGATTTTCTCGCCGCTATTGCCGTCCACCAGCAACTGCAAGCCTTTACGCGCGAATTGATCCTTGATCATGTCGAGCTGATCTTCCAGTTTCAGCAGGCCATCCTTGCGTGCCACGTGGCTCCATGCGCACAATTGCGACAACTGCTTCTGCGCCGCAAACTGCGGGGGGAAAAACACCCACTTTGCCATACGCAGGCCATTCACAAAAACCTTGCGCGGGCTCTGTACCATTACCGCACCCAGCGTCCCGCCAAACACAATCAGAAAGGCAGCCAGCTGCAACAGCATGGCGATGCTGCCGCCTTCCAGCATCTGCCCGCCCACAATGCCTGAAAATGCAATCAGCAAGCCAAACAGACTGAGCTTGTCCATCAATGCCCCTTCAACATGCTGCGTAACCGCGCCACAGCCTGGCTATGCAATTGACAAACACGCGACTCACCCACGCCCATCACTTCACCGATTTCACGCAGATTCATGTCATGTTCATAGTGCAAACCCATCATCATGCGCTCACGTTCCGGCAGACGATCAATCGCGCCAATCAGGGCAGCGCGAAAACGCTCGTCCTGCAACAGCTCGAGCGGATTCCCCTCGCTCAGAGATTCAAAGCTCTCGAAGAAATCGTTGCTGCCCTCTTCGTGAAAATCCTCGTAATAAACCAATTGCGCACCACGCGCTTCTTGCAGCTGCTGCTGGTAATCAGCCAGTGGCATGTCGAGTTCTTTGGCAATTTCAGATTCTAGCGGAGCCCTGCCCAGACGTTGCTGCACGCGATGGATGGCGGCTTCAATGCGCCGCATGTCGCTGCGCATGCTGCGCGGCAGCCAGTCTGAGCCACGCAGCTCATCCAGCATGGCACCGCGTATGCGCTGTGCAGCGTAGGTTTCAAACTGCGCACCGCGCAGATCGTCGTAGCGCCCGGCCGCTTCCAGCAAGCCCATCATGCCCGCCTGAATAATGTCGTCCACCTGCACACTATTCGGCAGCTTGAGCATCATGTGATGCGCGATGCGCTTCACCAGAGGCGCATACTCCTTGAGGCACTGCTCTTTGTCGCGGATTCCGGTAGCGGTATACATAAATTTTTTCTTGCCTAATAGTGCACCACGCTCGGCGGCTGCGCCTGCCGCAGCAGGCGTTGCATCACCTTGGTCAATGCATTGCCGCCCTCATTTTCAAGCGCGGGAAGCAACATCAAATTACGCGCCAGCTCGCCAAATGCCTGTGACGCCGGTGCTGCAGGAAATGCCTCCACTATCGGACGGCATAACTGCGTCGAACGCCTCAGCTTCTCATCCTGCGGAATATTGCCGAGGTAGACGAGACGCACTTGCAAATGACGCCGCGCTACCTGGGACATATTATCAAACACGGCGCGCGCTTCCTGTTCGTTTCGCGCCTTGTTCACCACGATATCAAACGCCTGCCTGCCATTGTGCGCCGCCATCTGTTTTAACAAGGCATAACTCTCGGTAATTCCGTTTGCGGTGGGATTCAACACCAGCAGCAAAGGTTCATCACCCGACAGGCTGGCACATACCGAGTGACCGTCTGCCGCCGCATCCACCAGCACCACGTTCATGCCATGGGTCGCAGCATTCAGGCACTCCAGCAAGCGCTCGCGTTCCATCTCACTCAATGCAGACAGCGCCTGCATTGCGCGCGCAACCGGCAGCACATGCATCCCGCTTGCGGCCTGCAGCATCACCTCACGCCAATGCTTGTCGCCCCGCACCGCATTGATCAAATCATAACGCGGCTTGAGTGCCAGCGTATTAGCAGCATTATCATGCGTCAAATTTTCGTCCAGCACCAGCACCTCTTTGCCGGCATGGGCCAGCGCCGCCGCGAGGTTCACCACCACACTCGTGGCCCCCAGACCGTTGCGCGCCCCCAGCACGGTAACCACCCGCAGAGAGGCCGGCAACAGCAGGCGGCGCAAGCCTTCAGCCTGATCGATGTCGCGTCTAGACAGCATATTCCCCCCGCGCTGCCGATGGTGCGGTCATGCCTGCCATCAATGCTGGCAGATCCAGTTCCTGCATTATAAACGATGAAGATTTGGGCGCCGGCTTGAAGGCACGGTGCAACAAATACTCCATATTAACTTCGTGCAAATCTTCCGGCACGCGCTGGCCGTTGGCGATGTAATGCAAGGTCAGCTTGTGGCGCACCACGACATCCAGCACCGTACCCAGCGTCACTGCTTCGTCGAGCTTGGTGGTGATGCATCCGATCACTCCCTGGCCATGATACATGCGCACCACATCGTCCAGCGTTTCGCCGCCACTGGTGGCGTTCAGCAGCAGCAGACGCTGCACCCCTGCCGCATTAAACATGTCAGCCTGGTCGGCGACCCGGCTGTCGCGCTGCCCCATACCCATGGTGTCTATCAGCACCAGATGCTTGTGCTTGAGCGCAGACAGCGTCAAACGCAAATCGTCAGTATCGCGCACCGCATGCACCGCCACGCCAAGTATCTTGCCGTAGATGCGCAATTGTTCGTGCGCTCCGATACGATAGCTGTCGGTGGTGACCAGCGCAACCTTGTCGGCGCCGTAGCGCACCACCGCACGTGCCGCCAGCTTCGCCACCGTGGTGGTTTTACCCACCCCGGTCGGCCCCACCAGCGCATACACACCGCCGCGCGCCACCACATCTTCCGAGGCTGAAGCAACGCGCAAATTATGTTCCAGTACCTGGCTCACCCAGGACAAATCCGCATCAGGCGGCATCTTGTCGAGCAACTGGCGCGACAAGGCAGGGCTGAATCCGGCATTCACCAGTTGCCGCAATAAACTTGTGCGCTTGGGATCGCGCAGCTGCATATCCGACCACGCCATGCAGGCCAGCTGCTCTTGCATCATGCTGCGCATGGATTTGATCTCGCTGAGTATGCCTTGCTGTTCCTGGATGCTTGCCTGCACCTTGCTGCTGTCGACTTCGGCGACCAGCTTGTGCTGTGCAGCCGTCTGTACAGTGGGCGCGGGGGGAGGTGTGTGAAGAGGTGCATGGGCGGCCGGCTGCACTTTATTTTCAGCCAGGTCTGACAAGGCGGCATTGGACATCGCCACGATCTCAACCCCGCCGCTCACCTTGCGGTTGGACAGGATCACCGCATCATCGCCCAATGCATTGCGCACCATACGAAGTGCATCACGTGATGTGGCTGCGTTAAATTTTCTTGCATTCATACTCTACCCCCTGGCATCGAAGTCATATGGCAGTGCACCATGACTTACTCCATTAGTGAGGGTTATTATCTGCAAACAGCGGCGATTCAGTCGGCGAAATAAGCGGGGAATTGTTGCGCTATTCTAAAAGCAGGACTGAGGACTGAGGACTGAAGATCGGGGATTGAATAAACCTGGTCCAGCGGTTTACCGCAAGCCTAGCTCCTCAGTCCTCAATCCTGCTTTCAAGCTCTGCCCCCCACCGTCGATGTCACGCGCACCGTCTTGAAGCCTGGCACCTCGTCATGTGAAATCACCCTGAGCTGAGGCAGGGCACGCTTGAGGAAGCGTGCCAGCAAGTCGCGTATATGGCCGGGTACCAGCAGTACGGTAGGCAACCCCATCTGTTCCTGATTCTGTACGGCGGCCCTGGTTTCGCGCAGCAGGGTATTGGCCAATCCCGGCTCGATTGCGCTGCCACCGCCGGCCTGCAGGGCCTGTGCGAGCACATACTCCAGCTCCTTGTCCATGCCGATAACCTGCAATTCCTGCGCGGCCGGATAAAGTTGCTGCACGATGGCGGGTCCGAGTGCCATGCGCACCATGGCGGTAAGCTGCTGTGCATCCTGCGTGTGCGGCGCGTGTTCCGCCAGCGTTTCGAGTATGGTGCGCATATCGCGTATATGCATGCCTTCGTCGAGCAGATTCTGCATGACTTTCTGCACCGTGGCGAGAGGCAGCAGCTTGGGCACCAGATCTTCGGTAAGCTTGGGCGCAATCTTGCCGAGATGATCGAGCAGCTGTTGCAGTTCCTGGCGTCCCAGCAGCTCCGCGCTGTGGGTATGGATCAGATGGCTGATATGTGTGGCCACCACGGTGCCTGCATCCACCACGGTATAGCCCATGTTCTGCGCCTGGTCGCGCAACCCGCTATCGATCCACACTGCAGGCAGGCCGAATGCCGGATCCTGCGTAGGCGCGCCCGGCAGGGTACCGCTGACATTGCCCGGATTGATGGCCAGGAGCAGATTGGGGTAGGCCTCACCCGTGCCTATTTCCGCGCCTTTCAGGGTAATGCGATAGGCATTCGGGCGCAGTTCCAGGTTGTCGCGGATATGCACGGCGGGCGGCAGGAAGCCGATATCCTGGGTGAATTTCTTGCGTATGCCCTTAATGCGCCGCAGCAAATCGCCGTCCTGCGCCTTGTCCACCAGCGAGATCATGCGATAGCCCACTTCCAGCCCGAGCACATCCACTTGCGACACATCCTCCCAGCTGGCTTCTGTCGATTCCAGCACCGGCATTTCAGTCGCTGCAACGGCCTCTGCCTTGACTACTGCGGCTGGCGGATTTTTCATCAGGTAATAGGCCAGCCAGCCCATGACACTGGCCAGGAAGATAAAGGCAAAGTGCGGCATGCCGGGAATCATTCCCATCATGCCGATAATGCCTGCAGTCAGGATCAGCATCTGCGGCTGGTTGAACAACTGCTTGACCAATTGCTGGCCGATATTCTGCTCACTGGCCACGCGGCTCACCACCATACCGGCTGCGGTGGAAATAATCAGCGCCGGGATCTGCGCCACCAGGCCGTCGCCAATGGTCAGCAGGGTGTAGTTGCGGGCAGCCGTGGCAATATCCAGATTGTGCTGCATCACGCCCACGACAAAACCGCCAACCAGGTTAATGCCAAGAATAATTATGCCGGCCACGGCGTCACCGCGCACAAATTTGCTCGCACCATCCATGGCACCGTAGAACTCTGCCTCCTGTGCCACTTCGGCGCGGCGGCGGCGCGCCTCGTCCTCGCCTATCAATCCTGCATTGAGGTCGGCGTCAATCGCCATCTGCTTGCCCGGCATCGCATCCAGGGTAAAGCGTGCGCCAACTTCAGCGATACGCCCGGCACCTTTGGTAATCACCACAAAGTTAATGACCACCAGAATCAGAAACACCACGATACCGACGGCATAATTGCCACCCACCAGAAAATGTCCGAACGACTCGATCACCTTGCCCGCCGCATCCGGCCCGGTGTGTCCTTCCAGCAGGACGATACGGGTAGAAGCCACGTTCAGCGACAAACGCAGCAACGTGGTAATCAGCAATACCGTGGGGAATGCCGCGAATTCAAGCGGCTTGGTAGTGTTCATGCTGACCAGCAACACCATCACCGCTACGGCGATATTAAAGGTGAACAGCATGTCGAGCAGGAATGGCGGCAATGGCAACACCATCATCGCCAGGATCAGCACGATCAGCACCGGGCCTGCCAGATTGCGCAAGCCGGCGCGCTTGATGTAACTTTGCAGCGTCAATAACAGGTCCATCATTCAATTCCTTGTGCAGAATTTACCCGGCCTGCATTGGCAGGGTCAAGCTCGGGTGGTACGGGCAGATCATGCGGTTCCAGGGGCTGTTCGCCATCGCCCTTGCGATAACGGCGCAGCTGGTAAATATACGCCAGCACCTCGGCTACTGCAGTGTACAGCGCTTCGGGGATGGAATCGCCCAGCTCGGTGTGCTTGTACAAGGCACGTGCCAAGGGTGGCGCCTCGAGGATTGGCACGCCGTGCTCCCTGGCAACTTCTCTGATTTTGGCTGCCATCAGATGAGTGCCTTTGGCGACCACCACCGGCGCGCGCATGCCGCTCTCGGTGTAGCGCAAGGCAACGGAGAAGTGCGTCGGGTTGGTGACCACCACGTCGGCAGTCGGAATCTCCGACATCATGCGGCGGCGTGCCATTTCGCGCTGCATGCTGCGGATGCGTCCCTTGACCTCGGGATTGCCTTCCGTTTCCTTGGCTTCCTGGCGGATCTCTTCCTTGGTCATCATCAGCCGCTTGTTGTGCTCATACAACTGGAAAGGCACATCCACCGCCACCACCAGCAACATGCCGCCCATGATGGCGACGAAGGCCCCCCACATCAAACTGCCCAGCTGCGGAATGGCCGCCGTCAGCGGCTGCGTTATCAGCAGCATCACAGCATCCTTGTTATGCCAGATTGCCCATGCGCCCACACCGCCCACCACCAGTGCCTTGGCAATCGCCTTGAGCAGTTCGACCAGGCTGTTCGTGGAAAACATGCGCCCTATGCCTGTCATAGGGTTGAGTTTGCCCAGATTGGGTTGCAGTGGCTTCAGGGTAAACAGCCAGCCATTCAACAGCAGGGGCGAGAATATGGCTGCGGCCAGCATGATCAGCAGCAGCGGGGCAAAGGCCAGCAGCGTTTCCTGCGACAGGGTATGCAAGCGCGGCAGCAACAGCTCGCTGTTGAAAGCCAGCTCGGTATCCAGCGTCAAGCTGTCGCGCACCAACTTGATCAGCTGCTGCGACAATGACGAACCCATCAACCACAACCCCGCGCCACCGGCCATCAATCCGACATAGGTAGTCAGCTCGCGCGAACGCGCAACCTGGCCCTCTTCGCGTGCCTGTTCCAGCCGTCGTAGTGAGGGTTGTTCTGTTTTTTCTAGATCGCTGTCTTCAGCCATGACTAATTACTCCATTGGTCATGGCATTATCGGCATTGCCAGGCAAAGCAATGCGACAAACAGGATGGGGAATCGGGCTTTATTCCATGCTAAAGCCCGCAATCAGGCAGTCATGACTATAGGAACCTACAACAGCAAAATGGCTTCCACCTCATTACCCTTGCCCATAAAGCGCAGCGAGTAGCACAGGTTCTGCATCAGGGAAATGCCGCGCCCATGACGCTGCACGCTGTCCGTGCCGGTATCGCTGACAGCCTGAACGCGGCTGGCGTAATCGAAGCCCTCGCCGCTATCCCTGAAGGTGACTTTCAGAAAGGCATTATTGGCCGCGGCGAATTTCTCCAGGCGTATGTTTATTTCCCCCCCAGCCAGATTTTTCAGGCGGCTTTCCCGTTCCTCAAAATACAGCTCCATTCCTGCCGGATCCTGCTTTAACGCAGAATCCAGCCCCAGCACACCGTGATCCAGGGCATTGTTGAACAGCTCTGACACCGCCACAAACAGGCTGGCAGACAATTTCGAGTTCTGCGTTTCCAGATTATTCACAATCAGCAGCAGCACCGGGATCACGTCTGCCTTGCGCAATTGCGCCGCAGCCAGCTTCAGCTCCACCTGCCAATCCAGCTCTTCCGCCTGCAGCAGCGGCGCCATCACCGCGCGCTGCTGCTGCATCGCCTCCACTCCGCTGGCCAGCGTCTTCGACATCAGGGTATCCGCGGCATTCTGAGACTCGCCCGGGCACGTCACCATCATCAGGGCAATATCATCCAGCGCCGCACGCCCCTGCAAATGCTGGTCGAGCACCCGCATAATCTGCGCCAGGCGCACCCCCTCATTTTCATGCTGTGCGGCACCCAGCAAAGTCTGCATGCCGCGCCTCATGTCCGCAGCCGGCGCCACCGCATCCACGGCACCATCGGAGCAGAGAAACAGCTGGCAGTCATTATTGCCATAGCATAACTGTTCAACGTTGGCGTCAAACTCCTGCTGCCCCAGAATACCCAAAGGCAAATGGCGCGAGTCAAACTCATGCACCGGCACCCCGCTCTGGTCAAGCAGCACCGCCGGTGGCAGGCCGCCATTCCAGACCTGCACCATGCGGCTCTCGCTATCCACCGCCGCAATAATCGCCGCGACAAAACGATGCTGAGGCAAGTAATTTTTCAGGGTGCGGTTAATCTCGGCAGCAATCTTGCCGACACTGAATCCCTTGGCCGTCATGGCATAGAAAGGCTGCAGGATCGGCATCACATTCAGCGCGGCTGCCAATCCATGCCCGGTGCTGTCTGCCAGCATGAAATGCAACTGCCCGGAGGGCGTGCGCCCGAAAGCGATCAGGTCGCCACTGTAATGCTCTGCGGGATGCAGGTGAAACTGCACATCGGGATCGCTGGCTGTATCCAGCGCCGTGACTTTACGAATGAACTCCTGCGCGATGTGGCTCTCATCCACCGCGCGCGCGCGGTAATCAAGCAGTTCACGATTGTGCTCGGAAAGCTTTTTTTCCAGCTGCTGATGTTCATAAAGAGAATTGATCTTGGCGCGCAGCAAGTCAATATTCAGCGGCTTGAGCAGATAGTCATCGCCGCCCGAGTCGATGCCTTCCACCATATTGTCGACTTCATTCAGTGCAGTGACATAAATGATGGGCACCCACATATCCGTCGAGCGGCGCATCGCGCGCACCGTGTCAAAACCGCTCATGCCCGGCATCATCACATCCATCAATACCATATCGGGATGCTGCTCGCGGAATTTCACCAGCCCTTCCTCGCCGCTGGAAGCGAGAATGACCGTATGCCCCATATCGCTCAGCATATCTTCCAGCAGAGCCTGATTGAACGGCTCGTCGTCCACCACCAGTATGCGGATTCCCACTGTCGCTCTATGCTCAGGCACTGTACGCTCGGGAACGGTGTTACGACTTGATCTCAAACAGCTTGGAGAAATTAGCGATATCGAGAATCTGCGCCACACTGGCACTGGGCCTGCACAGCATCAGCTTCTTGTTTGCCGCCTGTGCGCGCTCACGCAGCATCAACAGCATCCCCAGCGCCGAGCTATCCAGATACTCCACCTGGGAAAGGTCAACCTCCAGGTTTGCCACCGCAGCATTGCTCAAATACGGATCGTAAGCCCCCCTGAATTCCCGATGCGAATCAAAATTGAAACGTCCATTCAAATGGATGGTGGTGGTATTGCCAGCAGTATTGACATTGATTTGCATTTTCACTCCCTGAGTTACACTCTTATGTTGCGCGCACCGCTCTGGGCCAGCCTGAGCAGCACGCGTTGCGCCATTTCCTGTATGGGCACGATCTCATCCACCGCCCCTACCGCAATTGCCTCCTTCGGCATGCCAAACACGACACAGGTTTCCTCGTTCTGGGCGAAATTGTAAGCCCCTGCCTGACGCATCTCAAGCATGCCGACAGCACCATCTTTCCCCATCCCGGTCAGCATCACGCCGATCACGTTTTTGCCCGCATTCTGCGCGGCGGAACGGAACAATACCTCGACCGATGGGCGATGATGGTTCACCGGGGGCGCCTGGCTTAATTCGGTCATGTAATTTGCGCCGCTGCGCTTGAGCAGCATATGCGAATGTCCAGGCGCGATAAAGGCATGTCCCGGCAGGACACGTTCATTCCCCGCCGCTTCCTTCACGCTGATCTTGCATAGGCCGTCCAGGCGCGCGGCAAAGGATTTGGTAAAGGCTTCCGGCATGTGCTGCGCAATCAATATACCGGGTGAATCCGCCGGCATACGAATCAGGAACTCCTTGATCGCCTCGGTACCTCCGGTGGAAGCGCCGACGATAATGATTTTTTCGGTGCTGGCAATGCGATTTCCCAGGGCCGGCAAGGGCGCGTCTGATGTTTTGGTGGGTGCAATGCGCTGTGGCAGGCGCGTTGAATTGGCGACGCGGATTTTTTCCGCGATCTCCTCTGCGTAGCCACGCAGGCCATCGGAAATGCCCAGCTTGGGTTTGGGCAGGAAATCCACCGCCCCCAGTTCCAGCGCACGCAGCGCCGCGTCCGAGCCTTTCTCGGTCAGGCTGGAAATCATCAACACCGGCATCGGGCGCAGGCGCATCAGTTTTTCCAGGAAAGTCAGCCCGTCCATTTCCGGCATTTCCACATCCAGCGTCAACACGTCCGGGTTGAATGTCTTGATCATTTCCCGCGCCTGCAAAGGATTGGATGCCGCCCCCACAGCCTCCATGTCGGGGAAGCTGTTGATCACCTCCTTGAGGATGCTGCGTATCAGGGCTGAATCGTCAATGATCAGCACCTTGATTTTTCTTTTTGGCTCTGCGTTTGATGTCATGAATAAAGATCGTTAAAAAATTGGCTGGACAGCATAAGGACTAGAACAACTCCACGTCACCCTGTATATCTGCTGTCTGCAGACGCGAGCGGTAAGCCTGTTCGCGCTCGACTATGGTTTCATTATGCATTTTACGCAGTTTTTTCACCAGCACGCGCCCGGTATGGGGGAAAAAGTAAACCTTGCGCGGATACACATCCAGCAGATCCTGGCCGGCTACGGCAATACCCTCGGTGCGCAAATAGCCGAGGGCGAACTCGGCATTGAGGCCTCCCACATTAGAGCTCGTAATGCTGCTCAGCACGCTGCCACCGCCAAACACCTTGGCTTCCAGATTATTCCTGCGCGCGCCCATTTTCAGCAGCTGGTTGATCATCAGCTCCATCGCATAGCTGCCGTAACGCGCGGGAACACTGACCGGACTCATTTGATCCTGTCCGCTTTCCGGCAGCATGAAATGATTCATGCCGCCGATACCGCTGACACGGTCGCGAATACAGGCAGACACACACGATCCCAGCACCGTCACCAGCACCATGTCGCGTGCGGTGACATAATATTCGCCCGGCAGAATTTTGGCCGCATCGATCTCGAAATCGCGGTCGAAATAAATATTGGGCGACAGTACTTCTTCGCAATTTCTATCCATGCAGTGTCTATTTGTCTTTATTTAATTCGCGACACATTTTTTGCGGCCATCAATCCTCAGCGGCGTTGCCGAGCCTCATCTGCAGCGCATTGCGCGCGGGCTTTGGGCGACAGCTCATACACCGTCTTGCTGCGCAGTTTGAAATATTCGTCGGCATGATGAAAACTCTCCGAATGCCCGGCATACAACAAGCCATCGCTGCGCAACAAGGGCACGAATTTTTTCAGTATGGCCAGCTGTGTAGCCTTGTCAAAGTAAATCATCACATTGCGGCAGAAGATTGCATCCACCGGTGCGCGCACCGACCAGTCGTCATGCAGCAGATTCAGCTGGCGAAAGGTAATCATGTCGCGCACCTCCTGCACCACCCGCACCATGCCGGCCCGGGAGCCGGTGCCGCGCTGGAAATAGCGTTTCACCAGATCCGGCGGCAGCTTGGCGATACGTTCCTCTGGATACACCCCGGCGCGCGCCGTGGCCAGCACATTCGTGTCGAGATCGGTGGCCACGATGCTTACCTGAGCGGCATCCCGTCCCAACGCATCCAGCACCGTCATCGCCATGGAATAAGGCTCTTCCCCGGTAGACGCGGCCGAACACCACAACACGATCGGATGCTTGCCGCGCAGCGCGCGCACCTGTTGCGCCAGCAATGGAAAGTGATGCTGCTCGCGAAAGAATGAGGTGAGGTTGGTGGTCAGCGAATTGGTGAATGCCTCCCATTCCGCTGCGTCATTGCTTTCCAGCAGCTGCAGATATTCCCCGAAAGTCTGGATACCGGTAGTGCGCAGACGCCGCGACAAACGGCTGTACACCAGCTCCTGCTTGGACTCGCTCAGCGCAATGCCGGCGTGATCGTAGATCAGTTTGCATACACGAGAAAAATCGTTTTTCGTGAAATGAAACTCGCGCCCTTCTTTTACCACCTTCTCGTCCGACATGTTTAAACTCTCTGTCCCGATGATTCGACATCAAACTTACTGTAGCTGCAGAATTTCACTGTGTAGGAGCCCGGTTTACCGGGCGATTGCTCTACCAATTTATCGCGCAGAATATCTGCGCTCCTACAAATACAACTTGACTCTTGCCCTTAAAATTCTTCCCACTCGCTCTCGGCACCCTTGGCTGCCTTTGCAGGCAGCGCCGTCTTGCGGGGAGCCGCTTTACGTGCAGCCGCCGCTACTGGTGCATGATGCACCGGTTTGCCTGGCGCAGGCAAGCCGCGCTGGCTGACAGAAGCAGTGCTGCCCAAACGGAAGGTGCTCACCAGCTTGGCCAGTTCCTGCGCCTGCTCTTCCAGCGATTCCGCCGCAGCCGCAGCTTGCTCCACCAGCGCCGCGTTCTGCTGCGTCACATCGTCCATCTGGGTGATGGCCTGGTTCACCTGCTCGATGCCGGCACTTTGCTCGGCCGAAGCGGCGCTGATTTCGGCCATGATGTCGGTCACGCGCTTGACCGAACCCACCACCTCATCCATGGTCTTGCCGGCCTTGTCCACCAGATCGGTACCCACCTGCACCTTGCTTACCGAATCGCTGATCAGGATCTTGATTTCCTTGGCGGCGGCAGCCGAGCGCTGCGCCAGGTTGCGCACCTCGGACGCCACCACGGCAAAGCCGCGTCCCTGCTCGCCCGCACGCGCCGCTTCCACGGCGGCGTTCAGCGCCAGGATGTTGGTCTGGAAGGCGATGCCGTCGATCACGCTGATGATGTCCACGATTTTCTTCGAGCTCTCGCTGATGGACGACATGGTGTGTACCACCTGCCCCACCACTTCGCCACCCTTGATGGCGATATCCGACGCACCGGCTGCAAGCTGGTTGGCCTGTTTAGCATTCTCGGCGTTCTGTTTCACAGTCGAGGTCAGCTGTTCCATGCTGGCCGCAGTCTCTTCCAGGCTGGAAGCCTGCTCTTCGGTGCGCTGCGACAGATCGGTGTTGCCGCTGGCAATTTCTTTCGACGCGGTGTTGATGGTGTCGGTGGCTTCCTTGATGCGGCTGATTACCTCGGTCAGCTGTTCGACCGTGGCATTGGAGTCGTCCTTGAGCTGGCCGAAAGTGCCGTGGTATTCGTTGCTGATGGTCTCGGTCAGGTCACCCTTGGCCAACGCACCCAGCACGCGCACGACTTCGTTCAGGCCGGTCTGGCTGGTTTCGGTCAACTGGTTCATGCCGTCGCCCAGCTGTTTGAAGAATCCGGTTTTGCCGGTCATGTCCATACGGCGGCTGAAATCGCCCATTACCGCACCTTCTACGATGGAAGCCACTTCCTTTTCCGCGGCCACTTCCAGCGTGCGGTCTTTCCATTCAAGCACCGACCCCAGGCGTTGTCCCAGTTTATTGACCACAGGACTGGCAGCCAGGGCGAAGGTACGCCCGCCCACAACGATTTCGGTGCTCCAGGTGCTGGTAAATGTCGACAGCAACTGCTTCTGGTGCGCCGGATTTTTGTGGAAGGTGTCGATATTCGTGCCTTTCAGGGTCGCCCGGTTGAAATTGGGCAAGTCTTTCTGCATGTCATTTTCAGCAACCTTGAACAGCTCATCGGCGGATTGATTCAGATAAATGATATTGCGGTCGTTGTCGGCGATCATCACACTTGTGGAGACGTTATCCAAAGCGATCTGGATGCGCAGCGCCTCGTTCGCCACGCGCCTGGTCTCGTTCACGTCAAACCCGAGCTTGATCTGCATGGATTGCAGTGAGTCCAGCACGCGGCCGATTTCGTCATGCGTGTCGATTTCGATCTTGTTATCGTACTTGCCCTCGCCTATCTTGCCAAAATAGCCGACGGCACGCTGCAGCGGTGCCACGATGGCGCGAATCAGCAGGAGGCCAAACGTCAGCGCCAGCAACACACCGGTGGAAATCGCGGCAATATCCAGATTGCGGGTCGTTGCATAGCGCTTTTGCGACTGATCGTACAGATTCTTGGCTTCGTCGAGCTGCAGCTGAATCAGCGCATCCGCAGCTTCTGCTACCGGCTTGTACAAGGGCACGAACTTGTTCTCGACGATTTTTCTCGCCTCGCCCAGGTCATGGTTATGCAGCGCTGCTGCGGCAGGCTGTAAGCCCTCTTTGACGAACTCAGTTCTGACTACGAGAAACTTGTCGGCCAGCACTTTCTCTTCCGGCGTGAGATAGGTTGCTATATAGGCATCCCAGGTCTTGTCGATAATCGCCTTGTTCTCCGCCACCTTCTCCACCTGGCGCTTGATATTTTCATCGCTGGGGAAAGCCAGTGCATTGGTCACCGCAATGCGGTTGCGCAACAGGGCGCGGACGACAGTATCCAGTTGCCCCAGGGCCACGGTGCGGTCTTCATACACGCTGCGCAGGCCTGCATTGCTCTGGCCCAGCGCGACCAACCCGAACACACCCACCCCCAGCAACAGTGCCGACAACAGGGTGAGGATAAATATCAGCCGCGTCTTGACGCTCAGATTCTTGAACAGGTTGAGTTTCGTCAGGAAGCTGGATTTAACCACTTTTCCATCCTGGATTTTCAGATTGCCGGCACGCCCGTCGCGGAACAGCTGATACGCATGGTCTGCCGCCTCAACCTCGGAACGCTGGGGCTTGCCGCGCACCGACAGGTAGCCGACCAGATGCCCGCCTTCGTAGATAGAAGTGGCGTTGGCCTTTACCCAGTAGCAGTCGCCGTTCTTGCAGCGATTTTTTACCAGCCCCACCCACGGCCTGCCCGCCTTCAGCGTGGCCCAGAAATCGGCGAACGCCTCCACTGGCATATCCGGATGGCGCACGATGTTTTGCGGCTGGCCGAGCAGCTCCGCTTCGCTGAAGCCGCTGATGCGCTTGAAGTCCTCGTTGATGTAGGTGATGACACCCTTCAGGTCGGTTTTCGACACGATGGAATCGATGTCTGTCAGCACGTATTCGTTGTTGGTTACCGGTAAATTGTTGCGCATAACTTCTACTCCCTATAGTTGGCTTTTTGCTCAGGCCGTTACTTCGTCCACCAGCGCCATATCATTGCTGCTCATCAACTTCTCGATATCTACCAGGATCAGCATGCGCTCATCCACCGTGCCCAGACCCAGTATGTAACGCGTGTCCAGCGATGCCGACAGGGACGGGGCCGCCTTGATCTGCTCCGGCGTCAACGACAGC
>JANYJE010000024.1 GCA_025408405.1 Nitrosomonadales bacterium | reverse complement strand
CGCTGTTCGACCCGACCATCGCCACCTTCGAGGACGACAAGGGGGCCTACGACCAGAAAGATGCCGCCGGCTTTATCAAGCTCAACGCCCTGCGCATGCGCATCGCCGCCAAGTTGCACGGGCGCAAGTAAACACCAGGGGATACACGCCATGATTAGCGAAGTCACCGGGGACATTCTGCTGAGCGGCGCCCGTGCCATTGCGCACAGCGTTGCCCCCAATGATGATTTCCATACCGGCCTGGCGCTTTCCCTGCGCGAAAGAATGCCCGCGTTGTACAAGGATTTTCGCCATTTCTGCCAGACCCGCCATCCCAAGCCCGGCGAGTTGTGGACCTGGGCCAGCGCGGATGGTGTGCGCATCATCAACCTGCTGACCCGTGAAGCCGCTTATAACCCCGGCAGCAAACCGGGGGCGGCCAGCCTGACCCATATCAACCACGCGCTGCATGCCCTGCGCGCGCTGGTGCAACACGAAAAAATCGGCAGCCTGGCGTTGCCGCGCCTGGCCTGCGGCGTGGGCGGTCTGGACTGGAATGATGTCAAACCGCTGATCGAGAAGCACTTGGGCGATCTGGGCATACCGGTGTATATCTACACCACTTATCACAAGGGCGAAAAGGCCAACGAATCTTAATCAGGAAATATCATGTCAGACAAATTTGAAAACATCAGCGTCGTAAAAAAATCCAACGTATTCTTTGACGGCAAGTGCGTGTCGCACTCCGTGCTGTTCCCCGATGGCACGCGCAAGACCGTGGGCGTGATCATGCCGGGCAGCCAGCTCACCTTCAACGTGGGCGTACCCGAAATCATGGAGATCACCAGCGGCAGCTGCGACGTGAAGATCGCCGGAGAGCACGCATTCAAGACCTACCCAGCCGGCACGCAGTTCAGCGTGGCTGCCAACAGCAGCTTCGAAATACACGCGAAAGACACCGTCGATTACGTTTGCAGCTTTGGCTCCGACTAACCTGAAGGAAAGTCTACGCCGTAACTCGTTATGGCTCCGACCAACCTGAAGGTTAGCCGGAGCCACAATAGAACAGAAGGGAAATTCGTTATGCCATCATTCGATATTGTTTCTGAAGTAGACAAGACCGAAGTCAAAAATGCCATCGAGCAAACCAACAAGGAAGTCAGCACGCGCTTCGACTTCAAGGGTTCGGACGCGCGCGTGGAACAGGCCGAGCTCAAGCTGACGGTGTGGGCAGACAACGAGTTCCAGCTGGATCAGGTGCAGGATATTTTGAATGCAAAACTGACCAAGCGCGGAGTGGACATCAAGTGCCTGGAGATCAGCGACAAGACCGAGAAGGTCAGCGGCAACAAGGTCAAGCGCGGTTGCGAAGTGAAGACCGGCATCGAGATCGAGCTGGCGAAGAAGATCGTCAAGCACATCAAGGACAGCAAACTCAAGGTGCAGGCCAGCATCCAGGGCGACACCGTGCGCGTCACCGGCAAGAACCGCGACGACCTGCAGGATGCTATCGCCTTCGTCAAGAAAACCATCACCGATTTCCCGTTGCAATACCAGAATTTCCGCGATTAACACTCCCTTCATGCAGCAAGTGTTATGGTGAGATTGAACATTGCTTCATGCCTGCTCGTCTGTTTTCTGGGCGCCGCGCCAAGCGGCGCTGCATGCGCAGCCGACTACCCGCCCCCTTCCTACCCCGAGCTGTTTGTGGACGATGTGCAACACGTGATCACTGCCCCGTCACGCTGGCAAAAACAGGAATGGCAAAATCTGGGCTGGGCCAGCCTGGCCGTGGTGGGCACGGCTATTGTGGTCGACGGCCCGCTACGCGACGAAATGCGCCGGCGCAACAATCCAGACAACGTCTTTATGAACGATATAGAGCGCTTTGGCTCGGAGTACGCATGGGGAGTGCTGGGCGGGTTTTATCTGGCAGGCACACTGGCTGATGACAACAAGGCCATTGCGGTAGCTCAGGACGGCCTTAGCGCCAGCTTCATCGCCAGCGGCCTGGTCACTCCGGCCATCAAATTCGCGACCGGGCGCAGCAGGCCCAACGACAACGGCGGCAATGACGCTAACTTTACTTTCACCCCCTTCAGCGGTGCTGCTTCGTTTCCTTCCGGCCATACCACCGAGGCGTTTGCCCTTGCCTCCGTCATCTCTGCGCACTACGAGGATGAAACCTGGGTCCAGTACTCCACCTTTGGCATAGCCGGATTGGTGGGTTTGGCGCGCAGCTACCACGGTGGACACTACGCATCCGACATCGTGGCGGGTGCCATGATAGGCACCCTGGTCGGACACAGCGTGGTTGCCTACAATACACCGCAGCGCGCAGGCAAGATGGTACTCCTCCCGGCAGCGGGAGCGGATTGGGTTGGCTTGCGTCTTGCCGGCAGTTTCTGAGGTTAAAATACAACTTGTTATCTATTCGGTCCTGACACCATGCTAGAAAAATCTTCACTACTGGATGAAATTGGCGACATGCTGATGGACAGCGAACTGTTTCGCGATTTTCCTCCCGCAGAGATTTCGTCGGCAGCACGCTATTTCAGCATCAGCAAGATTGAAAATGACGGTGTTATCTTCGCGGAAGGGGATATAGGCATGTTCATGTGCATCCTCAATACGGGCAAGGTTGCCGTGCTGAAGGCCAATCAGGATGGTGAAAATGTCGCCCTTGCCACTCTTGCCAAGGGGCGCACCTTCGGCGAAATGGCCGTGCTGGATGGCGAGCGCCGCTCTGCCACCTGTGTGGCCGCAAGCGATTGCATACTGCTGACCCTATCGAAAGAGTCGCTGGACAAGATGCTGCTCGAAGCCCCCAGAACCGCAGCCAAGGTAATCCGCGCCGTGGCGGTAGCGCTGTCCAAAAGGCTGCGCATGGCGGATGGCAAGCTGGTTGATCATCAGATTTAGCGGGCTCACGCTCTATCCGCCAGCGCTTGAATCTTAACCAGCCGCAGTCGCCAACCTTGATTTTCTAGGCGGGGAAAGGCCAAACTGGATCAGGTGGGGCCAATGCGGCTTTCTTGGCGGCTGCCTCTGCTTTTTTAAGCGCTGCCGCAGCTTTGCGGGCTGCAGCTTGTTCCTGCGCAATCAGCTTCGCCTGAGCAGCTGCCGCTTTGCGTGTTTCAGCTTCAGCTTTCCTGGCCGCCGCCAGTTCCTGCGCTGCCAACCTGGCCTGTTCTGCAGCCAGCCTGCTTGCTGCTGCGGCTTGTTGTGCTGCAATCTTTTTAGCTTCGTCTTCCGCTTTCTTGATTATCGCAGCTTCCAGAGCAGCCTGCTTCCTGGCTTCTGCTTCTGCTTTCTTCTCGGCGGCGGCTTGTTGCGCTGCCATCCTGCGTGCTTCTGCTTCTGCTTTTTTTACAACAGCGGCTTCTTCTGCAGCTTGCCTCCTGGCTTCAGCTTCTGCCTTTTTTGCAGCGGCGGCCTGCTGTGCGGCCACTCTGCGCGCTTCGGCTTCAGCTTTTTTTAATGCGGCAGCTTCTTCGGCGGCTTTCTTTTGGGCCTCTGCTTGAGACCTCTGCAGCGCTGCTGCTTCTGCTGCTGCCTGCTTTCTTGTTTCCGCCTCGGCTTTCCTGGCGGCAGCCGCTTGCTGCGCGGCTAACTTGCGCGCCTCTGCTTGTGCTTTTCTCACTGCGGCAGCTTCTTCAGCGGCTTTCTTTTGGGCCTCTGCTTGAGACCTCTTCAGCGCTGCTGCTTCTGCTGCAGCCTTGGCCCTTGCCTCTAGCTCGGCTTTTCTGGCTGCAACCGCTTGTTGCGCGGCAAGCTTCCTGGCTTCTGCTTCTGCTTTCTTCAGGGCTGCAGCTTCTTCTACAGCTTTCTTCCTGGCTTCAGCCTGGGCAAATTTGGCTGCAGCCACTTCTTGCGCACGCTGCCTTGCCAGTTCTAATGCCAATTTTTTGGCAGCTGCAGCCTCCTCTGCGGCCAGGATTTTAGCGACCCTGGTCGCCTCAGCATCCGCACGTGCCTTTTCACCCGCGTCCTTTGCTGTGAGCATTTCCTGTTCGGCCAGCGCTTTCTTTTCAACAGCAGCCTTAAACGCTGCTCGTGCCTTGTTTGCAGCATCCTCTTTCTGTGCCGCGATGATCTGCTTGGCTTCCAGCGCCAGCTTGGCTTCTGTCTCTGCCTGATCGGCTGCGAGCATCAATTTATTGGCGAGGGTTAAAATTTTTTCGGCTGCTGCTGCATTCTTCGCGCTGCGAATTTCATTGGGTGTCAATTTAACCTTCTTCACCTCTGACATTTACATCTCCTCAATTAATACGGAAATCAGATACAGGCATATTCCTGTATGGGATAGTTGCATTCAGCTTCAATCAGTTACGCCGCATTCGCCGGCTGCGCCGAGCGAGCGTCCGCAACGACCGGAATGAAGTTGCTGCAATAATTATCGGTGATCGTATCGGATTTGAACAGTGGCTTACAGGGAACGCGATGCGCAATTCCATTGCGGCCTTGGGCCGTCAATCATGTTGAAAAATATTCCGGCAAGGCGTCAAGTGGCAGAGCTCGCACGGTGAAGTCAAATTAGCCCAAATTACAGGCATCCTGCAAAATTGCGCCGACAAACTTATTTAATAAAAGGCAAACGACGGCTTGAAAAATATTTTGGCCGCTCGCAATGCATTCCAAAACTGCCCCCCATTGGGGTAAAGTGTTACCAGCAGTCAAGTCGCAAAGCGGATGAGCGCAAATCTGTTTTTTAGAGGCAACCACAATTTACAGGAGTAAAAACATGCCCAAAGTCCTCGTTCCTCTGGCACAGGGTTGTGAAGAGATAGAAGCCGTCACGGTCATCGACATCCTGCGGCGTGCGGGTATCGATGTGACCTGCGCCGGACTGGATGCGCATCCGGTGCGTGCCAGCCGCGGCACGATGCTTATTCCCGATACCACGCTGGATGCGGCACTCAAACAAAAATTCGACATGATCGTGCTGCCCGGCGGGCAGCCCGGCACCAATCATCTCAAGGCAGATGCACGCATCATTGCCCTGCTGCAGCTCATGGCACAACAGGACAAATATGTCGCCGCCATCTGCGCCGCACCCGCTGTTTTGGCTGCCGCAGGCGTACTTGACGGCAAGCACGCCACCTGCTTCCCCGGCTCGCTCGATGCGTTTGCCAAGGTGCGTCAGCAAACGGCCTCGGTGGTGGAAGACGGCAAGCTCATCACTTCGCGCGGGCCGGGTACCGCAATGGATTTTGCGCTCACGCTGGTGGAACGGCTGGCCGGCAAAGCCAGGCGCCAGGAAGTCGAAGGCGGGTTGCAGCGCCAGGCATAGTCATGGGCAAGCGTTGGCAACGTTATCTTGATGGCAATCCGGAATACCTCGCACGCCATTACTGGTGGGCTTATCTGGCGCCGTTCGGTGTCTGGTTCTTCAGCCATCACACCATCATCAATCTGATCCTGTTCGGGCAATACCGGCGCATCCTCGACGCCCTTACCGCCCGCCTGGCCAGCGCAGACTGCGGGCGCATGCTGCAGCTGACCTGCGCTTACGGGGAGCTCACTCCGACTCTTGCCCAATTCACCGGCGAACTGCATCTCAACGACGTGGCACTGATCCAATTGCGCGTGGCGCAGCAAAGTCTGGCAAGAAGACAGCGCACTGCATTAATGGCACGGATGAATGCGGAATCCCTGAGCTATACCACAAACAGTTTCGATAGCGTGGTCATTTTCTTCCTGCTGCACGAGCTTCCGGCCGAGGCCAGACAACATGCACTCGGCGAAACCTTGCGCGTCCTCAAGCCGGGAGGCCGCCTGATTATTGTGGAATACGCCATGAATCGCGGCGGGCACCTCCTGCATCTGGCGCCATGGCGTTGGGTACTGGAACGCCTGGAACCGTTCCTGCATGATTTTTGGCATAGCGATCTCAGCGCCCAGCTGAGCGGCTGCGCCACACAGCACGACAAGGTACTGGCCCATATCGGCACCACCTTCCTGTTTGGCGCTTTCTACCGGGTGGAAGAATACCGTGCCTGATCTGCCCTCTGTGAAATTGCCCCCGGCAGTTATCGCACTGTTGCTGCAGCTGGCCGCACTCACCCTCGCAGCCGCAACCCTGTATAGCACCGGCCTGGCATTGTCCCCGCTCGCATTCGCCACGCTGTGCGGTGTGATTGCCGCCACGCTCAGCCATTTCGCCGGATTGGCGCGCTGGTGGCTGCTGATTCAGTTATTGTTCGCGCCGGCCCTGGTGCTGATGCTGGCAGCAAACATTCCCCCGGAGTTTTTTCTCGCGGCGTTTCTCGCCATGCTTGCCGTGTACTGGAGCACCTACCGCAGCCAGGTGCCGCTGTATCTGTCCAGCAAGAAAGTGTGGCAGGCGCTCGAATCACAGCTGCCGCCAGAGGTGGCCGGCAGGAGTTTCAGCTTTATGGATATCGGCTCCGGCTTGGGGGGAGTGCTGCTGCATCTGGCGGCGATACGCCAGGATGGCCGCTATTACGGCGTGGAAACCGCGCCCCTGCCGTGGCTGGCAAGCTGGCTGCGCATCCGGCTGGGAGGTTATCGCAATTGCACGGTAGCCTGGGGCAGCATGTGGGACTGCGATCTGGCCCGCTTTGACGTGGTGTTCGCCTACCTGTCGCCGGTACCCATGGAACAGCTGTGGCACAAGGTCCGGCGCGAGATGCGCCCGGGCACCCTGTTTATCAGCAACACTTTTGCGGTGCCCGAGCATCCGCCGCAGCATATGCTCACACTCGACGATCTGCACCGGTCCACTCTCTACATCTGGCGCCTCTAGAATTAGGTGTAATCATGACAAACACAGCAAGTAAAACCCGCTGGCAAATCTTTAGCGCCGCGCCGCACCGCGTGATGTTTTTCGGCGGCACGCTGCAAACCGTTGCCGCCATGCTGTGGTGGCTGGCCGATCTGTCCACGCGCGGCGCAACCGGCAACCCCATCGCATGGTCTGTTGCGCCCAATGCAGTACACAGCTACCTGATGATTTACGGGATATTCCCTTTCTTCATGTTCGGCTTCCTGATGACCACCTTTCCGCGCTGGATGGCAGCCAAGGAAATCCCCGCGCGCCGTCACGTACCCGCCTTCGTACTGATGTTGCTGGGGGCAGTCACTTTTTACACGGGGCTATCCACTCACCCATATCTGCTTGCGGCGGGCGTTTCCTTGAGCCTGTGCGGCTGGGCAATCGCCTGGCATGCTCTGCTGCACGTGATACTCCACACCCCGAGCCGTGACAGACGCCACCCCGTCATCGCCCTGGTAGCGCTGGCCTTGGGCTGGTGCGGCGCCGTGTCCTATCTGGCATGGCTGCTGAGCGGGCAGCAGCTGTGGCTGGATGCGGCAACGCAGGCTGGCATCTGGCTGTTCCTGTTGCCGGTGTTTTTCACCATCGGCCACCGCATGATCCCTTTCTTCACCGCCAGCGCAGCACTGCGTTGCCGCATCGACAGGCCAGATTGGCCGCTGACCGTCATCCTGGCCAGTTCTGCCGGGCATGGCGTATTGCAACTTTCCGGCTTGCCACAGTGGCTATGGCTGGTCGATGCGCCTCTCGCACTGGCTGCGTTTTACCTTGCTTACGCCTGGAACCTGCTGCGCAGCCTGGCCGTTCCCATGGTGGCGGTACTGCATATAGGCGTGGCCTGGCTGGGTATCGCCGCGCTGCTGTTTTGCGTGCAAAGTCTGGCCCTGATGAGCAGCTCACATTTTGTGCTAGGACTGGCCCCCTTGCACGCACTCACCATCGGTTTTTTCTCCACCGTTCTGCTGGGTATGGCAACACGCGTCACCCTGGGCCACTCCGGCCTGCCAATCAACCCGCAACGCTCGACCCGGCTGTTATTCGTTGCGCTGCAGATAGCCGTATTGCTGCGCGTGTTGTGCGAGATTCTGCCTGGCGAATGGCGTGCCGGGCTGTATCTGACCGCCGCCATTGCCTGGCTGGCCTGCTTCCTGCCATGGCTTTTTTTCTACCTGCCGACCTACCTGAAACCGCGCGCTGACGGCCTCCCGGGCTAGATTTGCCGGTGCCGCTTTGCACGACTCGCGCAAACCCTTCACATTCAGCCCGTTTTTCGTTAGGATGCAACCTTCATTCAGCCGTTCACTCCCACTAAACCCCGTAATACATTTACCTTACTCCCTGAATAAGCAAGTTACAGAGTAACCAAATTAAATAAAGCGAGACCACTATGAGCGAACATATCCGTTACGTTACCGATGCAACCTTTACCGCTGAAGTTCTGCAATCGCCGCTACCCGTGCTGGTTGACTACTGGGCTGAATGGTGCGGCCCTTGCCGCATGATTGCCCCCATCCTGGATGAAATTTCCCAGGAGTATGCCGGCCGCATCCACGTTGCCAAGGTTAACGTCGACGAAAACCAGGCCACCCCCGCCAAATACGGCGTACGCGGCATCCCGACACTGATGCTGTTCAAGAACGGCAATATCGAAGCCACCAAAGTCGGCGCCCTGTCAAAATCCCAACTCACGGCTTTTATTGACAGCCACATCTGAACCGTTTAATCTCGCGCCTGCCTCTGTCCTGCAAGTCCCCGCTGTAAATAATCACATAACTATAAAGACCATCAAGACAGTTCAGGCGTGGGGCTTTCCCACACAACGCTTCCTCCCAGCAAATAATTTCCAGCCGCAAAATTTCTAGACACATTCCCTTAATACTCCGCCCCGCCATCCCACCTATATGCATTTATCTGACCTCAAAATAAAACACATCACCGAACTGGTAGAAATCGCAACGACCAACCAGATTGAAAACGCCAACCGCATGCGCAAGCAAGACCTGATTTTCGCCCTGCTGAAAAGCCATGCGAAAAAAGGTGAAAGCATATTCGGTGAAGGTACGCTGGAAGTGCTGCCTGACGGCTTCGGCTTCCTGCGCTCGCCGGACACTTCCTACCTGGCCAGCCCGGATGACATCTATGTCAGCCCCAGCCAGGTGCGGCGCTTCAACCTGCATACCGGCGACTCCATTGAGGGCGAGATACGCACACCCAAGGACGGTGAGCGCTACGTAGCGCTGGTGAAGGTGGACAAGGTCAACTCAGAGCCGCCGGAGAACGCCAAGAACAAGATCCTGTTTGAAAACCTGACGCCGCTGTTCCCGACCAAACAGATGACGCTGGAACGCGACATCCGCGCCGAGGAAAACATCACCGGACGCATCATCGACATGATCGCGCCCATCGGCAAAGGCCAGCGCGGCCTGCTGGTGGCTTCCCCCAAATCCGGCAAGACCGTGATGCTGCAGCACATCGCCCATTCGATCTCCTCCAACAGCCCTGACGCGCACCTGATCGTGCTGCTGATCGATGAACGCCCCGAGGAGGTCACAGAAATGCAGCGTACCGTGCGCGGCGAGGTGGTCGCCTCCACTTTTGACGAGCCCGCCACGCGCCACGTGCAGGTCGCCGAAATGGTGCTGGAAAAAGCCAAGCGCCTGGTGGAACACAAAAAAGACGTGGTGATCCTGCTGGACTCGATCACCCGCCTGGCGCGCGCCTACAACACCGTGGTGCCGTCCTCCGGCAAGGTGCTGACCGGCGGTGTGGACGCCAATGCATTGCAACGCCCGAAACGCTTTTTTGGTGCTGCGCGCAACATCGAGGAAGGCGGATCGCTCACCATCATCGCCACCGCCCTGGTGGATACCGGCTCGCGCATGGACGACGTGATCTACGAGGAATTCAAGGGCACCGGCAACATGGAAATCCACCTCGACCGCCGCATGGCCGAGAAGCGCATCTACCCGGCGATCAACGTCAACCGTTCCGGCACGCGCAAGGAAGAACTGCTGATCAAGCAGGACGTACTGCAAAAGATCTGGGTGCTGCGCAAACTGCTCTACCCCATGGACGAACTGGAAGCCATGGAGTTCCTGCTCGACAAGATCAAGGCCACCAAGAACAACGCCGACTTCTTCGACTCCATGCGTCGTTAAGAAAGAAATATCGTTGTAGGAGCGCAATTTATTGCGCGATGTCTGTTGAGATCGCCCGACAAGTCAGGCTCCTACATGACACGGGCGGCCTAATCAGTGATCTAGGGTCAAAAAAACCATTTGGACAGATGGTTATGTTTATGTATAATGCGCGACTCTGTAAAACCGCATTCAAGCGAGGTTGTTATGTACGCAGTAATTAAGACCGGTGGTAAGCAATATCGTGTAATCAAGGGTGAGACCCTGAAAATCGAAAGCATTGACGGCGATGTCGGCAGCGCGATCGTTCTGGACAAGGTGCTGATGGTAGGCAATGGCGACAAGGTATCCGTCGGCAAGCCCATGCTGACTGGCGCCACCGTCACTGCGACCATCCTGGCCAATGGCCGTCACGACAAGGTAAAGATCTTCAAGATGCGTCGTCGTAAGCACTACCAGAAGCATCAGGGTCATCGTCAAAACTTCACTGAAATCCGCATCGACGGCATTTCGGCTTAAATTCTGAAGGAGTAACCTCATGGCATCGAAAAAAGGCGGGGGCAGTACCAGTAACGGCCGCGACTCACACTCAAAACGACTCGGCGTAAAAGCCTACGGTGGCGAACTGATTAGCGCCGGCAGCATCATCGTGCGTCAGCGCGGCACTGAATTCCATGCGGGCGACAACGTCGGCATGGGCAAGGATCACACGCTGTTTGCCAAGATCACCGGCAAGGTCGTGTTTGCGATCAAGGGTGCGGCAAGGCGCAGAACAGTCTTTGTGGTTGCAGCGTAAGCACAACAACAAAGCCAATCAAGCCCTATCGCAAGGTAGGGCTTTTTTGTTTTTATCGGCATATAGAATAAAATCCCCAAATGAAGTTTATTGACGAATCAAAAATCGAGGTGATCGCGGGCGACGGCGGCAACGGCGCAGCCAGCTTTCGCCGCGAAAAATATATTGCCAAGGGCGGCCCTGATGGTGGCGATGGCGGCTGGGGCGGCAGCGTCTACGCGGTCGCCGACCGCAACATCAACACCCTGGTGGATTACCGCTTTGCGCGCATGCATCGCGCCAAGAACGGCGAATCCGGCCGCGGTGCCGACTGCTATGGCAAGGGCGCGGACGATGTGATCCTGCGCATGCCGGTGGGCACGGTGATTACCGACATCAACACCGGCGAGCAGATCGCCGATCTGGCGCACGATGGCGACAAGGCACTGCTGGCCCAGGGCGGCAAGGGCGGCCTCGGCAATCTTCATTTCAAGTCCAGCACCAACCGCACGCCGCGCCAATGCACGCCGGGCGAAGAAGGCGAACGCCGCGAGCTGCAGCTGGAACTGAAGGTACTCGCCGATGTAGGTCTCCTGGGCATGCCCAATGCGGGCAAATCCACATTTATCCGCGCCGTGTCTGCGGCGCGTCCCAAGGTGGCCGACTATCCCTTCACCACCCTGCACCCCAATCTGGGTGTGGTGCGCGTGTCCACCGAAAAGAGCTTCGTCATCGCCGACATTCCCGGCCTGATCGAGGGTGCAGCGGAAGGCGCGGGGCTGGGGCACCAGTTTTTGCGTCACCTTGCTCGCACCAGCCTGCTGCTGCACCTGGTCGACATTGCCCCGATGTACGAAGGAGTAGATCCTGCGCATGAAGCGCACGCGATCCTGAACGAGCTGAGAAAATACGACGAGGCGCTGTACAACAAGCCGCGCTGGCTGGTATTGAACAAGGTCGACCTGCTGGAAGACCGCGACGCCAAAGTGGCCGAGTTCCTGCGCGCTTTCGGCGACAACACGCGTTACTTCATTATTTCGGCGATCAACGGCGAAGGCTGCAAAGAACTGACCTATGCCATCATGGAATATCTGGACGAAGTCGCGGCGCAGAAAGCTGCCGCTGAACTAGAAGCCGCGCCCGCACCCAAAGCCGCACCGGAAGGCGACGCATTTTTTGATCTGGCGGAATAAACCTAAAAACTCAATTCAAGCCACACAGATCACAGAGGGCACAGAGAATGTATGGCACCCAGAGGTTTTCGCTGTTCATACATTAGGCGACGCACCGAAAGTGACCCATCCATTGTTTATTCTCTGCGATCTCTGATGCAACCTTTAGCCATTCGACTAGGCCATCAGAAAACGATAACCAAGTCGCTGGTTATGTGGCTAAATGTTTTTTCCAGGACAAAACAACTTTTGATTTTTTGGATACGCCATGCAAACCGTTCTAACCCAAGCCAAGCGCATCGTCGTCAAAGTAGGCAGCAGCCTCGTCACTAATCAGGGAGAAGGCCTGGATATCCAGGCCATCAGCAACTGGGCGCAGCAAATCGCCGTGCTGCGCGACTGCGGCTGCGAAGTGGTGCTGGTATCGTCAGGCGCGATTGCGGAAGGCATGCAGCGCCTGGGGTGGAAGCACCGCCCCAGCGCGGTACATGAACTGCAGGCGGCCGCTGCGGTCGGCCAGATGGGCCTGGTGCAGGTGTATGAAAGCTGCTTTTCCGCGCACCAGCTGCGCACCGCACAGGTGCTGTTGACGCATGCCGACCTCGCCGACCGCGAACGCTACCTGAACGCGCGCTCCACCCTGCGCACCCTGCTGACCCTGGGCGTCATCCCCATCATCAACGAAAATGACACGGTGGTTACCGACGAAATCAAGTTCGGCGACAACGACACCCTGGGAGCGCTGGTTGCCAACCTGATCGAGGCTGACGTCCTCGTCATCCTCACCGACCAGACCGGCCTTTTCACCGCCGATCCGCGCAAAGATGCCAGCGCCACCCTGGTCAGCCTGGCCCAGGCGGGAGACACCACGCTCGAGGCCATGGCAGGCGGCGCTGGCAGCGCCATCGGGCGCGGCGGCATGCTCACCAAGATACTGGCCGCCAAACGCGCGGCGCGCAGCGGCGCGCACACCGCCATCGCCTCGGGACACGAGGCCAACGTGCTGCCGCGCCTGATGCAGGGCGAGAGCATAGGCACCCTGCTCACCGTACAGCAGATGGCACTGGACGCGCGCAAGCAATGGCTGGCGGATCACCTGCAGGTCGGCGGCAAAATCAGGCTGGATGAGGGGGCCGTGCGCGCCCTGCGCAATGATGGCAAGAGCCTGCTGCCGATAGGCGTTAGCGAGGTCATCGGCGAATTCCAGCGCGGCGCGGTCGTCGCCATCCTCGACGAGAACGGCCGCGACATCGCGCGCGGCCTCTGCAACTACAACGCCGGCGAAGCGCGCCGCATCGCCGGCCACGCCAGCCATGAAATCGAAACTATCCTCGGATATGTGGACGAAGCAGAGCTGATCCATCGCGATAACCTGGTGTTGCTATAAGCAATACCAAGTTACGGCGCAGGCGCATATTCGCGTGGCGAACCAGAAAAGGATGGCGCATCAATGGGGTCAGGGTAGCAGCAGGATCGGGTGCAAAGCTTTGCGCGCCAGGGTGGTGCCGAGTGCTTTCAGGCTGGGGCGCCCGCTTACCTGAAAAACCCGGCGGCTGGTGATCAAGAGGCCAGTCTCAGGCAAATTCGCCTGCTCGACAAGAACATCTGTGGGGTCGCCCGCATGCACGCAAAAATGCGCACGCTCCAGGCCGCTTGATGCGCTTTCGAATTGGGCGCGCGCAGCGTCTGCCTGCTGTTCTTGCTCCTGTCGAATATGGTCAAGGAAACCCTGTCGCGCACCTTGGGATGACTGCCAGTCGTTGCCGATAAAATCCGGCCACTGGGAGTCGAGAATAAAAATGCCCGTCAGGGCAGCTTTGCTGTGACGGGCCATATTAACGGCATGGTCTACTGCCTCTTGCGAGGCCTCCGAACCATCCACCGCCACCACGATATTGCCAAACATTATCGTGCCTATTTCATTTTCAGCAGCACGATGATGGCGACCACGATAACGGTCACGATGATGGCACCGATATCCTCCGCACGGTCATCCTTGAACAGCGTCATCTTGCTCTTGGGACCGGCGGCGCCGATGGTCTCGCTGCCTGGTTTCACTTCATTAGCCATAATCATTCTCCTCGAGATTAAATAGAGACCAGAGAGTCTTTGATCAGCAACACCACGACCAAAGCCAGCACGTACTTGGTGACACCAACGATCAGGCCCAGCTTGAGCGGCGCACCGCCTGCCTGGCGCAGTTCCTTGAAGTCGATATAGCCCCCCAGGCCCACCAGACCAAAGCCGAAAATCCATTGCATCACGAGGCGCAGCGTTTTAATGGTTTCGGAAGGGGGGAGACCGCCCTTCAGTCCGACGCTGCCGAAGGCGCCCATGCTGGTAAAGAGCACCATGACCATGAAGCCGATGACAAACACCGGGAATTTTTCCACCAGCAATGTGCCCAGGCTTTTCTGTTTGCCACCTTCAATCTCGGTCTTCCCGGCCCAGTACCAGACGGTTACGGCAAACACGGCGAAAGGAATGGAGATGACGCGCATGATGTTCCATATCTCAGCCACAGACACTGCGGTACCCGGAGCCACATTGGGATTGAAGGCAAGGGCGGCTGCCAGCACCTGGCCTGAGTTGAGTATGCCCGTGCCGATCCAGGCGCCATACTGCAGGTCGGTAAGACCCAGGGTGTGGCCGATGAAAGGGCTGATGAACATGGTGAGAATGCCGAACCCCAGGATGGTGGCGATAGCGTAGGCAACATGGCTAGCCTTTGCTTCCACCGCCGGCGAAGTGGCCACTGCGGCACTGACGCCGCAGATACTCAGTGCGTTAGCCAACACGCCGGTCATCGAGCGATCCAGGCCGAACACTTTGCCCAGCCACAGCACCATGATGATGGTCAGGATCACGAAACCGCCTATCAGGAAAATCGCCATGGAGCCCAGCTGCACGATGGCCGAGAAGGTATAGAGCGAGCCCAGCATGATAATCCCGGTCTTGATCATGAGACGGGACAGCTTGAATCCGTTGCTGAAGATTTCCGGCATCCTGCCGCCGAAGAGGACATTGCGGTAGAGCAACCCGAAAATGATGCCAATCAGGATGTAGTTGAGGTGGAAAGCGTCCGTCAGCGGCTTCTGCATGCCGAACACCTTGGTGACAGCCATCCACGGTTCGATCCAGTTGCGGATCACCACCATGGTGATAATGATCAGCGCCAAACCTGGCAATGCGCTGGGAAGTTGCCGAAAAAAACCCGGGGATTCATTACTCATCTTTGTTCCTCCTTTGTTAGTGCATAACGTGGGAATACTAAAAAAAATCGTATCGATGTCGCTCCTGATAACCGCCAACCGCGCGGCTTTTATAACATAAATGATTGGAAATAAATACCAATGCGGCCGGAGTCAGCAATATTCAGCCGGGCCATGCAAGTTAGCCATAATTCGGCGATGAACGCCGGACAGAAGCCGTACTCGCGCGGCGCTTGCTCACCCAGCCGCGTTGCCAGCTGCAAAAAAAAACGACGACAACAGGATGTGTCATCGTCTTGTTCACTCATATTGATTGCCTGAACCGGCAATATGCTATCGGCAGCAGGATCTAGAACAGGCCATCATCTGCAGCGCTGTTCGAGGTTGCAACGGATCCTGCCGCTGCCGCATCCGCAGGCACCACGAATTTCTCAACGAGCATGTTCAAGTTGATGGCTGCAAGCGAAACTTTATCAATTTCGGCCGAGGTATTTTTTGAACTGTAAGCAGTTTGTTCGGCAACGTTGCTGATGTTGATAATGGTCTCATTGATATTCGTGGCGATCAAACTCTGCCGTTCAACGGAACTGGCTATGCTCTCATTCGCCTCGTGGATCGTGGTGATGGACTGGATAATGTGCTCCAGGGATTCGTTAGTCCTGTTGATCTGAGCTACGCTGTCATCCGCTTTGCTGCGTCCTTTGGTCATGACCAAAGTCGCATTCTTGACCCCTTCCTGCAGGGCTTCGATTTTCTTCTGGATTTCCTGTGTGGCATCCTGGGTGCGTTGCGCGAGCTTGCGCACCTCGTCCGCCACCACCGCAAACCCCCTCCCCTGCTCACCGGCCCGTGCCGCCTCAATGGCGGCATTGAGTGCCAGCATGTTGGTCTTGTTGGCAATGTCGGTAATGATCTGGGTCACGCTGCTGATCTCGTTGCTGTCTTTCTCCAGCGTCTGGATCACCTCGGTCGCGGCCTTTACTTCTGCAGCCAGTGTATGGATGGTATCGATGGTTTGCAGCACGACCTGTTTTGCAATGCCGGCCTGCTCCGTGATGGTCTCGGCCACGGAGACGGCATTTTTGGAACCCGCCACGGACTCATTCAGGGAGCTCACAATATTTTTTACCGATTCGCTGGCCTGCATCGTTTCATCTTTTTGGGCTTTGACACCTTCGCTGGTCATGTTGGAAACCATCGCCACCCGTTGCGCCGTGTCGGAAAGATGCTTGGCTGCAGACTTTACATTGCCGATCAACTTCCCCAGTTCATCGTGCAACAGAATTGCAGATTGGGCGATCGAGCCTAGCTCATCGTCACCATGAGACTGGATATTCCCGGTGAAGTCCCCGGTGCTCATTCTCATGATATCTTGCTGCAACCTGTACGCCGGGCGAATTGTAAAATCGATCAACCACCCAATCCCGAAAAATAGCAGCAGTTGCAAGACCAGCTGCGCGCCCCACAACACAAAATTAGTCTGGTGTATGAGCGCATACCCCTCACTCAAATCCACGGTGATGCTGGCCGCCCCATTCACCGATCCCTCTTTAACCTGATGGCATTGCAGGCAATTGGTGCCACGAAAATTCTTACTGGCCACAAACGGCACCACCGCTCGAATTGCGTGCTTATCGCCTTCCGCAATAAGCCTGAATTGCGGCCTGGCACTGCTGATTGCCTCGCGATCCATATCGTCCCGCGCCTGTTCTTCCGGCAGGCCGGGGCCAAATTGATCCTGCACCTGCTTGGCACGGATAACACGCAGCTCCTCAATGTGTTCGGATGAACCCATCTTCCTGATCAAGAGCTGGCGCTGTTCGGGTTGGCTGATGATGCCATTGAGCATCAACATATTCAGCCCATTGATTACCCCATCTGCCGCGACAATCGCCTTTTGCTGCGACTCCGCCTGCATCCGGCTTTCAAACTGGTTGAACACCCAGCGCTGGCCAATCACAAGAATGGCCAGCAAAAAAACCTGGATGGGTATCTGCAGTTTGTATTTAAGGGGCAACCTTCCCCACCATGCTTTCATATTTCGCTCCTCATGATGCCTTCTCAGCCAGTCTCACAGCATCTGGCTTGTCTCTGCGGATACACCAAAATCTTGTAGTCTGAACCTGTTTATCGCCATCCGGCACGCCTCGTTACGAATATCATGGCTGCTCCGGTTACTGCGTTGTTCCTTTGTTTTCTCCAGCTACCCGCGTGCCAGAAAAACTCATACATGCGCATTTAACATGGTTCGGGTTGATCCTCATTAAATGAAAAGGCACGCTTAAGCGCGCCTTTTCATTTTTATGCCGCTCTATAAAGCTGCAATACCAACATGGCGCTGCATTAATTCTCAGCCCCATTCAGGCCCGCTATCAGGCAAAGAGTTTTCAAACCGTGATGAGCGTGATAATGCCCATCACGGCGAATATTCCTGCCGCTATCGAATGAACCAGCTTCATGGGAATTTTTTCCGCAAACTTGTTGCCCACAAACACTGCCGGCACATCGGCAATCAGCATTCCCAGGGTGGTACCGATCACCACCATCACGGGCACACCGTAATGGGCTGCCAATGCAACGGTTGCGATCTGCGTCTTGTCGCCCATTTCAGCCAGAAAAAACGTGATTAACGTCGCCCCGAAGACACCCCATTGCCGGGCGAGCTGGGTTTCTTCTTCCTCAATCTTGTCCGGAATGAGCGTCCATATCGCCATACCGATGAAAGAGAATCCGATTACCCAGCGCATAACTTGCGGATTAACCACAGAAGTAATCCACGCACCCAGGGCGCCGGCGAGACCGTGATTGATCAGTGTTGCTGCCAGTATCCCCAGGATAATGGGGACGGGGCGCTTGAAGCGTGCCGCCAGAATGAATGCCAGCAATTGCGTCTTGTCGCCGATTTCGGCCAATGCAACCACGCCGGTGGATATTAATAAAGCTTCCAATTGTGAACTCCCTAGTAAATTGACGTCACAGTGTAACCGCGACGGCGCAGCAATTGCAGCAAGCCTTGCCCTCCCGGCAGATGCAAGGCACCCACTGCCACAAACACGCCCCCCTGGCGCAGGTAAACATCTACCCGTTGCGCCATGCGCAGATTGCGCTGATCTATCAGGGCGCTGTTGATCTTGTGCGCCAGCTCGGCATCGCCAGCCATGCCGTATTTTTCATTGATATTTGCCAATGCCGCCAAGTCGCGCGCCAGGTACGCCACATGCAGCTGCTCCAGCATATCTGCCATTTGCGGGTATTGCGCCACGGCCTCTTCCAGCAACATGAGTTGCTCTGCCTGCGGCAAGGTATCGAAAACCGCCAGTTGTTCCTGCGCCGTCTCCAGCCCGGATGTGCTCTTGCCGGCCCTGATTGCCGCGCTATAAAGCAGCGTGTCCAGCACCTGCCCGGTGCGCGATTGCGGCATGCTCAGGACAACCATGGCGGCCCAGGGCTTCATGCGGTCTGCCGCTTGTGCCGGCACGCCCAGGTCGAGCAGCACTCGCGCTGTCTTATCAAACAGCCGCTGCCCGGCCAGGGCACGCAGACTCGCTCCCCGCTCCAGCAGCATGGCCCGGCTGGCGGCCAGCATGCCGTCCCTGTCTGGAACCATTTCCATAACAAAGCGCTGCGACTGATCGAACGCGGCCTGCACTTCAGGTGCCAGCTTGGTCACGCGCGCATCTTCCGAGTGTATGGTGCCGAACAGGTAGCTGGTTTTGCCTGAATCCGGCACCACAACCTGCCACAACAAACCCTGTTCACCGCCAACCGCAGTGCCCGGCGCTTCATCCCGCGCCAGCGCCGGGTTCAGGCCGCAAACCAGCAGCAGCCACAAAAAGCCGCGCCAGCTCTGGCGCCAGTGCCTGCTTAACCCGATATCCACCCGCAGCGTCATATTCCCGAACATGCTCATCACCTGTTTTTGCCTGCCCTGATTTTAAACCACTTGCCGGCGCTAAATGTCTGCTTGTGCAACAGGCCAATGTCATTGAAAATGTCGCCCTTCGCCACTGCCGTTACATCGCCAGTCCAATCAAGCAACACCGCTAAACAATCATGGGGAACCACATGCGCGCTCTTGTCATTTCACTACTCCTGTTTCTCGCCAGCCACAATGCCCTGGCCTTGGACATCAACAGCCTTTCCAACCGCGATGCCGTCGCCGGGCTGAAAGAAGCATTGAGCAAGGGAGCCGGCAGCGCCGTGAGCAAGCTGGGCAAAGCCGACGGCTTTCTCGGCAACGACAGGGTCAAGATTCCCTTGCCGGATTCGCTGCAAAAGCTGGATGGAACGCTGCGCAGGTTCGGTATGGAAAAATACTCGGATGAGCTGGTGGTCACCATGAACCGTGCCGCCGAGGAGGCGGTGCCTGAGGCTCGCGCGCTGCTGATCAACGCGGTGAAGGATATGTCGGTACAGGATGCCAAGGGCATCCTCAGCGGCGGCGACACCTCGGCCACCGAATATTTCCGCGGCAAGACATCACAACCTCTGGCAGCAAAATTCCTGCCTATCGTGCAGCGCGCCACAGCCAAGGTGGGGCTGGTGCAAAAGTATGACGAGTTTGCCGGCAAGGCCAGCAGGCTGGGGCTGGTGGATGAAAGCCAGACCAACCTGGAGAACTACGTGACGCAAAAGGCACTGGCCGGCCTGTTCCTGATGATCGCAGACGAAGAAAAAGCGATCCGCGCCAACCCGGTTGAACAGGGCAGCAAGCTGCTGAGCCGTGTGTTCGGCGCTCTGCTCAATAACTAGATCCACAAGATTGTTGTATCCCTGTTAACGAGGAGCCCCATGATTGCCCCGCTGCTGATTGCCAAGAACGCCAAACAAGAACTCGTCCTGCTCCCCGCCATGGCGAACCGCCACGGCCTGGTCACGGGCGCCACCGGTACTGGCAAAACCGTCACCCTGCAGTCGCTGGCCGAATCTTTCAGCCGCATCGGCGTGCCGGTATTTCTATCCGACATCAAGGGCGATCTTTCCGGCCTGGCCAAGCCCGGTGGCGGCAACGACAAGGTGGCGGCACGCGTGGCCCAGCTCAAGCTGGAAGGGTTTGAGCATCGTGCCTACCCCGTCACCTTCTGGGATGTGTTCGGCGAAATGGGGCACCCGGTGCGCGCCACCGTGTCCGACATGGGGCCGCAGCTGATCGGGCGCATGCTCAACCTCAACGATGTGCAGCAGGGCGTGCTCACGCTGGTGTTCAAGATCGCCGATGACAGCGGCCTGCTGCTGCTCGACTTCAAGGATCTGCGTGCCATGGTGCAGCACGTGGGGGAAAACGCCCGCGACTTCACCAACGCGTACGGCAACGTCTCCAGCGCCAGCATAGGCGCGATACAGCGCGGCCTGCTCGAACTGGAAGCGCAGGGAGCAGAGCATTTTTTCGGCGAACCGATGCTGAATATCGACGACCTGATGCAGACCGACGGGCGCGGTTTGGGGATAATAAACATCCTCGCCGCCGACAAACTGATGCAGTCACCCAAGGTGTACTCCACCCTGCTGCTGTGGCTGCTGGCCGAGCTGTTCGAGAACCTGCCGGAAGCAGGCGACCTGGAAAAACCCAAGCTGGTGTTTTTCTTCGACGAGGCGCACCTGCTGTTCAACGATGCGCCTGCCGCACTGCTGGACAAGATCGAACAGGTGGTGCGCCTGATCCGTTCCAAGGGGGTAGGCGTTTACTTTGTGACGCAGAACCCGGCAGACGTGCCGGACAAGGTGCTGTCCCAGCTCGGCAACCGCGTGCAGCACGCCCTGCGCGCTTTTTCTCCGCGCGACCAGAAAGCCGTGCGCGCCGCCGCCGAAACCATGCGCGACAATCCGCAACTGGATGAGGCGGCGGTCATCACCGAGCTGGGCGTGGGCGAAGCGCTGGTGTCGATGCTGGATGAGAAAGGCCGCCCCACCATCGTGGAGCGCGCCCTCGTCGTGCCGCCCGAAGCACACATCGGGCCGCTCAGCGCCAGTGAGCGTAGCGCCATTATCAGCGCCTCAGTGCTGGCCGGACACTACGAAACAGTGGTCGACCGCGAATCCGCCTATGAAAAACTCAAGGGGCGCACCGCACAGAAACAGACGGTGGCCAACGGCGGCAGCGGCCTGGGAGATTTGCTGGGAGGCATACTGGCCGGAGGTTCCGGCAACGGAGCTTCCGGCAAAGGCAGCGGGCGCCAGCGCCAGGGGCTGGCAGAAACCCTGGCCAAGAGCGCCGCGCGTGCGATCGGATCGGAAGTGGGACGGCAGATCATGCGCGGCGTGCTTGGCTCCATCTTTGGGGGCAAGCGCTAAAACATCAACGGCAGCACTATGTCACTCGTGCCAGGACACACCCGGCGCGGATACTCGCGCGAGGTGTCGATGCAGCCGCCCGCAACATATACGCCTTTAGGTTCGCGCAGCCGCAGCATTTCCTTGAGGATACGCGCCGTCTGTTCAGGGTCACTCAAGGACTGCTGCACCAGCTTCTCCACCATTTTTTCATCGACCTGCAATGTGCCGGCCGCGTCGCGATAGGTGGCATTGCGCCAATGGTAAATCTCCACACACTTGCTCATCAGGGTGTAGGGTTCTGCGCGTTTCCAGAAATTGGTGAACTGGCCATTGCCCAGATAGAACACCCACGAGCCCTCGTATCCGGTTGCGTCCGAAGAAGGCTCGTCCGGGTTGCGAAACCACAGTCGATCCCCGGGAACGTAATACCCTGGCGGCAACGGCTGCTCCATCGAGCCGTACTCATGCAGGAAAACATCGTGGAACTTACCCGACATGATCGCCTGCTTTTCCCATTGGCCTTGCAGTTGCTGGTACAGCCCGGGGTTGCACTGGCTCAGCTCCTGCGCGATGCTCAGCAGGATGATGTACTCCGTCGCGCGGTAACAGGAGAATGAATAGCGCTTGCCGGATTCATCCGGCTGGGTGGCTTGTTGCAGTGCGCCGATCAGCAATTTTCCGGGCAGCAAAGTAAAGCCGCTAGCTGCGTGATAGGTCCAGTATTCGGCCGGGCGCTCCGCTGCATCCGTGCTGAAAGACAGCGCAGTTTTGCGCGCATTGACGACAATATTCTTGCGGATGCGCAACGCCGAGGTCAATTCCTGGTAGCTCGGAAACTGAAAAGAGACCGGACTCATCAGCATGGCCAGTGCAATTTCCCGTTCCAGGTCGCAGGGGTTGCCGTGCGTATCAAGATTTAGCTGCTGGCACAACTGCAGGGTGTCGCTGTTCGCGGCCCAAGTGGCAGTGCACTCCTCGCTCAAGCGGAAGATGGCGGCATGGTTGCCGTTTTCCCCTGCAAGCTCTGTCTCTACATGCTGAGCCAGTCCGAGCAATTCCATCATTTCGCGGAATTGCCGGAGTGCCGCGCCAGCATCCTGTGCCGTAGCGGCAGCAATGGCAATCCCGGAGCACTTGCCTGTGGCTGCGCGGAAAAATTCATCAAGGCCATATTGATGCAGATCATTCGAATTCATGAATGGGCGGGCGCGAAAACCAAGTGCAACATTTTTTCATGAAAGAATGTTGGATGGCGGAAAAATACAAACACCTCACCTTGGATGACAGAGTCTTGATTCAAACTCAGCTCCAGCAAGGATTTAAACCAGGGGCAATCGCCGAG
>JANYJE010000023.1 GCA_025408405.1 Nitrosomonadales bacterium | reverse complement strand
ACCCTCCCCAAGCTGGACATGGTGCTGCTGATGTCGGTCAACCCCGGTTTCGGCGGACAGAAATTCATTCCCCACGTGCTCGACAAGGCACGCGCAGTGCGCAAGATGATAGACGCGGGCAAATACAACTGCCGCCTGGAAATCGACGGTGGCGTGGGCCCTGCCAATATCCGCGAAGTAGCCGAGGCTGGCGTGGACACCTTTGTAGCCGGCTCCGCAGTGTTCGGCAAGCGCAACGACAAAGACAAGAACCACTACAACACCATCATCGCCGAGATGCGCGCCGAACTGGCGAAAGTCAGCAAAAAATAATGGGCAAGATGCAATTCCCGTTAAGCATCGCCGCCATCGTCATCGATCTCGATGGCACGCTGCTGCACTCGGCGCCCGAGCTGGCCGAGTCCGCCAACCGCATGTTGCGCGACATGGGCCGTCCCGCCGTGCCGCAGCAGCTGCTGATGAGCTACATCGGCAACGGCATCAGCTGGCTGGTGAAGCGCGCGCTTACCGGCGACATGCATGCCGAGCCGGACGCTGCACTGTACGAGCGCGCGCTGCCGATCTTCGAGAAACACTACACCGAGCTGCTGCTGCAAAGCCGTCCGTTCGCGGGTGTGGTCGAGGGCCTGGATGCGATGAAGGCAGCGGGCTTCCGTCTGGGCTGCATCACCAACAAGGTGGCACGCTATACCGAGCCTCTGCTCAAGGGCATAGGCATGTCCAGGTATTTCGACATCGTGCTGTCCGGCGACAGCCTGCCGGAAAAGAAACCGCACCCCATGCCCCTGCTGCACGCAGCCAGGTTTTTCGGCGTAACGGTGGAGCAGTTGTTGCTGATCGGCGATTCACTCAACGATGCGGTTGCGGCACGTGCTGCCGGATGCCCGGTGTTCTGCGTACCTTACGGCTACAATCACGGCGAACCGGTTGATGGCCTTGACCTCGATGCAGTCATCGCCGATCTGCCAGCCGCCTTGAAGCTGATTAAAAAAGCCTGATGTGATGACACACGAAAATCTCAATACCTGGAGAAAAACAGCCGCATGGCGATGGTGAAAGCCATTGCGTGCGGCTTGGCAGCAGCCGTTTGTTGCGCTGCCGTTTTTCCACTTTTTTAGGAGTATTTCGTGCTGAACCCAATTTCAGAAAAAGAATTCAACCGGCTCGCAGAGCAGGGATATAACCGCATCCCGCTGGTCGTGGAAACCTTTGCCGACCTCGACACCCCGCTGTCGCTCTATCTCAAGCTGGCCAACAAACCGTATTCCTACCTGCTGGAATCGGTGCAGGGTGGCGAACGCTTCGGGCGCTATTCCTTTATCGGCCTGCCTGCCAGCACGCGCATCACGGTGCGCGGCAACAGCGTGACCCTGACCCAGCCTTCCGGCGCCACCACGCAAGTGGCAGAGAACCCGCTGGATTTCATCAAGGATTACCAGGCACGCTTCAAGGTGGCGCCGCTCACCGGCCTGCCGCGCTTTACCGGCGGTCTGGCCGGCTATTTCGGCTACGACACGGTGCGTTACATCGAGCCGCGTCTGGCATCGGTACAAAAAAATGATGTGCAGGGCACGCCCGATATCCTGTTGATGCTCACCGAACAACTGGCGGTAGTAGACAACCTCTCAGGCAAGCTTACCTTTATCGTGTATGCCGACCCAACACAAAAAGACGCTTACCCGCAGGCATTGCAACAGCTCGAGGCCTTGCAGCGCGCGCTGCGCCAGCCGGTAAAGATTCCCGATGCGCCGCCTTTCGCCAGGCACGCGGCGCATTCCGAATTCGGCGAGGAGGCATTCAAGGCCGCGGTGGATAAGGCCAAGCGCTACATCTTCGACGGCGACATCATGCAGGTGGTGCTGTCGCAGCGCATGGCGCAGCCTTTCCCCGGCTCGCCGCTGTCGCTGTACCGCGCGCTGCGCAGCGTCAACCCTTCCCCCTACATGTTCTATTACGACATGGGCGATCACCATGTGGTCGGCGCCTCGCCGGAAATCCTGGTGCGCCTGGAAGGCGACAACGTCACCGTGCGCCCCATCGCCGGCACGCGCCCGCGCGGCAAGACGCCGGAGCAGGATGCCGACCTGGCCGAGGAACTGCTGGCCGATCCGAAAGAGCTGGCCGAGCATCTGATGCTGATCGACTTGGGGCGCAACGACGTGGGCCGCGTGGCCGAACGCGGCACTGTGCGCCTCACCGACAAGATGGTGATCGAGCGCTACTCGCACGTGATGCATATCGTCTCCAATGTCGAAGCCAAACTGAAGCCCGGCATCCACGCCATGGACGTGCTCAAGGCCACGTTCCCGGCAGGCACCGTGAGCGGCGCCGCCAAGGTGCGCGCGATGGAAATCATCGACGAGCTGGAACCCAGCAAACGCGGCATCTACGCCGGTGCCGTGGGTTACCTGGGTTTCAACGGCGACATGGACCTGGCCATCGCGCTGCGTACCGCCGTGGTAAAAAACAACACGCTGTATGTGCAGGCCGGTGCCGGCATTGTGGCCGATTCGGTGCCTGCCAGCGAGTGGCTGGAAACGCAAAACAAGGCGCGCGCCGTGCTGCGCGCGGCAGAAATGGTGCTGGACGGCCTCGATGCCAAAGTCCACAAATAAGGGCAACGACCATGCTATTGATGATCGACAACTACGATTCCTTCACCTACAACCTGGTGCAGTATTTCGCCGAGCTGGGCGCGGACGTGACGGTGTTCCGCAACGATGAAATCACGCTGCAGCAGATCGAGGCACTGAAGCCGCAGCACCTCGTGGTCTCGCCCGGGCCGTGCACGCCCAACGAGGCGGGCATCTCGGTGGCCGCCATCAAGCATTTTGCCGGCAAAATTCCCGTGCTCGGCGTGTGCCTCGGCCACCAGAGCATAGGCCAGGCGTTCGGCGGAAAAATCATACACGCCAAGCAACTGATGCACGGCAAGACCTCGCCCATCCTGCACAACAACACCAGCGTGTTCCGCGGCCTGCCCAGCCCGTTCACCGCCACGCGCTACCACTCTCTGGTCATCGAGCGCGAAACGCTGCCGGACTGCCTGGAGATCACCGCGTGGACTGCAGACGGCGAGATCATGGGCGTGCGCCACAAGACGCTGGCGGTGGAAGGCGTACAGTTCCACCCCGAGTCCATCCTCACCGAACACGGCCACGACATGCTGAAAAATTTTCTGGAAGGACAGCCATGAAACCGCAAGACGCGCTCAAGCGCATCATCGAGCATCGCGAGATTTTCCATGACGAAATGGTTTCGCTGATGCAGCAGATCATGAGCGGTGAAGTATCGCCGGTGATGATCGCGGCCATCATCACCGGGCTGCGCGTGAAGAAGGAAACCATAGGCGAGATTTCCGGCGCGGCCAAGGTGATGCGCGACCTCTCCACCAAAGTGGCGATACACGATGACGGCACCCTGGTCGATACCTGTGGCACTGGCGGCGACGGTGCGCACAGCTTCAATGTCTCCACCGCCTCGGCTTTTGTGGCGGCCGCTGCCGGCGCGAAGATCGCCAAGCACGGCGGCCGCTCGGTGTCGTCGCAATCTGGCAGTGCCGACGTGCTGGAAGCACTGGGCGTGAACATCAACCTGACGCCTGAGCAGACCACGAAGTGCATCACAGAAGTCGGCTTCGGTTTCATGTTCGCACCCAACTACCACAGCGCGATGAAACACGCCGCACCGGTGCGCAAGGAACTGGGCGTGCGCACGCTGTTCAACATCCTGGGACCGCTGACCAACCCCGCCGGCGCCAAACAGCAGCTGATGGGCGTGTTCCATGCCGATCTCGTCGGCATCCAGGCCCGCGTGCTGCAGCGCCTGGGCAGCAAGCGCGTGCTGGTGGTGCATGGCGAAGACGGCATGGACGAGATCACCATCAGCGGCAACACCCAGGTGGCCGAGCTCAAGGATGGCATCGTTACCGAATACATCGTGCACCCCAGCCAGTTCGGCCTACCCACCGCCACCTTGCAGGAGATTAGTGTCGACAGCGTGCAGGCCTCGCGCGACATGCTGCTGGACGTGCTGGACAACAAAGTCGGCCCGGCACGCGACATCGTGCTGATGAACGCCGGCGCGGCAATCTACCTGGCCGGCCTGGCCGACACGCTGCCGCACGGCGTGAAGAAAGCGGCGGAGATCGTGGCCAGCGGCGCGGCGAAAAACAAGCTGGAGCAGCTGATCCAGATCAGCAACGCTGCTTAAGGTTTTGTGTCACACAAGTGCAGCACACGGCCACTAGGCAATGTCCGGGGAGATAACTGGGCATGACTGCTTCTCGGTGCGGTTTCAACCGGTCGATGCAACAAGTTGGTCAAATCGTTCGGCCGGTGTTTCATAGTTTAACGTCTTCCTTGGGCGCTGATTCAATTTCCTCGCCACGCCATTGAGCTGGGCTTGTGAGTAAACGGAAATGTCTGCCCCCTTGGGGAAATACTGCCGCAACAGCCCATTCGTATTTTCATTGCTCCCACGCTGCCAGGGATTCTGCGGATCACAGAAGTAGACCTGTATGTCGGTCGCCAAGGTGAAGCGCTTATGATCGGCCATCTCTTTTCCTCGATCCCAGGTCAGTGATTTGTAGAGTTCCTGCGGTAATTTGCGAGCATTCTTGATGAGTGCATTGATGACGGTTTCGGTATCTTTGCTCGCGACTTTCATCAGCATGACATAGCGTGTATGACGTTCGACAAGAGTCACAATCTGGCTATTCAAAGTTCCGCACAGCAGGTCGCCTTCCCAGTGTCCGGGCACCGCTCTGTCTTCTACCGTGGCCGGACGCTCGCTAATCGATACCGCATCGACGATTCTGCCGTGATCGTCTGTCTTCTGCGTATGATAGCGGGAACGGCGCATGACTCGGGAGCGCCTCAAATGCTGCACCAGCTCTTTCTTCAGTGCCCCACGAGCCTGAATGTAGAGGCTGCGATAGATGGTTTCGTGTGACACCTGATAGCTCTCGTCGTCCGGGTAAGTATGTTTCAGCCATCCAGCAATCTGCTCCGGTGACCACTGCATCTGGAGCTTCCCTGCCACTATATGCGCCAATGTTCGGTTCTCCACCAGTTTACAGGTCTTGGGGCGATGTGCCCGATCCCAGGCGGCTTGGTCGGCTTGGCTGGCTCGATAGCATTTCTGATCGCCGTTGCGCTTGATCTCGCGATAGATGGTGGAGGGCGCGCGTCCGAGGGATGCGGCAATCGAGTAAATCGATTGACCCGCTGCCACGGCACGCGATATCTCTTCACGTTCAGCCAAAGTCAGAGCCAATCTTGAACGTCGTCGTTGAGCAGGTCGTATCCCGCCGCCTTCGGCTAGAATGCACTCGATTGATGAATGGTGTCGATCAAACAACTGGGCGATCTGCTGTAGAGAATCGCCTTGCTGCCAGCGCTCCCACATCAGAGCTCTCTGGCTTTCAGTGTAATGGATTCGCGGTCTTCGTTTCATCTGCAACACTCCTTCTGCTTACGCAGATTCTAGTGTGTTGCATCGACCGGTTGAAACCGCAGGCCTAAGCGGTCATCAGAGCATTAGGTGGCAATGACCGCTTTACACACATTTACAGTCGCCTCTTGCTTGACCATTCCAAGCTGGGAAGCGCAGTCAGATATCTCGGCATCGAGGTGGTCGACGCGCTGGAGATTTCTGAGCAGACTGAAAGCTGGTTGTCATCGAGCAGCCGCACGGGCCATACCGTGCGGCTGTTTTCTGGCATTATGCTGGGAGTACTGTCGGCCATGGAGTCCCTCAACGCCATGCTGCAACTGACTGTTTGAATTCATCAAGGATAGGATGAGCACTGCAAACAAAACCACAGAGGGCGTCAGCGCCGACCGGACGGTGACCAACGATTTCCCGAGCCCACGGGAGCTGATGCGCGCAAGACATCCCGACCTTTTCTCGGACAGCGTCGTTGAAGAGCGACCGATACTTGCGCGACCTGTCTTTGAATACCACCTAGAAACCTTGACCGCTCGGAAGGAGGAGTATCAGTTCGAACATTTCTGCCGACTGATCGCCGAGAAAGAGATTTGCCCCAACTTGCGTGTGCAAACGGGGCCCACGGGCGGGGGGGATAGCAAAGTCGATTCAGAAACGTACCCAGTCGCAAAGGAGATATCAGATCGCTGGTGGCTGGGTGAGCCCTCGGGCGGCTCTGAACGCTGGGCATTCGCCTTCAGCGCGAAAAAGGCATGGAAACCAAAACTCGAAGCTGACATCAAGAGTATTCTGTCGACCCAACGCGACTACAAGCGAATCTATTTCTTCACGAACCAGTTTGTCAGCGACAAATCGCGGGCCAGTGCCGAGGATACGCTAACCAAGAAGGCCGGCATCCCCGTCCACATTATTGACAGAAGCTGGCTCGTCGATCGCGTCTACAGCCATGCGCACCTGCAGCTCGCCATCTCAGCCCTTCAGATCGACGATGCTACCTCCGAACGGAAGGATCGGCTTGGACCGAAGGACACGGAACGCTTGGCGGATTTAGACGAACTGGATGCGCAGATATCAGATCCCTCGCGCTACGAGGGAGCGCAGTATCAACTGATCGAAGATTGTGTTCGTGCCGCGAAGCTCGCGCGCTCGCTCGACAAGCCCCGTCACGAAGTTGAGAACCGATTTGCCATGGCTGATCGGCTGGCGCAGGAACTCGCCATCCCGCAACAGCAGTTGCGCGTTGCCTACCATCGCGCTTGGACGGCTCACTGGTGGTTCGAGGACTACGCTGAGTTCCTGAGATTCTACGAAGAAGTCGAGCGCATTGCCTTGCGGTCGCAAGAGGCACATGACCAAGAGCGCCTGTTGAACCTGAACCATCTGCTGATGGGCATCGACGAGCGAGGCGTCCTGCCCAAGGACAAAACGCGGGTCGATGAAAGGCGTGCCGCGCTGATCAAGCACTTAGAGTTACTTGAAGCGGATGCTGCGCGTCCGAACAATGCGCTGTTTGCGCGCATGCTCAGGACCTTTGCGCGTCTGACCGACCTCATGCGAGCCTACGATTTAAATGCGGTCAATGGCATCTGGACCGACCTCGATGCGATTGCACAGGAGTCCAAGCAACTCGGGCAGTTCCCATTTGAATCATTGTCTTCGATGGTTCATGAAATGAGCAAGATGTTCGACAGCCCCGAGTTTGACAGCCTTTATGAGGTGGTCGTCGATATTGAGCGTCAGCGAATCAGTGATGGAGAGGCCGGGGAGTCGTTTAAGGCCCGTGGACTTCAAAAGCTTAAAAACGGCAAACCCTACGAGGCTATCCGTTGGATTGGCCGTGCGGAGGAATTGTTCGTCAAGGAAGAGTATCAGCGCGAGCTGATCCTGACCCTTGCTGCGGGGAGCCATGCATACGAAGAGGCGGGATTGCTCTGGGCGGCGCGCAACAAACTTCTGGTCGCAATCGAGCGGGCCTTCCGCATGTTAAGCACAGCAGGCGAATTGCCGCTGATCGCTTACCGTATGCTGCGGCACCTGACTTGGATCGAACTGCAGCTGGGCCGAATTCCACAGATTCTTCAGTCGCTCGTCTGGACCCGGTATTGCGCCAACTTGGTGAAATTCGAAGAGGGCGACGAAGGCGACGATAGTGACCACGAGGAAACGATATCCATGCACGCCATTTTCGGTATGCATTTCTTGAATGTTTCCTTCAGTCGCCTGTCGGCGCTGGAACAACTGCCAGACGCGCTGAAGAGGCTTGGGCTCGACATTCCCCGGACGGCTGTCCTGTACGCCTTGGGACACGAAAAACGTGTGAGTGAAGAGGCCTTTCCAAAGGAGCCAAAGAACCCAGCCGAACTCCGCGATTTCTTCGAGAAATGGCAGGACCAGCCGGCACTCCAGGACATGGCATCCGAGCCGGCATTGAACGAGGGTTCCCGAACAACGCTGCGGTCGATCATATTGGGTGCCGAGTTCGTCATCGATTGTCCGAACGACCCTGGATCGGTTGGCGTCTCGGAGTCACTGTTGGGGGCGCTGGAAGCATTCCTTTCGACCAGCGATGAGAATGACCTGTTGCCGCATACCGAACGGACTGTGATTCGTCTTCGTAAGGTTAAGGAACAAACCACCGGGCCGACCTTTGATTGGATCGAGGGTACAGCTGGAGTCCACGCGGAGATACTCACTGGCGAAAACGTCACCTTCGATGATGCTGAGGCCATGATGCAATTCGCCGACTTTCTCGGCCAGACCTCGGTGAAGGTTGCTGCTCGCTGCTTCATCGTCCGCTCGCCCAAGGAATGGATGACGCGGGTCGCCGGCGACGAGAGCGGCCTTGCACGCGCCACCACGCTTGGCAATGTCCTCGCGATCAGCAGGAACTTGTTTGGCGGCGACGCCAAGGTGCGACTGACTGACTGGATCGATGCCGACGACAAATACTACGACTGTCTGCGGGATCAGTACTGGCGGCCCTCTACGCCGGCCGCGACCGGTTCTTCACCCCTCTGGGCTGCCAAGCGAGGCGAAGGGCCACCGCCGAAGGAGCTGGTGGATACGTCTCAGCGAAAGCACACCGAGCGACAGGTACTGTCCCCCATTAACGTGCCGATCTGGGACCAAGCCGGTTGGGGCGGCACCCTCTATGGTTGGTCTGGATCGTCACCGCCCTTCATGGGTCTGATGTTCCGAAACATGGAGGCGGCCTCACGGATCTTTGCAGAGTGGAGCGCCCGGTTTGAGCAGACAGACAAGGACGATGATCTGCGAATCGCAATCATCACTGGGGTCTCGAAGGCGAATCCGACCCACTATGCCGTCATTGTTGGACCCAATGTCGACCGAATTGAGCGGATGCATGCCGGCAACACTTTCACCCTAGTGTCGCGGGTCAACTGGATGAACCCGGAAACCACCAAGAATCTCGATGGCTTCCTGAAGGAATTCGACAAATACGGCGCGTTCTACCTGATACCGGTCAAACAGCCTGACAAGCCTGGCGATGTGCCTGATTTGGAGTTCAAGCAATATTTGCTCAAGGGGCATATCCATGTCCGCCCTGCTTGGCAAATCGGCGAACACGATTCCGACATAGTGGCATTGGACGTAGAAGAGAATCCTATCATTCCAGAGGGAATCACTGACGCACCGGTGCTCAAAGCGATGGCGCGAAAGCGGAATCGGTAAGACAAGAAGACAGTGCCCAACGGGCATCGGCATTCGTGAGGCCGAGATACTGCGCTTACGGGGGCACTCTCTGGTGCGCGCGGCCCAGCGCAAAGGATCGCATCGCCTCAAACGCACCTGGACGTGGGCGTTGATGTCTGATTCGGTCGGCTAAGCAGTCAGCTTTCGAAGCACTCTGATTCGGCCGCTATGGCCGAGTAGCTGCCCTTATGTAGTATTTTGACTGAGTGACAGCTCGGGGCACTAACTAGTTACCCGTCAACCTTATTCAAACTTCTTTCAGCGTATCCGCCACCGTCGGGTAACGCAGCTTCACCCGCAGCTCCTGCTTCATGCGCGTATTAGTCAGTTGGCGTGATTCATTCATGAACGACAGCAGCACCGGCGATAACACCTGCTGCGCCTCGGCACGCGTGATGCGCGGCGGATGCGGCAAGCCGCAGGCGTCCGCCACGGCGTCGAAATAATCCCCCATCTTCATGCGGCTGTCGTCCACAGTGTGGTACACGCGGTTGGCGTCGCCGCGCTGCATGGCGGCGATCACGCAGTGCGCCAGGTCGTCGGCGTGGATGTGGTTGGTGTAGCTGTCTTCTGCCGCCGCGATGGCCGGCGAACCCTGCTGGATGCGCTGCAGCGGCAAGCGCTCCGCCGCGTAGATACCGGGAACGCGCAGGATGCTGGCGCGCACGCCGTTGCGTTGCGCCCAGGCTCGAATCTGCTGCTCCGCATCGACACGACGTTTTGCTCGCGCATTCTGCGGATGCAGCGGATGCGTTTCGCTCACCACCTCGCCAGCGCAATCGCCGTATATGCCACTGGTGCTGATATAAATCAGGCGTTGCGGCAACATGCTTTTTCGGCCGCACTCAGGACGGACGCGCGACAAGGCGGCCAGCAGGTGACGGGTGCGCGTATCACCCTCTCCCCCGGCCGGAGGCGGGGCGAAGTGCAGCACGGTGTGTGCCAGACCGCGCAGCTGGTGCAGGCTGCGCATCTCGTCCAGATCACCCCACAGCGGCACCATGCCCACCGCGCGCAGCAGCATGAAGCGCTCGGGGTTGCGCACCAGCCCGAACAGGCGATAGCGGCTGCGCAGCAGCGGCGCGATGCGCATGGCAATGTCCCCACAACCTACAATGAGAATTCGTTTCATAGCGCAATTATGCGTTAAAATCGCGCTTTTTTACGCACGCAGATATTCATCATGGCCTTTACCACCACCGTCCAACCGAGCGGGCACAGCTTCCCTGTTGACCCCGACGAAACCATACTGGAAGCGGGTCTGCGCCATGGCTACACTCTCCCCTACAGCTGCCGTAACGGCGTGTGTGGCGCATGCAAGGGCAAGGTACTGCAAGGTGAAGTGGATCACGGCAAGTACCAGGGAAGCACTCTGAGCGAAACAGAGAGAAGCATAGGCATGGCTCTGTTCTGCTGCGCCAAGCCCAAGTCCGACATCGTGATCGAATGCCGTGAAGTCAAAACGCTCAATGACATTCCGGTACGCACCCTGCCTACGCGTGTGCACAAAATGGAAAAACTTGCCGACGATGTAATGGTCATTTACCTCAAGCTGCCCGCCAACGAGCGCCTGCAATTTCTTTCCGGACAATACATCGACATCCTGCAGAAGGAAGGCAAGCCGCGCAGCTTCTCGCTCGCCAATGCGCCGCACGCCGACGAATTTCTGGAACTGCACGTGCGCAACATTGACGGCGGCCACTTTACCAACCATGTCTTCAGCGAAATGAAAGAGCGCGATATTCTGCGCATCAAAGGCCCGCTCGGCACCTTTTTCCTGCGTGAAGATTCCGACAAACCCATCATCTTTGTTGCCAGCGGCACCGGCTTTGCGCCGATCAAGGCCATCATCGAGCACGCGCTGCAAATCGGCATACAGCGCCCCATGCACTTCTACTGGGGTGCGCGCAGGCTGGCCGATCTGTACATGCTGGACAAGGCACGGGCATGGGAAGCGTGCGGCATCAAATTCACGCCTGTGTTGTCAGAGGCACAGCCCTCGGACCAGTGGCAGGGACGCACAGGTTTCGTGCATCAGGCAGTGCTGGAGGATTATGCAGATCTCTCCGGCCATCAGGTATATGTCTGCGGCGCACCGGTGGTGGTTGAGGCAGCACACCGCGACTACACCTCACAACGCAAGCTCCCGGACGATGAGTTCTTTTCCGACGCGTTTACCTTTACCCCCAAGACTTGATCCCGAAAAATTAACGCGCCAAATGCAGCAGCAGTCGCACTGGCATGCCAGCTAACCCAACTCCATCGCCTTTTGAAAATGCCTGAAGGCAAGTTCAGGCTGGCCAAGTTTTTCGGCAAGCTGGCCCAGCGCAGTATAGGAAGCGCGGCTGGGCGCCATGCCATTGCTGGCATCCAGATAGCTTTGCGCCTTGCCCCACAGGCCCTGGTGCAGGCACAGCTTGCCCAGCGCCAGCAGCAGGCCGGCGTCACTCGTGTGCTGCTTCAGCCATTTCTCTGCCTGCTCGATTTGCGCGACACCCGCCCCCCCCTGGCAATCGCCATACAGGGTCACCAGCTCGCTATCCCACTGCGCATTCAGGCTGTCAGCAATGATCTGGCTGGCATTTTTGCAGTCCTTCAGTTTAATCAAGGCGCTTGCGGCCAGTGCTGCAATCCTGGTGCGGCGCCTGAACTCAGACGGCATGTTTTTCCACACCGCCAGTAACGCGGCGAGATCCTGCGTCTGCATGCCCAGCTTTTCCAGCCACGCCTGCTGGCGCAACTGCTCAGCAACCACAGCATCGATCGCTGAACGCTTCTCCAGTTGCGTCAGCACATTCAGCACGGCATCCCAGTTGCGCGCCTGCTGTTGCGCCTTGAGCTCCAGCTGCAGCGCACCGACATGCTTGTGCGATCCCGTGTCGTGCAATTCCTTCAGCGAATTAAGCGCCGACTGCGGCAACTTCTGGTCGAGCATGAACTCGGTTTGCGCCATCAGGCGCATGGTGGATTCGCCCACCGCCTTGCCCTCCGCGCTGGCGAGGTAAGTATCGCGCTTGCCGAATTCGCGCAACTCATGCGCGGAACGCGCGGCGATAATGTGGTTGAGCCCCGACTTGTCTCCCAGCTCCATCGCGCGCACTGCGGCCTTTTCGGCAGTTGCATAGCGCCCCTCAAAAAATGCGGTGAGCGCCTCCATCATGGCTGTACGCCCTTTGTTCTGCGCGCGCTCTTCACGAAAGGTCTTTACATAGGCGGGCAGGTGCAAGGCAGCAAAAAACAGGCGCACGGCAAAATAACCCAACACAAACAGGGTGAGCAGGCCCAGCACGAACAGGGTCAGCGACAATTCCACGCGATAGGGCGGATAGACCAGCTGCACATAGCCGGGATTGTGCGCAGCCATGGTCAGCGCAACCGCCGCCGCAAACAGTGCCAGGAGCCAGACCAGGAATTTCATCGCGCGCCCTTCTCGTGTGCCGCGCGATAGTGGCGCACCGCCTCCAGGCTGCCGCTGATATCCGGCAGCTCGATGCTGATGCTGGATGCGTTCAGCTTCTGCAGCGTGCTGACGAACTGCGTACCCGCAGCGGATTTTACATCAAAATAAAGCCGCGCCCATTCCTGCGATATTTTCATATCGCGCTTGAAACTGGCTTCATCGCGCGACAGCAGGGCCAGACGCGCAGACAGCAAACGCAGCTTCAGGTTCTCGCGCAGGAAGAATGCCTGCGTGGGCGAAAGCAGGGGCATCTCGCTTTTTTGCGTATTTTCGATGCGCACCAGATGCCGGGCTTCCTGCCAGATTTCGCGCAGCAGCTTTTGCCAGCCGCCTTCGGATGACTGTACAGCGGGTGCTGCGACTGTTTCGGCAGTGTGCATATCCTGCGCCAGCGGCAACGCCTCCACCATGGCAATGAGGTTGTCCAGGCGCGAATTGATGCCTGCAACATCCACGTCAGGCAGCACGCGCAGCTTGTCCATGTCGCGGCCGATGCTCGTGCGCAGCCCGCCCAACGCCGCCCTGTCGGCACGCTGCAACCGGCTTTCCGCCTGCTGCAAGGCAATCAGCGCTGCCTTCACGTTGGCGGCCAGCTGCAACTGCTGGCCTGCGATCAGCAGCAGCTGCTCGACCTCGGCCAGCACCATCTGGTCGCGGCTGCTGGATAAATCCTGATACATGCTTTCGAGTGCGGCACGCTGGTTTTGTGTTTCCGCATATTTGCTTTCCAGCAGGCTGAGCTTGCCGCCCAGCTCGCGCACCACTTCCTGGTTCTGCATGGCCAGCGTCTGGTTGGCCTTGTTGCTGCCGTCTATCTCGGCCAGGCGCTGTGCCAGCGTTTGCTGCATCTGGTTAAGCTGGTGCTGCGCATCAAACCATTGCCACAGAAAGACCAGCACCAGCACCAGCAGTGTGAGCTGGGTAAGGTTCATGTGCGCAAGCGCCTGCAGCAGCGGATTGTGGTGAGCTGCGCGCGCTGCGGCAGCAGGCGCCGCTGTGCCAGCTTCGTTATTTTTGGGTAGTGGTGCCTGATCACTCATAATATATAACCCCGGTTAACTCCGTTGCTGTGCCGCCCATGTTACCAGCCCGGCCAACAGGCCGTCATCTGCTCCTGCGGTGACGATGACATCGTGCCAGCCCAGATTTTTTGCGGCTTGCGCAATGCGCTCGTGCGGCACAAACAGCGGTATATTCGCAAACCTTGCCTGGCCCGCTGTATCCAGCATTTCACCCATGTATCCCAATGCCTCACTGCTGCTTGCCGTGATGGCATCCGGCACCAGCGCCAGCAATGGCGCAGTATCCTGCTGCGGCTTGCTGCGCTGGTAACAGGCCACGTATTCCACGCGCGCGCCGCGCGCCTGCAGCGTGTCGCCCAATAACTCGCGCCCGCTTTCGCCGCGAAAGATAGCCACACGCCAGCCACTCACCTGTTGCAACTCGGGCATGGCCAGCAATGCCTCACTGTCAAAACGCGGTTGCGGCGCCAGCACCTGTTTCACACCGAGCTCATGCAACACCTTGGCGCTCCCCGGCCCCACGGTTGCCACCCGCACAGAGGCGGGCAGCGTGCCTGCGGCGAGGATAGCCCGCATGCCGTAACGCGCGGCGTTAGGGCTGATGAAAATGGCCAGCTTGAATTCATGCAGGCGCGCAACCACGGCCTGCAAAGACCGCTGCTCGGCCAGCGGCGCAATCTCCAGCAGCGGAAACACGATACTTTTTCCACCCAGCTCTTCGATGCGCCGCGCCAGCTCCAGCGCCTGCTCGCGCGGGCGCGTGACCATGATGTTCAGTCCAGCCAGAGGTTTTAGGTCAGCCATTCAGCGCCGCAAGAATTTCGCCCGCACCCTGCTGCAACAAAGCCTGTGCCACGGCATCGCCCAGTGCTTCCGGCGCATTCACGCTGCCCATTTGTTCAGCGCGCAACATGCGTTTCCCATCAGGGCTGGCGACAAAACCGCGCATGCGCAGCTTGTCGCCGTTCACCTCGGCAAACCCGCCCAGCGGTACCTGGCAGCTGCCCGCCAGTGCGCGGCTCATGGCGCGTTCGGCCAGCACACAGGCCGCAGTTTCCGCATCGTGCAAGGGGCGCAACAGGACTTCCAGATCCGGCCGGTCTGCGCGGCATTCGATGCCCAGCGCACCCTGGCCCACTGCTGGCAGGCTGTTCTCGGAGCTGATCAGGTCACGGATGCGTTCCCCCAGGCCCAGACGCTTGAGGCCGGCGGCAGCCAGAATGATGGCGGCGTATTTGCCTTCGTCAAGCTTGCGCAAGCGCGTCTGCACATTGCCGCGCAACGGTTCAATTTTCAGGTGGGGGAAGCGCGCGCGCAGCTGACTTTCGCGGCGCAGGCTGGAGGTGCCCACCACGCTGCCGTGCGGCAACGCTTCCAGATTGGCGTGCTGATTGGAAACAAAAGCATCACGCGGGTCTTCGCGGCGGCCAATGCAGGCCAGCATGAATCCTTCCGGCAGATGCATGGGCACATCCTTAAGCGAGTGCACCGCAATGTCGGCCCGCCCTTCTTCCAGCGCGGTTTCCAGTTCTTTCACGAACAGCCCCTTGCCGCCTATCTTGGACAGGGTGACATCGAGGATTTGATCACCCTGGGTGGTCATGCCCAGGATGCTCACCTCGGTTTCTGGGTATAATGCGCGCAGTCGATCCCGGATATGTTCTGCCTGCCACATTGCCAATGCGCTTTCGCGCGATGCAATGACCAGTTTTGCGGGGATGGGTTGTGTCCCGGATGATTGTTTCTGGGATGCCTGTTTCATTAGATTTTCCTGAGTTTCTATATTTAATTTATTTGATGATGCGTTCGCGCCGCATTTTAGCATGAGCGCTATTGCGCGCGCGTCGTTGCCCATGTTGTCGAGATAAACGCCATGAACCTGCTTGCCGCTCCACCCGACCTTTCCAGCAAAGACGTCCCCTTGCGTGACGATATACGCCTGCTCGGCCGCATCCTCGGCGACACCCTGCGCGAACAGGAAGGCGACGCCACATTTGAGCTGATCGAAAATGTGCGGCGCGCTGCAGTGCGCTTCCGCAAATCGCAGGATGACCGCGACCACGCGCAACTGGAACAGGTGCTGGATGCGCTGTCGCCGCGCGACACCCTCTCGGTGGTACGCGCCTTCAGCTATTTCTCGCAACTATCCAACATCGCCGAAGACCTGCACCACAACAGGCGCCGGCGCGCGCATCTGAAAGCCGGCTCCCCGCCACAGGAAGGCAGCCTGCAGCTGGCGCTAGATCGCCTGGAAGAAAAGCATATCAATGCGTCCGTCCTGCAGGAATTCTTCGACAAGGCGGTGATTTCGCCCGTGCTCACCGCCCACCCCACAGAAGTGCAGCGCAAGAGTATCCTGGACTGCCAGCTGATTATCACCAGCCTGCTGTCCGACCGCGACCGCATCGACATGACCCCGGAAGAACTGGCCGACAATGAAGAAGCCTTGCGCCGCTTCGTGCTGATACTTTGGCACACGCGCATGCTGCGTACCGCAAAGCTGACGGTGCCGGACGAAATCAAGAACGGCCTGTCTTTCTACCGCTACACTTTCCTGAGCGAGATTCCCAAGCTCTACGCCGGCCTGGAGAAACTGATCGAGACGCGCTTCGGCAAGCGCCTGCGCCTGCCCCCTTTCCTGCGTGTCGGCAGCTGGATAGGCGGCGACCGCGATGGCAATCCCTTTGTTACGCATAATGTGATGCTGGATGCGGCCAAGCGCCACTCCGCCACAGCACTGGAATACTACCTGGCCGAAGCGCATTTGCTGGGCACACGCCTGAGCCTCTCCACACGCCTGGTTAAAGTCAGCGATGAGCTCGACGAGTTCGCCTCACACTCGCAGGACAAAGCGGTCAGCCGCGAAGACGAGCCTTACCGCCGCGCACTCATCGCCATTTACTCGCGCCTGGTCGCCACCACGGAGCAGCTTGGCCATCGCGTGGAGCACCTGCACCCGGTCAGCCACGATGTTCTGCCCTATGCCAACGCGCAGGAATTCATTGCCGAACTCGACATCCTGATCAACTCGCTGGAATTCCACGGTTCGGTCTACCTGGCGCGCGGCCGCATCGCTTACCTGCGCCGTGCCGCCGAAGTATTCGGTTTCCATCTGGCGCCGCTGGATATGCGCCAGCACAGCGCGATACACCAACAGGTGGTGAGCGAATTGCTCGCCCAGGCGGGTGTCGGCAACTACCACGAAATGGACGAGCAGGCACGCCGCAAGGCACTGGTCGCGGCGCTGCAGGCCGCCCAGCCGCTGGCTGCCGACCTGGAAAAATTCTCCGAAACCGCACAGGGCGAACTGCGCCTGATGCAGGCTGCAGCAGAAATTCACCTGCGCTTTGGACGCGCTGCGCTGCCCAACTACATCATTTCCAAGACCGATGACGTGAGCGACATGCTCGAGGTGGCGCTGATGGTGCAACAGACCGGCCTGCTGGAAAGCGACCACGCAAAGAAGGGCGCCAAGCACCCGCTGCTGCACATCAACATCATCCCGCTGTTTGAAACCATAGGCGACCTGCGCAGCTGCGGGCCGATCATGGACGCATTGTTCTCCATCCCCTACTACCGCCAGCTGCTGAAGAGCCGCGACGACACTCAGGAAGTAATGCTGGGCTACTCCGACAGCAACAAGGATGGCGGCTACCTCACCGCCAACTGGGAATTGTACAAGGCCGAAGTGGAACTGGTAAAAGTGTTTGCCAAGCACGGCATCGAGCTGCGCCTGTTCCATGGCCGCGGCGGCACCGTCGGCCGCGGCGGCGGCCCCAGCTACCAGGCCATCCTGGCGCAGCCACCGGGCAGCGTCAACGCGCAGATCCGCATCACCGAACAGGGTGAGGTCATTTCGAGCAAATATTCCGACCCGGAAATCGGGCGGCGCAATCTGGAAATTCTCATCGCCGCCACGCTGGAAGCCACGCTGGTGCACCACCATGGCGACGACACCACCATGCCGGAATTCCACCGCCTGATGGAGACGCTCAGCCAGGACGCCTTTGCCGCCTATCGCAAGCTGGTGTACGAAACTCCGGGATTTACCGAGTACTTCTTTGCCGCCACGCCGATACGCGAAATCGCCGAACTCAACATCGGCAGCCGCCCCTCCTCGCGCCGTGCCTCCGACAACATCGAAGACCTGCGCGCTATTCCCTGGGTGTTCAGCTGGAGCCTTAACCGTTCACTCCTGCCCGGCTGGTACGGCTTCGGCAGCGCAGTCAAACAGCTGATCGAGAGTGAAGGCGATGCCGCGCTCACACAGCTGCGTGAAATGTACAGGAACTGGGCCTTCTTCCGCGGACTGCTCTCCAACATGGACATGGTCCTTTCCAAAAGCGATATGGGCATCGCCTCACGCTATGCCGAGCTGGTGCCGGATGAAACGTTGCGCCACAAAATCTTCGGCGAAATCGAAGCCGAATGGAACCGCACCGTAGAGATGCTGTTTGCCATCACCGGCGCTACCACTCTGCTCGCCGACAACCCTACGCTGGCGCGCAGCCTCACCAACCGCACGCCCTACATCGATCCGCTCAACCACCTGCAAGTGGCCCTGCTGCACCGCCATCGCGCAGGTGACAACGACGGACGGGTAAAACGCGCGATCCACCTGACCATCAACGGGATTGCGGCGGGACTGAGGAATAGCGGCTAAGGCTTGAAGGGGCGTGCATCTGCCAGTAGCGCGCCTCTCCCTCACGGCTTCCCAGGCGGCTGCGCAACTCGCACGACGCGCTGCGCGTCCTTGCGGCACGTTCATCACACCAGCAGCCGGCCATATTATCTAGACCGTTTGACATATTGACTCCAAGTGTAATTCTGCTACTTTTAGGCCTCTTGTTATTGGGCTGAAAAATGCGGGCTAATACAAAACGGGCGCCCGGTTTTGCCGATGCAATGCTGAAGCGTACGCATCGGCATTGCATCGGGTTTCTTCGCAACGTGCTTATTCCTTACATCAAACCTTCATAATAAAGCAGTACCATAAAACAGGCTTTTTTCGCGCATGCTTTGCATGGGTCACAAGCCACATTTAATTGATGCCTTGATCAATACAGATACAAATCGAAAAATTAGAATATTTGATGAATACAATACAGGACGATGATGTAGCCGTTGACCTTGCAAGATTCAAGCAAGCGACTGCTGAAATGAACTCCGGCAATCGCGATGAAGCGCTCTGGTATAAGGCATTCGCAGAGTCATCAGGGAGCGAGCAGGCTACCAAGACCGCGTACATACGCTTGCGGGTAGAGGAATTGCGGAATGCGGCCATTGCAACTACCGCTGAGAGCTCCCCTTCAGCCAAATCAGAGCAACCGGCGCGCACCGTTTCCCCCGCCCCTGTCCTAACTGAAGACACCACACCCCCTCAGCGTACTTGCCACTTTGAGGTTGATGGATTTCCGTTTGGCCTGCAAAAGAAATCGCTCGAAATTTCCCCTGACGGTATCCGTTCAGATGGCGCATTTATCGCCACGCAGGACGTATTATCTATAACTATCAGTTTTACTCAGAACAGCATAAATGGTGTTAAAAAAGGAACGTCGCACACGCTTGAAGTCAGTAGCCATGACAAAAACATTTCCATTAAGTTGTACGATAAATTAGATGGCGCTGCAAATGAGAAGCTATTTCATGAAATCAAGGATGCGGTAATGGAATTTGCCGGCAAATCGCTTCTTAGACGCATGGCTGAAACCATTACCAAGGGAGGCAAGATTTCGATTGGTGATGCGGAATTTACCTTGCAAGGCGCGTGGCTTGCTGACCGCACATTGCTCATCTTCAAGAGCGCTCCAGTGCTTGTCCCATATAACAGGCTATGGTTCTCCCTGGGTGGAGGGAAGGTTTGCCTTTCAGACAGTCAGAATCGGAAAAACTCTGCCACATTCTCTTTATTGTCTACAAAAAATGCATGTATGGTGGGGCCGCTTTATAACCTCCTTATTAATGAGTCTGCTTGATCTACAGACAGCCCATTTCCATCAGCATGATGTTGATTCATCCAGGATGAATCAATTCCAGAAACGGACATACCGAATTTCCAGAAACCTCCTTCAGAGTTTACCCTGCATGGCACGCCGCTCACGCCAGCGCTGCAAGGCGGACTCCACCAGCGAATAGACTGAGGGCACCACCACCAGGGTGAGCAGGGTGGAAGACACCATGCCGCCGATCACTGCCACGGCGAGCGGGCCGTTGGTTTCAGAGCCGGCCCCCAGACCCAGCGCCGCCGGCAACAGGGCGAGAATAATGGTGGCCGAAGTCATCAGCACCGGACGCAGTCGGATCGGGCAGGCGTCCTGCAGGGCGGCGTCGATGGCCATGCCTTCGGCGCGGCGCTGGTTGGTCAGGTCGATCAGCAGAATGGAATTTTTCGCCACCAGCCCGATCAGCAGCACCAGACCGATCATCGAGTAAATGTTTAGCGTATGCCCAACCAGCCACAAGGCCATGACGCCGCCGATAATCGCCAGCGGCTGCGCCACCATGATGATAAAGGGCTGCACGAAGGAATTGAACTGACTGGCCAGCACCATGTACAGCAGCACCAGCGCCAGGGTGAAAGCGAAGATCATGTAGCCCACCGTCTTGCCGAATTCCTCGGCTTGGCCGATCAGCTTCACGCGGTAGCCTGCCGGCAACATGCTGGCGGCAATTTCCTTGACACGGCCGGCGGCTTCGCCCAAGGGCATCAGCGGCGTGACGAAAAAGGTGGCGGCATATTGCAGGTCATAGCGCCCCACCACGGCCGCACCGAGCTGCTGCTTGAACGTGGCCACGCTGTCCAGGCGCACCATGCTGCCGTCGCGCGTGCGCAGGAAGATGCGGCGCAAATCTTCGGGTTTTACAAAGGTGCCCTCTCCCGCCTTGATGCGCACGTAGTAGCGCTCGCCGTCGCCCGGCTCATCGCTGTACTGCGCGATGTCCACACCGCCCGTCATCATGTTGATCGCCATCGCCACATCCTGCGCGGACAAGCCCATCGCCGCTGCCTTGGCGCGGTTGACGCCCACGGTCAGCTGCGGCAGGTCCAGCTGCAAATTCAGGTCGATCCGCCCCATCCCCGGCACTTCGCGCCCGAGCTTGCGATGCAGTTCGCCCGCCAATCGCGCCACTTCGCCGAGGTTGCTTCCGGTGAGGACAAACTGCAAGGGTTCGCCGCGTTGCCCGCCCACCACCGACACCGGCGAGGGAAAGGCATTGATGCCGGGAATGAGTGCGAGTTCGCGGCGCAGCTCTGCCAGCAACACCTGTTGCGACAGCGAGCGTTCCTCGCGCGGCAACATGCGCACATAGGAAAACGCCTGATTCACCTGCCCGGCCTGGTCGATGCCGATGCCGCTGAAATCGGAAATGATTTCCTTGTGGCTGGCGAGCACCCGTTCCACTTCGGCCAGCTTGGAGTTGGTGTAATTGATGGAGGCCCCCAACGGGGCCTTGGAGAACACCATAAAGCGTCCCTGATCTTCGTCCGGCATAAAAGCCTTGCCCACGCGCGCAAAGAAAAATCCGCTGGAAAGCACTGCCAGCACGGTCAGCAGCACCACCTTCCAGCGATGGCGCAGCGCGCTGCCCAGCATGCCGCGGTAGAAGTTGTCCAGGCGATGGAACAGCGCGTCGAGCATGTAATAGATGCGCCCGTGCTGCTTCTCCACACTGAGGTAGCGCGAGCACAGCATCGGGGTCAGCGTCAGCGAGACGAACAGCGACACCAGCACGCCGAAGGTGACCACCACGGCAAACGACTTGAAGAACATGCCGATAATGCCGCCCATGAAGATCACCGGGGCAAATATCGAAACCAGCGACAGGGTGGCCGCCAGTACCGCGAACACCACCTCGTAGCTGCCGCGAATGGCCGCACTCACCGGATCGGGATCGAGCTCCTGACGATGGCGGAAAATATTCTCCAGCACCACGATGGCATCGTCCACCACCACGCCGATCAGCAGCAGCAGTGCCAGCATCGTCATGGCATTGAAGGTGTAACCGGCAAAATAGATCACGGCGATCGCACCCAGCAGCGATACCGGAATGGCCACCGCAATGATCAGCGTGGAGCGCACGCTGCGCAGGAACAACCACACTACCAGCGCCGCCAGCAGCGTGCCCTCGAGCAGGTGCTCCTTGAGCGAATCGATCATCTCCTGGATAAACAGCGCATCGTTGGTGGCGACACTGAGGGTCATGCCGGGCGGCAGGGCCGGCACGATGTCCTTGTCCAGGCGGCGTTTCACCTCGGCTGCGATGGCCACGGTATTGCCGTTGGACACTTTGACGATGCCGATACCGACGGCCGGCTTGCCGTTGAAATGCGCGAGCTGGCGGAAATCCGCCAACCCGTCCTCGACGCTGGCAAATTCGCTCAGGCGTATCGGCGCGCCGTCGCGATAGGCGACCACCATGTGCTTCAGTTCATCCAGCTTGTGGAATTCCAGGTCGAGCTTGAGCAGGTACTCACCCTTGCTGCCCACCAGGAAGCCGCCGGGCAGCTGCAGGTGTTCGCGGCTGAAAGCCGCAGCCAGATCCTGCGAGGTCAGGTTGAGGCTGGCCATGCGCAGCGGGTCCACATTGATGCGGATGGTGCGGTCGCGCCGCCCGCCCAGGCGCACCTCGCCCACACCGTCTATGGTTTCCAGTTTTTTCTTGATTACATTGCTGGCATACACATTGAGCTGTTGCTGCGTGCGGTCGCCCTGCAAGGCCAGCCACATGATCGGGCTGGAGCTGGTGTCCAGCTTGGCCACCACCGGCGTGTCGGCATCCTTGGGCAGGCGGCGGACTGCCTGGTTGATCTTGGCCTGCACCTCGTTGAACGCCACGTCCACATTTTTTTCCAGGCTGAAGGTAATGGCGACGATGGAAATACCCGGCGAAGAGCTGGATTGCACATGCTCGATACCTGGCACGCTGTTCACCGCGGTCTCGATCACGTTGGTGACGCTCATGTCGATATTGTCGGGGTTGGCCCCCTTCAACGTCGTGGTCACCGCGATAATGGGGAATTCAATCTTGGGAAACTGATCCACGCCGATGCGCTGATAGCCGATAAACCCCAGCAGCATGAGCGTAGCGCTCAGCATAAAAGCCAGAACGTGGCGTTTGATCGAGAGTTCAGGCAGATTCATAAATGGGAAAAAAGCTTACTTGTTTGCAGCCGCAGGCTGCGCTACGGCTACGCTCGCCTGATCGGTCAGGAATCCCGCACCGTCCACCGCGACCGTCTCTCCGACCTTGAGGCCATCCAGTATTTCTGCCATATTATTTTGTTTGACGCCGACCTGCACCACCCGCTGCGCGACCTTGTCACCCTGCACCACATAGACCACCTGGCCGGCAGGACGCAACACCACACTTTCCTCCGGAATCACCACGGCATCCGGATGAACGCCCAGCATTACCGTACCATTCACGGTAGCCCCCGGTTTCCAGGCACCCGGATTTTTGACGGTTACAAACACATCGAAAGAACGATTATTGCCGCCAGCCATCGGCCGGATTTCTTCAATCTTCCCGCTCAACGGCACGTCCTCGCCAGGACTGGATATCTGCACCTTCATCCCGCGCTGGATATGGCCTGCCAGATTTTCCGGGAACGGCAGGCGTGCCCGCAATCTCTTCAATGCCACCACCTGAAACAATGGGTCTCCTACCTTGACGTACTGCCCCTGCACGGCAATCTGTTTTTCGACGCGGCCGTCCACCGGCGACACCACCGTAGTCTTGCTGACATTGCGCTCCGCCAACCCCAGTTGTGCACGTGCGGCTGCGAGCTGGTCATGAGTGCCTGACGTCTGTGCCACGGCATCATCCAACGCAGCCTGTGAAATGAAATTCTTTTCGCGCAGTTGCTTCAGGCGTTCCAAATTTTTGCTCTGATTGCTGCTCACCGCCTCCACGCGGCGAGCTTCAGCCTGGGCCGCCACCCGCGACAGGGAAACATCGCGCGCATCCAGCACCGCCAGCACCTGCCCCTTACTGACTTCGCTTCCAGCTACTGCCTGAATCTCGACAACTTTCCCTGCTACTTCCGCTGCCACCATGGGATCGGCGAGACTTTCCAGACTGCCTACGGTTTCTTCCAGCAACTCTACCGTGCGCACCTGTGCCTGCGCCACAGTTACCGGGGTTGCAGATGGTGCCACCTTCTTTTCTTCTTTGCTGCACGCAGCCAAAACCAGCAAAGACAATAAGGCCAGCGTCACAAAGTGCTTTTTCATGCCGTTACTCACAGTATCGAAAATCTGAATGGCTTAGGAAGGGAGCGCACCGCGCCAAATTCCATAGAATGAAGAGGGATAACGCCACTACCCGTTGCTCTTCAACAACAGGAATAAAAACTTGCCACTTGCCGTGGCTGCTACAACAACCGCAGAAAGGGCGAAACGCAACATCCCGGCGCCCGCCCAAATTTACTGCGGTCAGGCGCCGAGTATGCCTTTACCTGCAACGGCCGGCTTTTTAGCGGCTGGCTTTTTTGCCACGGCCTTTTTGGCTGCTGGTTTGGCTGCTGCTTTTTTAGCGGCTGGCTTTTTTGCCACGGCCTTTTTGGCTGCTGGCTTGGCTGCTGCTTTTTTAGCGGCTGGCTTTTTTGCCACGGCCTTTTTGGCTGCTGGCTTGGCTGCTGCTTTTTTAGCGGCCGGTTTTTTTGCAACGGCTTTTTTTACTGCTGGTTTTGCTGCTGCTTTTTTAGCAGCTGGTTTTTTGGTGGTGGTGCTTTTTGCTTTGGTATCTGCCGTAGCCATTTTCGTTCCTTAAGAAAAAATTATGTGACTTAACCCAGGTACTACATTGCGTGCACACTGCACTCCCAAACTCCTCATATCACTGCTAATTTCGCTTGGTGGTCGCATTCTATGCGCGATTAAAAATATAGCGCAATATATTTTTGCATTTTGTATATAAAAATTATAAGAAAGTTTTTTCGCCGGCGAACAATTGCCGCACCGTTTCGCGTTCACGGATGAGATGAACAGCATTCCCATCCACCATTATTTCGGCGGCGCGAGGGCGCGTGTTGTAGTTGGAACTCATGCTCATGCCATAAGCGCCGGCCGACATTAGCGCAAGAAAATCGCCCTGCTCGATCGCCAGTTTGCGCGCATGCGCAAGGAAATCGCCGCTCTCGCAAACCGGCCCTACCACCTCGTATTCCATTGCTGGAGCGGATCTCCGCAGTACAGGCTGGATTGCATGATAGGCATCGTAAAGCGCAGGGCGCATCAGATCGTTCATTGCAGCATCCACAATGGCGAAGTGTTTTTCCTCGCCCGGCTTCAGATATTCCACTTGGGTCAGCAGCACCCCGGCATTGCCAACGAGTACCCGCCCCGGCTCCACAATGAGTTTTTCGCTGCGCCCTTGCAAAGCTCCCAGCAAAGCTTCTGCATATTCGGCAATCGCGGGCGGCGTTTCGTCGTTATAGCGGATGCCCAGCCCCCCCCCCAGATCGAGATGCTCCAGCTTGATGCCCTCGGCGGCCAGCTTATCCACCAGCAACAGCACTTTTTCCGTCGCCGCGATAAACGGGCCGACCTCGGTCAGTTGCGAACCGATGTGGCAATCGATCCCGGTCACGCGCAAATTAGGCAGCGCAGCAGCCTTGCGGTACAGCGCCAGTGCGTCGGTGTAAGCCACGCCAAACTTGCTCTGCTTCAAGCCGGTGGAGATATAGGGATGCGTCTTCGCATCCACGTCCGGGTTCACGCGGAAGCTGATAGGGGCTAGCTTGCCCAGACTGCCCGCCACCTCGTTCAGGCGTACCAGCTCGGCTTCGGATTCCACGTTGAAGCACAGAATGCCCGCCGTCAAAGCCTGCCGCATCTCGGCCTCGCTCTTGCCCACACCGGAGAACACCACCTTGTTCGCAGCTCCGCCCGCCGCCAGCACGCGCTGTAGTTCGCCCCCAGAGACAATATCGAAACCGGCCCCCAGCCTGGCGAACACGTTGAGGATGGCGAGGTTGGGATTGGATTTCACCGCAAAGCAGATCAGGTGCTCGCGCGCCTTGAGTGCCTCGGCAAACTGGCGGTAAGCCCCGGTAAGGGCAGCACGCGAATAGACGTAGCTGGGCGTGCCGAAGCGCTGCGCGATATCCGCCAGCGCCACGCTTTCGACAAACAATTGATCCTGCTGGTAATGGAAATAATTGCTCATGGTTGCTTTACGGGGTCGTTTGAGTTTTGAATGGTGGATGATTTTTGCATGGGAGATAGCTGGGGCACACCACTCTGTGCCGGCAGGGCCGGCACCGCACTGGCCGGCGACTCAGACATCGACACCCCGCTGACAGACACCACTGGTGCCACTGGCATCGGCGCGACAGGCAGCGACTGCAGATACAACGGCCCCTTGCGGCCGCAAGCTTGCAGCAGCACGACTAGCAACAACATAATGCCAAGCGCGATAATATTGGGCACACGCATGATTGCACCTTCCAGAAATTGAATGGGCGAGATTATAAATGAGCGCAGGCTTTAAAGCTGCGAATGGCGACATCTGCGGCAAGCAACGGACAAAACTCTGACTTAAGGAAAATCATGACAGAAAGCGAATTCAACAAATTGACCGATGCCATCCTCGCGCGCATCGAACAGGTGATCGACGCCAGTGGCACCGACATCGAATGCAGCCTCAACGGCCCGGTACTCGAACTGGAATTTGAAGACGGGTCAAAAGTCGTCGTCAACCGCCACACCCCGAATCAGGAAATATGGCTCGCCGCCAAATCCGGCGGATTTCACTATGGCTATCAGAATGGCCAATGGCTAAGCAAGCGTGACGAGGGGGAGTTTTTCAGCAAGCTAAGCGAGATGATCAATACTGCGTGCGGGGAAAGGGTGGTTTTTTGATATTGCACGAACCAACCTGGAACTCCACACCACACGAACAGGTGTGGTGGTAGCAAAATCATCTTTGCCACAGATCATCTTGCTGCGGCTGTGCCGCGGCTTGATTCAATGTTGCAGACTGCGTTTACCACGTAAAACTTTAGAAAACCAAGGCCTGCATCCCTACAAACCTTTACTTAATTGGCGATCGTGATCGTAATCGAACCACCAAATTTGTCAGTTTTGTTTTTTTGAGTCCGTAATGAACGCCACTTACTCTTTCTCTTTGTCTTCGGAGCACAAGGACGACGGATGAAAGCAATATTTTTCATTTTCATCAAAATGTGCGTACGGGCACATCCCTGCAACGGCACACTTCCACAAATTAAGACTAACTTGATGTCGTTTGCATTGATTGATATCTATATCAATCGGTTGGTTGTTTCCTTGCTTCATTCAGTCACCAATAATGAAATTACATAAGTTTTCAACTGAATGAAAAAATAGCATATATTTTTAACTAAATTATAGTAATTGTAGAAATTCGGCGCGAATTGTAGCCAATAAAAAAGGCCTGCATCTCTGCAAGCCTTATAAATACTGGTGGCTCGGGGCGGAATCGAACCACCGACACAAGGATTTTCAATCCTCTGCTCTACCGACTGAGCTACCGAGCCGTACTGCTTTTTACTGACACCAGAACCTTGCGATTCTCGCGAAGTCGGGCATTATAGCGACAAACCTGATTTATGCAAACCGCTTGCCACGCAATCCATGGCAGCATGTAAAAACAAACCCCGCAGAGCGGGGTTTGTCAGTTGCAGCAGCCACTATCTCGGCAATTACATCATGCCGCCCATACCGCCCATGCCACCCATGTCGCCGCCGCCCATGCCAGCGGCTGGCTTGTCTTCCGGCAACTCGGCCACCATGCAGGCAGTCGTCAGCATCAATCCAGCAATGGAGGCCGCATTTTGCAGCGCAGTGCGGGTCACTTTGGTTGGGTCGATAACACCCATTTCCATCATGTCGCCATACTGGCTGGTAGCAGCGTTGTAACCGAAGTTACCCTTGCCCGCCACCACTGCATTGACTACTACCGAAGGCTCGTCGCCCGCGTTATGCACGATGGCGCGCAAAGGCGCTTCCATGGCGCGCAGCACGATGGTGATGCCTGCGTCCTGGTCATGGTTGTCCCCCTTAAGCTTGGCCACCACAACCTTGGCACGGATCAGTGCTACGCCACCGCCGGGAACAATGCCTTCTTCCACGGCGGCACGGGTTGCGTGCAATGCATCTTCAACGCGCGCTTTCTTTTCCTTCATTTCAACTTCAGTTGCAGCACCCACCTTGATCACCGCAACACCGCCAGCCAGCTTGGCTTTGCGCTCTTGCAACTTCTCTTTGTCGTAATCGCTGGTGGACTCTTCATGCTGCTTGTTGATCATGGCAACACGGCCCTTGATCGCATCTTCCTTGCCTGCGCCGTCGATCAGCGTGGTGTTGTCTTTGCTCACTTCGATGCGTTTGGCCTGGCCCAATTCTGCCAAGGTAGCCTTTTCCAGCGTCAGGCCAACTTCTTCGGCAATCACAGTTCCGCCAGTCAGGATAGCGATGTCTTCCAGCATCGCCTTGCGACGGTCGCCAAAGCCAGGTGCCTTGACTGCAACGGTCTTCAGGATGCCGCGGATGTTGTTCACTACCAGGGTAGCCAGTGCTTCACCATCGACGTCTTCAGCAATGATCAGCAGCGGGCGTCCGGCCTTGGCAACCTGCTCCAGCAATGGCAGCAGGTCACGAATGTTGCTGACTTTCTTGTCGTGCAACAGGATGAACGGGTTGTCCATCGCTGCGATCTGCTTGTCCTGATTGTTAATGAAGTACGGTGACAGATAGCCGCGGTCAAACTGCATGCCTTCCACCACGTCCAGCTCATCTTGCAGACTGGTGCCGTCTTCAATGGTAATCACGCCTTCTTTACCTACTTTCGCCATCGCTTCAGCAATCTTTTCGCCGATCACGCTGTCCGAGTTAGCGGAAATACTACCGACCTGCGCGATTTCTTTGTTGGTGGTACAAGGCTTGGAGATTTTCTGCAACTCTTCAACTGCAGCCACAACGGCTTTGTCGATACCGCGTTTCAGATCCATCGGGTTCATGCCGGCGGCAACGAATTTCATGCCTTCCTGCACGATGGACTGTGCCAATACGGTAGCCGTTGTGGTACCGTCACCCGCCACATCGGAAGTCTTCGAAGCCACTTCCTTGACCATCTGTGCGCCCATGTTCTCGAACTTGTCCTTCAGTTCGATTTCCTTGGCGACAGACACGCCGTCCTTGGTGATGGTTGGTGCGCCGTAGGAACGGTCCAGCACCACGTTGCGGCCTTTGGGGCCCAGAGTTACCTTGACCGCATCGGCCAGAATGTTTACACCCACCACCATCTTCGCGCGTGCGGCGTCGTGGAATTTTACGTCTTTAGCTGCCATGTTATTTTCTCCTGAATTTCGTTAATTGCTTAGGCTTCGACCACGCCGATAATGTCGTCTTCGCGCATCTGTAAATATTCCACGCCATCCATTTTGAATGCCTGGCCTGAATACTTGCCAAACAGAACCTTGTCGCCAACTTTAACGTTCATTGGGCGCAGCTTGCCGTCATCGCCCACTTTGCCATTGCCGACAGCAACGATCTCTCCCAGATCCGGCTTCTCGGTAGCCGCATCTGGAATCACAATTCCGGACGCTGTTTTACGCTCTTCTTCCTGGCGCCTAACGATAACGCGGTCGTGCAAAGGACGGATTTTCATGCTTGATTCTCCTAAAACAAATAGTTAAAAAATTCGGCGCGGCTCTTGGCACTCCATGCCGGCGAGTGCTAATAATAGGGGCGGGATGCACTTATTTCAAGTGCTTAGAGGAAATTTATTTGTAATGCAGGGATTTGAAGCGAATGTCCAACTTTAAAGATTGCCGGCTTGATTGACTTCACTGAGCCACCATACTTGCGATCCGTCATAACGCCGGATCAGCCAAAACAATGTCCCAGGCAGGCCGGGGACATTGCATCACAGCTTGTTATGGGAGCCGTCACAGAATGGAGAGCCTTGTGCAGCCCTACAGCCACACAGATACTTCGTTTCTTTTTGCTCCACGGTAAACTTGACCGGCGCTATAGCCGTATCGGCATGAGAGCCATCGCAGAACGGCTGCTTCTTGGATTGACCACAGGCACACCAGTAATAGTCACCCGCTTCCAGCTCAACTTTATAGGGGCTCTTTTGAGTACATACGGCTTTAGTCATCACTTCATCTTCTCCAATTATTATTGATCTCAGCACACACATGAGGCCGCCATCCTAGCAAAAAGAAGAGTGTTTCACTCGGATACGTTTCCGGCAATATTAACTATTCGCAATTCCCAGCGGGGAAACGCACTCACACAAGATCAAAATCTCCCCAGAGCGCCAAGTCACTTAATTTATAATGCCCGGGTGAAACTCGCCCTCGAACATGCCTAACAACGCCGATCTGCTCTCCCGTTCACGCGCTGCCGTGTGGCATCCCTGCACCCAGATGAAACGCCATGAGATCCTGCCGCTGGTGCCGATTGCGCACGGCAACGGGGTGTGGCTGTACGACCAGGAGGGCGGGCGCTTCCTGGATGCGGTAAGTTCCTGGTGGGTCAACCTGTTCGGGCATTGCAACCCGCGCATCAACGCGGCATTGATAGATCAGCTCGGCAAACTCGAGCACGTGATGCTGGCGGGCTTTACCCATGAGCCGGTGGTGCAGCTATCGGAACGTCTGGCGCAGCTGGCGCCGGCCGGGTTGGGGCACTGTTTCTATGCTTCCGACGGCGCTTCCGCCACCGAGATCGCACTGAAAATGAGCGCACACTTCTGGCGCAATAGCGGCCAGCCGGACAAAACAGATTTCATCAGCCTGCAAAACAGCTACCACGGCGAAACCCTGGGCGCGCTTAGCGTAACCGATGTGGCGCTGTTCAAAGACGCTTACGGCGCCCTGATCAAACACAATGCCACGCTGCCCAGTCCTGATTGGCGCGATGCCGCGCAGGGAGAAAGCGCGGCACATTACGCGCTGCGCTGCGCCACGGAGCTTGAAGCGCATTTGCAGCAACATCATCAGCACATCGCCGCCTTTATCATCGAGCCGCTGGTGCAGGGTGCAGCGGGCATGGCGATGTATCACCCGGCTTATTTAAGTCGCGCGCGCGCGCTGTGCAATCATTACCACGTGCATCTGATCGCGGACGAAATTGCGGTGGGCATGGGCCGCACCGGCACGCTGTTCGCCTGCGAACAGGCGGCCATCTCACCGGATTTCCTGCTGCTGTCCAAGGGCATTACCGGCGGCTATCTGCCGTTGTCTGTGGTGATGACGCACGACATAATTTACCAGGCGTTTTATGCCGATGACGTGGCACGCGGCTTTTTGCATTCGCACTCCTACACCGGCAACCCGCTCGCCTGCCGCGCCGCGCTCGCCACCCTGGACATTTTCGCCGAAGACGACGTGCTGCGAGTTAATCGCGGCAAGGCTGATTATTTCAATCACATTGCCGCCCCCTTGCGCGACCACCCCAAGGTCAAACACTTCCGCAACAGCGGCATGATCTGGGCCTTCGAGGTGGACAGTCCGCACGCCGATTTTGCCCAGCGCTGCTTTTCGCTCGCGCTGCAACACGAAATTCTGCTGCGCCCCATGGGCAACACGGTGTACTTTATGCCGCCCTATGTCATCAGCGAAGCAGAAATGGATCTGCTGCTTGCGCGCACGCTATTGGTAATTGAACAACTCAGCTGAAGCGACTCCATGAAATTTATTTACCCTTGCCTGCTTCTCGCACTAACCACGGTTCCCGCCGCGTGCGCCGCAGATCTGCCACAGCCAGTAGTTGAAGCGCTGCGCCAGGCACACATTCCCGCCACTAGTGTTGGCGTGGTGGTGCGAGAAATGAATGCGGACTCTCCGCTGATTCAGGTCAATGGCAGCCACCCCATGAACCCCGCCTCGACCATGAAGCTGCTCACCACCTACGCAGCACTGGAGTTGCTCGGGCCGGCCTATAGCTGGAAAACTGAAGCCTGGCTGGATGGCAAACTGGAAAATGGCGTGCTGAGTGGCAATCTGACGATCAAGGGCTACGGCGACCCGAAAATAACGGTGGAACAGCTGTGGATGTGGCTGCATGAATTGCGCAACCGTGGCTTGCGCGAGATCGCCGGCGATGTAGTGCTGGATCGCAGTGCATTTGAGGTGCCGGAAATTGATACAGCTGCTTTTGATAACGACCCGGGGCGCGCATACAACGTCGGCCCGGATGCACTGCTGTTGAATTTCAATGCCATCCGCCTGCGCTTCATACCTGCAGACAGCAAGATCAATGTAGTCACCGAGCCCGAGCTGGCGAGCTACACACTGGATAACCGGTTGGCCGTGACAGGCCATCGCAATTGCGCCAGCTGGGATGACAATGTGCACGTGCAGTTAAACGGCAACACCATACAAGTGCTCGGCAGCTATCCAGCCAACTGCGGCGAGCACGACAAGCCCATCAGCCTGTTGCCGCACGGGCGCTATTTCGACGCCGTATTTCGCGCGCTGTGGCAAGAAGTGGGGGGCACACTGCGCGGCGGCATGCGTGATGGCACCATACCCGCAAGCGCCACTCTGCTATCCACGCATTACTCGCAGCCGCTCTCAGAAATCATCCGCGACATCAACAAATTCAGCAACAACGTCATGGCACGCCAGCTGTTTCTCAGCCTGGGGGGCAACAACGGAACCCTGGCTCCGGCCAAGGACATCCCCCAGGACATCCCGCAAGCGGACGCTGCGGCACAGAACAACGCAGAACAAATCGCTGCGACTTTCACTCACTCCGAGTCGCCGCCATCCGGCAGCCTGGAAGAGGTGTTGATGCCGCACAGCACTGCCCCTGCCAGCATTACGCGCAGTGAACTTGCCGTGCACAACTGGCTGTCCCACAAGGGTCTGGATTTTCCCGAACTGACGCTTGAAAACGGTGCAGGTCTCTCGCGCAAGGAGCGCATCAGCCCGCTCAACATGTCCTTGCTGCTGCAAAGCGCACAGCACAGCCCGCTCTCTGCGGAAATTGAAGCATCGCTGCCCATCGTCGGCGTGGATGGCACCCTGAAAAAACGCCTGGATAATTGCCCGGTTACCAGTCATGCCCATCTCAAGACCGGCTCGCTGGAAGGCGTGAAGGCGATTGCCGGCTATGTTCAATCACGTAGCGGCAAGCAATGGATCCTGGTATTTTTCATCAACCACCCCAACGCAGCAGCAGGGCAGCATGCTCAGGATGCACTGATTGAATGGATAGAACAACGCTATTGAGCGCCCTGTTTTTTGAACAGCCCAGCGTAAGATTTTCCCAATGCCAACATTGAAATTCATGCAATTTTGCCGGCTTGCCCAGCAGCGGATTATTGATTAAGATGCGCCGCTGTCAGGAATCTTAAACCATTCTCTCCCAAGCTTCCCGGGCCCCCGGTTTTTTATCAAGGAAATAACATGAAAAAAATTATTGCTGCTGTACTGTTGCTATCTGCCGCCTTGGCTGCACCCGCCCATGCTGCCAACACGCCTTTCTACGCTGGCGCACAAGTGGGTGACGGCCTCACCATTTTGGGCGGCTACCAGATTGACAAGATGATTTCCGTAGAGGCGGATTACACCAGCTTCAACAGCCGCTCCAGCTACAGTGGCTGCGGCTTTGTCAATTGCGGCAATTATGCCAATGCCTCCAGCTTCGGCGTGTTTGGTGTGGGAACATTCCCGCTGAATCTGAAAGACGCATCCGGACTTTCAGTGTTCGGTAAAGTGGGCGTAGTCAGAACTTCCGTAAGTTCGAGCTTTGCCGGTTTTAATTATTCTTCCAGCGATATTGGTTTGGGATTTGGCGGTGGCGCGCAGTATGACTTCAACCCGAGCATAAGCGCACGCTTGGGCCTGGACTTCAACAACACTTATACCAACAACCTGTATATCGGCGCAATCTTGAAGTTCTGATTGATTGCTTCACCCTGAAAAGCCGGGCTAGCCCGGTTTTTTTGTGCCTGCGGAAATTGCCGCTAGTGATCACCTGGAGCTAACGGAGTCCTGACGCAGGCAAACATTTCAGCGTCAACAAGAGAAAATATCCAGGCCATAATTTAAGCCATTTTCCTGCTTGCCCTCCTCACACCCGTCCCATAAAATCACGCTCCGAACTTTGGCAGCTAAACCATTAAAGGAGTGGCAGAATAAATGAAAAAATTCTCTTAGTTGCATTGTTATCTGCTTTTGTTATGCCGGCTATGGCCGAGAACTATTATGTTGGTGCCAAGATGGGCCCGACAACTTATGGCTATTCCAACGTCATTAATAATGCCCAACTTGGTTGGGATATTTTTGGCGGCTACCAATTCCACCAAAACTTTGCCGTGGAAATCGAATTGGCGAGCTTGGGAGGTTTTGATACCGTCAGCAGAAAATACACCGGCTCATCTTTTGGTGTAAATGGCGTTGGCGTATTACCACTGAGTGATAAATTTGATCTGATTGGAAAATTGGGGATCGCAAGCACATCAATTGGCGCCACACCTCAGCCGGGCTGGATTCTTGGAGGTGCAACGTCTTTCTCTAACACTGGCTTAACACTTGGATTCGCTGGTCAATACAATGTAACTCAGGAATTTTCTCTTCGTGCAGGTGTTGATATTTACCCTATCGGCGATTCGACAATCAACACAACAAGTGCGAGCATGATATACATTGGTGGTGTACTCAAGTTCTAGGGCAACTTGATGCCAACTGGAGCCGGGCTAGCCCGGCTTTTTTATTGCACAGCGCCCGGCAACATTACAACCCCAACTCGCCCCACATCGCATCAACCTTTGCTTTCACTGCAGCATCCATCGCGATCGTCGCACCCCATTCGCGCTGCGTTTCACCCACCCACTTGTTGGTTGCATCCAGCCCCATCTTGCTGCCCAGGCCGGATACCGGACTGGCGAAATCCAGATAGTCGATCGGAGTATTTTCGACCAGCAGGGTGTCACGCGCGGGATCGACGCGGGTAGTGATGGCCCAGATCACTTCTTTCCAATCGCGCACGTCGATATCATCATCCACCACGATAATGAACTTGGTGTACATGAACTGGCGCAGGAATGACCAGATGCCGAACATCACGCGCTTGGAGTGCCCCGGATATTGTTTCTTGATGGATACCAGCGCCATGCGGTAAGAACAGCCTTCCGGCGGCAGATAAAAATCCACGATCTCGGGAAACTGTTTTTGCAGCAGCGGCACGAACACTTCATTTAATGCCAGGCCCAGCATCGCCGGCTCATCAGGCGGCTTGCCGGTGTAGGTGGAGTGATAGATCGGGTTAGAGCGCATGGTGATGCGTTCGATGGTGAATACCGGGAAGGTTTCCTGCTCGTTGTAATAGCCGGTATGGTCGCCGTACGGCCCTTCCAGCGCGGTTTCGCCGGGATGTATCACGCCTTCCAGCACAATCTCGGCACTGGCTGGCACCTGCAAATCGGAGCCTAGACATTTCACCAGCTCGGTCTTGGCACCGCGTAACAACCCCGCGAATTGATATTCCGACAATGAATCCGGCACCGGCGTGACCGCCCCCAGTATGGTTGCAGGATCGGCACCGATCACCACAGCCAATGGAAACGGCTCACCCGGGTGCATCTTGCACCAGTCCTGGTAATCCAGCGCGCCGCCGCGATGTGCCAGCCAGCGCATGATGACCTTGTTGGGCGCAATGACCTGTTGGCGGTAAATGCCCAGGTTCTGGCGTATCTTGTTGGGGCCGCGTGTGACCACCAGCCCCCAAGTGATCAGCGGTGCCACGTCACCCGGCCAGCAGTGCTGCACAGGCAGGCGTGCCAAATCAACCTGTGCATCCTCCCACACCACTTCCTGACACGGAGCACTCGATACAATCCTGGGCGACATGTTGAGCACCTGTTTCAGCACCGGCCATTTTTCCCAGGCATCTTTCAAACCCTTGGGTGGTTCCGGCTCTTTCAGATAGGCCAGTAGCTTGCCCACTTCGCGCAACGCCTGCGTGCTCTCCTCGCTCATGCCCAGTGCCACGCGGCGCGGTGTGCCAAACAGATTAGCCAATACCGGCATGCTGTGCCCGGTCACGTTTTCAAACAGGATGGCAGGCCCTTGCGCACGCAGCACGCGGTCGCAAATTTCGGTCATTTCCAGGTGTGTTGAAACCGGCACGGTGATGCGCTTCAGCTCGCCCAGTTTTTCCAGTTGCTCGATGAAGTCACGCAGGTCACGATATTTCATTCGTAGAAGCTCTCCTCGCCCTCGGGGCGCGTCTTGAAGCGTTTATGCAACCAGAAATACTGCTCCGGCATTTCCAGCACGCGCTGCTCGATAAATTCGTTCACGCGGCGTGCGTCTGCCAGCAAATCGCCGCTGGGATAATTTTCCCATGCTGGATAAAAGCGTACCTCATACCCCTGGTAATCCGGCAGCACACTGGTAATGCACGGCACCACCCTGGCTTTGGTCATTTCCGCAATGCGCGGCAACGTGGTCAGAGTGGCCGCCTGCACGCCAAAGAAGGGAGCGAACACGCCATCTTTGACCGTCTGATCCTGGTCGGTGAAATAAAAAAACGGATGCCCGTCGCGCACCGCCTTGATCACCGGGCGCAGCCCGTCTTGCCGCGAATAAAGTATGGGCTGGCCGAAACGCTTGCGCATGCGCAACAACAAATCCTGCATATAAGCGTTCTTCTGCAATGAATAGACGGTAACCACATCGGTATGTCGCGCCAGCCAAGAGCCGCCCACATCGAGCGCCACAAAATGGGCCGTGAGCAAAATCAGGGGCTGGCCCTGTGCCTGCTCCAGATGCTCCAGCCCGGCAACGCGTACCAGCTTGTCCAGCCGTGCGGGGCTGGACCACCACAATATGCTGCGCTCCAGTATGCTGCGGGCAAAGGCACGAAAGTTCCGGCGCACCAGCCGTGCGCGCGCTACCTCGCTCATGTCTGGAAAACACAGGCGCAGGTTGATGCTGGCCACGTTGCGGCGCTCCTTTGCCAGCAGGTAAAGCAGCATGCCCAGCGCATTACCCACCCAGGCCAGCATGCGGAAGGGCAGGAAATGCAGCAGCCACAACAGGAAAACTCCACAACGCACCATCATGCGCCATCGCCTTTTTGCGCTTCGGCTTGAGCCGCCGGCGGTGCAATGCCGACCGGCACCTTGTACCTGTTGTAGCTCCACAGGTATTGCGCCGGGCTGGTGCGTACCGCCTTCTCCACCGCCGCGTTGATTTGTCGCGCCACCGAAATGCCAGGAACGAATTCCAGCGGTTCGAAGTGCAGGTCGTAACCCTCTCCATGCGGCAGGCGCTCTGCATAAGTCATCACCACCGCTGCACCGCTGGACTCCATCAGCCGCCCCACCAGTGTCATGGTGTAGGCCTGCCGCCCGAAAAATTCTGCCCATTCACCCTCGCCATTGCCGGGCACTTGATCCGGCAGCAGACCTATGCTCTCGCCACGTTTAAGCGTCTTGTACATGGCACGGACCCCACCAATATCGGTGCGCGCCAGGGTCATTTGCCCGCGCTGCCTGCCTTCGCGCATGACCCGGTCCAGCCATGCCAGTTTGGACGGCCGATACATGATGGTCATGGGCATTTGCGCGGCGAGGTACAGGGCGATGATTTCAAAACATCCCATATGCGGCGTCAGAAAAATCAGACCCTTGCCGTGCTTGCGTGCTGCCTCCAGGTGTTCCAGTCCATAACATTGACGCACCTTGGTCAAAACCTCGGGCACAGGGCGGCGCCACACCCAGGGTAATTCAGCAATACTTCTGCCCGCCTCCGCCACGCTGACCTTGAGCAAGTTGTGGAATTCCTCCTCGGGTACGCCTTTATATACATGAACCAGATTCTCGCGCAGGCGCTCGGCATAGCTGCCCGACCCCAGATAGGTGGCCCAGCCCAACAACGTCCCCAGACGATGCAATACGCTCAGGGGCAAATGTGCCATTAAATCAAATAGCAAAACGACAAAAGATGAGCTCATAGGTTATTACTAAAGGTTTTTGTTATAATGCGCGACTTTTTCGAGTTAACTAAAATTAGGTGAGCGGCATGAGCGAATACTTTTTTACCTCTGAGTCAGTATCTGAAGGTCATCCGGACAAGGTAGCGGATCAGATTTCCGATGCCATCGTGGACGCCATTCTAGCGCAGGACAAGCATTCGCGCATTGCCGCCGAAACGCTGTGCAATACCGGCCTGGTCGTGCTCGCTGGCGAAATCACTACCAGCGCCAATGTCGATTACATCCAGGTGGCGCGCGACACCATCAAGCGCATCGGCTACGACAATACCGAATACGGCATCGACTACAAGGGTTGTGCTGTGCTGGTCGCCTATGACAAGCAGAGCCCGGACATCGCCCAGGGCGTGAACAAGGCTTACGACGATGATATGAGTCAGGGTGCCGGCGACCAGGGTCTGATGTTCGGCTACGCCTGCGACGAAACCGACACGCTGATGCCGCTGCCGATTTATCTGGCACACCGCATCGTCGAGCGCCAGTCGCAACTGCGCAAGGATGGCCGTCTGAACTGGCTGCGTCCTGATGCAAAATCACAGGTCACCATCAAATATGTTGATGGCAAGGCGCACTCCATCGACACCGTGGTGCTGTCCACCCAGCACGCGCCGGAAATGACACTGGAGGCGATCCGCGAAGCCGCGATTGAAGAAATCATCAAGCCGGTACTGCCGAAAGAACTGATCAAGGGCAACATCAAATTCCTGGTCAACCCGACCGGACGCTTCGTTATCGGTGGTCCGCAAGGCGACTGCGGCCTTACCGGACGCAAGATCATCGTGGACACCTATGGCGGTGCAGCACCGCACGGCGGCGGCGCCTTCTCCGGCAAGGACCCTTCCAAGGTGGACCGTTCCGCTGCCTACGCCGGCCGCTATGTGGCGAAGAACATTGTGGCCGCAGGACTTGCCAGCAGGTGTCTGATCCAGATTTCCTACGCCATCGGCGTGGCCGAGCCTACCAGCGTGTGGGTAACCACCTACGGCACCGGGAAAGTTTCTGATGAGAAGATTGCCGAGCTGGTGAAGAAGCATTTCGACCTGCGTCCCAAAGGCATCGTGCAAATGCTCGACCTGTTGCGTCCGGTCTACCAGAATACCGCAGCTTACGGCCACTTCGGCCGCGAAGAGCCGGGTTTTACTTGGGAAGTCACCGACAAGGCAGCCGCTCTGCGCGCTGACGCGGGGCTTTAACACCCCACCATTCCACAGAGATCGCGGAGCACACAGAGAGCGCCCCACTCCCTCTGTTATCCCCGTGCACTCTGCGGCTGTTTTTTACCATCCCCGAGGGGCGCTGCAGCAGTTACCGCAAGGTGGTCTGTCAGGCTCGGATAAGGTGGTGTCATCGTTGCAACTGCGCCCATTCATTTATTTGAATGGAGTATCCCATGAGCAAATTTACCGATTACAAAGTCGCCGACATCAACCTGGCCGCATTCGGCCGCAAGGAAATCGCCATTGCCGAGACAGAAATGCCCGGCCTGATGGCGATCCGCGAAGAATACGCCGCCGCGCAGCCGCTCAAGGGCGCGCGCATCGCGGGCTCCTTGCACATGACTATCCAGACTGCAGTGCTGATCGAAACACTGGCCGCCCTGGGCGCGGAAATTCGCTGGGCATCGTGCAACATCTACTCCACACAGGATCACGCGGCTGCGGCCATCGCTGCCGATGGCATCCCCGTGTTCGCCTACAAGGGCGAGAACCTGGCCGAGTACTGGGACTACACCCATCGCATTTTTGAATGGGCCAACGAGCAGCACGCCAACATGATCCTGGACGACGGCGGCGATGCCACCTTGCTGCTGCATCTCGGTGCGCGCGCTGAAAAAGACGCTTCCCTGATCAGCAAGCCCGGCTCGGAAGAAGAAACCTTCCTTTACGCCGCCATCAAGGCGCGTCTGGCCAGCCATCCCGGCTGGTACTCCGCGCGTCTGGCTGCGGTCAAGGGCGTGACCGAAGAAACCACCACCGGCGTGCACCGCCTGTACCAGATGCACCAGCGCGGCGAACTGAAGTTCCCCGGCATCAACGTGAACGACTCCGTTACCAAGTCCAAGTTCGACAACCTGTACGGCTGCCGCGAATCGCTGGTGGACGCGGTCAAGCGCGCCACCGACGTGATGATCGCGGGCAAGGTTGCCATCATCGCCGGCTATGGCGACGTCGGCAAAGGTTCGGCTCAGGCCATGCGCGCGCTCTCCGCCCAGGTATGGGTCACCGAAATCGACCCGATCTGCGCGCTGCAGGCCGCGATGGAAGGCTACCGTGTGGTGACCATGGATTACGCCGCCGAACACGGCGACATCTTTGTCACCTGCACCGGCAACTACCATGTGATCACCCATGCTCACATGAAGAAGATGAAGAACCAGGCCATCGTGTGCAACATCGGCCACTTCGACAATGAGATCGACGTCGCATCGCTCAAGCAATACACCTGGGACAACATCAAGCCGCAGGTCGACCACATCATTTTCCCTGACGGCAAACGCATCATCCTGCTGGCCGAAGGTCGCCTGGTGAACCTGGGTTGCGGTACCGGCCATCCTTCCTATGTGATGAGCTCGTCTTTCGCCAATCAGACCATCGCCCAGATCGAGCTGTGGACTGAAGCCAAGAAGGGTAGCAACAAGTACCCGATCGGCGTGTATACCCTGCCCAAGCATCTGGATGAAAAGGTAGCCGTGCTGCAATTGAAGAAACTTAATGCCCAGCTCAGCACTCTGACCGACGAGCAAGCCGCATATATCAACGTGCCCAAGGAAGGCCCGTACAAGGCCGACCACTACCGCTACTAAAATCAGGATGCAGGATACGGGATGCGGGATTCAGAAATGAGGCTCCAGCATCCTCGACCCTGAATCCCGAATCCTAGATCCTAACCCGAAGGATTCGTCATGCAACTTCTAGTCATCTGGATACTCAATGCACTGGCACTGCTGACAGTGGCTTATGTGCTGCCCGGCATCAGCGTGGACGGATTTACCTCCGCGCTGATTGCCGCGCTGATACTCGGCCTCGTCAACACGCTGCTGCGGCCGCTGCTGATTTTGCTTACCCTGCCGGTCACCGTGGTGACACTGGGCCTGTTCATCCTGGTCATCAACGGCCTGCTGTTCTGGTTCGCAGGTTCCGTGCTCAAAGGTTTTGAGGTCAGCGGCTTCTGGGCAGGCGTGGCGGGCGCATTGCTGTACAGTATTTTTTCTTCCGTGCTCGCGATGCTCGTTTTTCAACGTAAACCGCCAACAGATAATCTGCACGGATAAGCGGAGACTCAACAAAATGTCACAAAAAAAATCTTTCAGTTTTGAATTCTTCCCGCCGCAGACGCTGGAAGGAGTAGAGAAACTGACCGCCACACGCAAGCAGCTGGCGCTGCTCAAACCTGAATTCTTCTCGGTCACCTTTGGTGCCGGCGGCTCCACGCAGGAACGCACACTGGAAACCGTGTTGCAGATAAAGGCCGAAGGCTTTGACGCCGCACCGCATCTGTCCTGCGTCGGCGGCACTCGCGAAAACATCCGCGCCCTGTTGCAGGCTTACAAGAACGCGGGAATCAAACGCATCGTCGCCTTGCGCGGCGATCTGCCCTCGGGCATGGCCAGCATCGGCGAGTTTCAATATGCCAATGAACTCGTGTCATTTATCCGCGCCGAGACCGGCGAACACTTTCACATCGAAGTTGCCGCTTACCCCGAGTTCCACCCGCAGGCAAAATCGGCGCGCGACGACCTGCTCAATTTCAAGCGCAAGATCAACGCGGGGGCGAATTCTGCGATCACGCAGTATTTCTATAACGCCGATGCCTACTTCCGCTTCGTCGAAGATTGCCGCAAGCTCGGTGTCACGACACCCATCGTGCCCGGCATCATGCCCATCATGCGTTTCTCGCAACTGGCACGCTTTTCCGACGCCTGCGGCGCGGAAATCCCGCGCTGGATGCGCAAGACACTGGAAGGCTACGGCGACGATGTGGAATCGGTGCAAGCCTTCGGTCGCGATGTGGTCACGCAACTGTGCGAAAAGCTGCTCGCAGGCGGCGCGCCGGGACTGCATTTCTACACGCTGAATCAGGCCAAGGCCTCTGTCGAAATCTTGAATCGCCTGGGTTATCGCACATAGCTGCCCTGCTCCCTCTCCTTCCGGGGGAGGGCTGGGGTGGGAGAACACACCATGAAATCACCTGAACTTTTATTGCCTGCCGGCACTCTCGAAAAGATGCGCACCGCCTATGCCTTCGGCGCTGACGCGGTGTATGCCGGGCAGCCGCGCTACTCCTTGCGCGCGCGCAACAACGAATTCAAGCTGGAAGAGCTGCGCACCGGCATTGCTGAGGCACATCAGCTCGGCAAAAAACTGTTCGTCGCCAGCAACCTGATGCCGCACAACGCCAAGGTGAAGACCTATATGGCGGATATGGAACCGGTGATCGAGATGCAACCGGACGCGCTGATCATGGCCGATCCCGGCCTGATCGCCATGGTGCGCGAGCGCTGGCCGGAGGTGGATGTGCATCTGTCGGTGCAGGCCAATACCGTGAACTACGCGGCGGTGAAATTCTGGAAATCCCTCGGCCTCACGCGTGTGATTTTGTCGCGCGAACTGTCTTTGGACGAGATCAAAGAAATTCGCCAGGAATGCCCGGACATGGAGCTCGAAGTGTTTGTGCACGGTGCACTGTGCATCGCCTATTCCGGGCGCTGCCTGCTCTCCGGCTACTTCAACCATCGCGACGCCAACCAGGGCACCTGCACCAACTCCTGCCGCTGGGACTACAAGGTGGAGAACGCGGAAGAAGACGGCGCGGGTCACATCCAGAAAATCGACTTTGATTTCGACAAGGCCTTGAGTCAGAGCGCGCTGTCAGACTGCGGCGATCAGCCGCGCCACCCGCTGGCAGAACGCGCGTATGTAATCTCGCGTCCCGACCATCCCGGCGAACTGATGCCGGTGCTGGAAGACGAACACGGCACCTACATCATGAACTCCAAGGATCTGCGCGCGGTGGAGCATGTAGAGAAGCTCGCCAAGATCGGCATCGACTCGCTCAAGGTGGAAGGCCGTACCAAGTCCATCTACTACGTGGCACGCACCGCGCAGGTGTACCGCCAGGCCATCGATGATGCGGTGGCAGGCCGCCCATTCAACTTGAGCCTCTTGGGCGCGCTGGACGCGCTGGCCAATCGCGGCTACACCGACGGCTTCTACGAACGCCACCACACGCACGAACAGCAGAACTACATGCGCGGCCACTCCGAGAGTTTCCGCCAGCAATACGTCGGGGATATCGTGAGTTGTGCTGACGGCTATGCCGAGATCGACGTGAAGAATAAATTCTCCGTCGGCGACAAACTCGAAATCATCCATCCCTCCGGCAACCACATCGTCGACGTCACCGAAATGCTTTCAATGAAAGGTGTGCCACAGAGCGTGGCGCCGGGCAGCGGCCATCGCGTGCGCATCCCGTTACAGGGTGAGTTGGCTAAAGGGATGGTGGCGAGATTTATCTGATAGCCATGTTGACGCTTGTAATTCATGGATGCACAATGTACTCGTTGTACTCAGTAGGATATTGCAGCAAAGCAAAGACGCAATTATAGCCCTAACTATGACTGACTTAATTCACTATGATTTTCGTATTGACGTTTGGAAGCCAGAAACGCTTCCAATGGCTAAGCTCGCCAAATATTTAGCCAAACTCTCGGTCATGTTTGGCGACGAAAATCAGGTTCATTTCATGAAGGTGCGGAAGGGTAGCGCCATTCCTGAAATTGCCGTCGAATACGAAGCCGCACCCAAAGTGGAGGCGCGCCTGCGCCTTGTGGGTACTCTTGATGCGCCACCTGATTTAGTAAAAGCCAATCAGGAAATAAATCGGATGCTGCGCGAGGATAATGCATCGGGTACTCTGAAAATAAAGGGGGGCAGTGTCGTCCTGAGCTTCCCAGGTAAAAAAACACCTTTGGCTGAAGAAGTCATTATCCACGAGCAGGGCGACCTGGACGGCATTGTCATCCGTGTTGGGGGTAAGGATGACTCGGTTCCAGTCTGGATTGAAGGTGAAGGCAAGGCTATTTACAAATGCCAAACCAACCGTGACATTGCGCGCCAGCTGGCAGCCCATCTTTTTGACAAGCCTGTGCGCGTGGCTGGTAATGGCAAATGGTGCCGTACTCCTGAGCGCAAATGGGAGCTTGAACAATTTGATATTAAAAGTTTCGAGGTTCTCGATGATGCGCCGTTAGAACAACTCATCAATGAGTTGCGTGCAATTGAAGGGAATCCGTGGAATGAGATGGATGATCCGCAGGCTGAACTTAGAAAATTGCGGGGTGATTGATGGCGGTCGCCTTTGATGCCTCGGTGCTAATAGACTTGTTCAACCCGCGTCTTAAAGGTGATCGACGCGCAAAACTCGATCATCTGGTCGCGGAGCTGCAAAAAAAGCGCACTAGAATACTGATTCCTACACCCGCCCTTACGGAGTTAATGATACGTGCGGGAAAAGCGCGAGAAGAGTATCACCAAAAACTTTCAGTTAAGTCCGCGTTTCAGATTACTTCATTTGATTCAAGAGCTGCCATGGAATGCGCTTTGTTGCTAGAGGAAGCCTTGAGTTCCAAGGGAAAGCAGCAGCTATCCAAATCAAAAATCAAGTTTGACTGGCAAATTGTTGCAATAGCGGCAGCTCATAATGCTACTACCATCTATTCGGATGACGGCGATATTGCTCGCTATGGAAAAAGAGCAAGTCTTGCTGTGATTAAAACGGATGACTTGCCACTTCCCGCATCTGCTGCTCAAGGAAAGCTCAGTCTTTGATTTTTTCCTCCCTCTCCCAATCCTTCCGTTACGCCGCATTGCACCCGCTGTTCCCGCGCGCGTTCGACTACATCCGCGACACCGACCTGTTCAACCTCGCGCCGGGGCGCTACCACATCGTCGGCGACGACCTGATCGTGATTTCGGAACATGCGCCGGGCAAGACGAAGGAGATGGCGCGTCTCGAAGCGCATCGGCGTTACATCGATATTCAACTGGTGTTGGATGGTGATGAGGTGATGGGCTGGAAGCCGCTTGCAGACTGCCTCAATCCCGTGAGTGAGCACAGCATGGAGAAGGATATCCGCTTCTTCCACGATGCGCCTGCATCATGGATTGCCGTGCCGCCGGATCATTTCTGCATCTTCTTCCCGGAGGATGCGCATGCACCGCTGGTGGGCACAGGAAAAATCCGCAAGGTGATTTTCAAAATTGCAGTCTAGCCTGGGTCGGCTGTTTTTTTAGCGCAGCTCACCGTCCAGATTTCGCATGCGCCACGCGAACCCAACCAAACTATTTCCTCGGCACAAAGCTCACCTCGGCACGCCAATACACCTGCTTGCCATGGATGTGGAAGGACAGGTAAATCTTCGCTTTCTTGTCGCTGTACAGGGGCCTGGGTGTCACGCCGCGGCGCGCGTAATCAATCCAACTCTCTCCGACAAATTCGGTTCGCAAGCGGCCGTGTGCGGCGACGGCGCTGTGCTTCTGTTCCGGTGTCGGGGCTTGATCTAGATCTTGCGGGCTTGCTATATGAATGAGCCTGGTCGCATCGCCGCCGGTATTGACATACACACTCTCGTTCCACACCAGGCTGATTTCGTCGGGCAGCTCGTTTGCTATTTGCACCTGGTAAATCGCACCCGCCTGGTAGCCGACGCTGACTTGCACTTGATCGATGGGCTTGAGCAGTGTGACTACCGGCTCGAACCCGGGGCCGGCACAAGCTGCCAGCAATATTGCCAGCAGAATGATTGATGATGTCAGATCGTATCTGCGCACTTCAATCCCCATCTTTTGAGTGCCGCTATTCGTCGAAAGCTATATCGCCTTCATCAACTCTATCGCCCACCTTGATGCTCTTGAAATCGAACAGGCTGCTGTCCATCAGGTGCGACGGCCTGACGTTCTGCATGGCGGTGAATATGGTCTGGCGCCGGCCGGGATACTGCATCTCCCATTGCGTGAGCATTTCCTTGATGTTCTGGCGTTGCAGATTTTCCTGCGAGCCGCACAGGTTGCACGGGATGATGGGAAACTCCATGCCGCGCGCAAATTTCGCGATGTCGTTCTCGGCACAATAGGCCAGCGGGCGGATCACCACGTGGTCGCCCTTGTCGGTAACCAGCTTGGGCGGCATGGCCTTGAGCTTGCCGCCGAAAAACATGTTGAGGAACAGCGTTTCTATCATGTCGTCGCGATGATGGCCCAGCGCAATCTTGTTCGCACCCAGCTCGCCCGCCACGCGGTAGATGATGCCGCGACGCAGGCGCGAACACAGCGAGCAGGTGGTCTTGCCCTCGGGGATTTTTTCCTTGACGATGGAATAGGTGTCCTGCGTCTCGATGTGATATTCCACGCCTATCGACTTGAAATACTCAGGCAGGATGTGATCCGGGAAACCGGGCTGCTTCTGGTCCAGGTTCATCGCGATAAGGCGAAACTCGATCGGCGCACGCTTCTGCAACGCGCGCAGAATTTCCAGCAGGGTGTAGGAATCCTTGCCGCCGGACATGCACACCATCACGGTGTCTCCGTCCTCTATCATGTTGAAATCGCCGATGGCTTTGCCCACGTGTTGCTCCAGCTTGCCGCGCAGGCGGTTGAAGTTGGTGGAGCGTGATTCGAAATGGATGGGTTGGGTTATTGCGTTCATAAGTTCAGTTCAGAAATTTACAGATTAATGCTGCGTCCGCCATCCACCGCTATCACCTGCCCGGTGATATAGGGTGCATGGCTGATCAGGAATTGCACAGTCTTGGCGATATCGTCCGGTTCGCCTTCACGCTTGAGCAGGGTGTGCTCAACGATCTGCTTGCGGCGCGCTTCATTGCTCCAGCCGCCTTGTTCCGGCCACACGATCACGCCGGGAGCCACAGCATTGACCCGCACATGTGGTGCAAGTTCCTGTGCCAACGCGCGGGTCAGCGCCACCAGCCCGGCCTTGGCCACGCTGTACAGCAGATGCCCCTGCATCGGGCGCTCGGCATGAATGTCCACGATGTTGACGATAGCCCCGTGGCGATGACGCAACTCGCTGGCCGTTGCCTGCGCCAGGAACAGCGGGGCTTTCAGGTTGGTGCCGATCAGGTCGGCCCAGTGCGCCTCGTCCACCTCTTCCAACGCAGTGGCGTAAAAGCTGGAGGCATTGTTTACCAGCGCATCCAGATGGCCGAAGTGCATCACCGTTTCATGCACCATCCTAGGCAAGTCCTGCAAATTGAGCAGGTCGGCCTGCACACACCGCGCCGAGCCGGGGCGCAACGCCTCCAGCTCGGCCTGCAAGGCCTCTGCCTCCTGCGCGGAAGAACGGTAATGCACTGCGATGTTTGCGCCCGCCGCATGCAGGCGCCGGCAGATTGCCGCACCCACCCGCTTGGCGCCCCCGGTTACCAACACGACTCTGCCTTTCATTGCCCTCTCCCATGCAACTGCGTACCGTGCAATTTAACACATCCCGGCCAAGTGCTCAGTTGCACTCACCGCCAGCCTGGGCTAGGCTAGCAAACTCGTTCTTGCCCGCGCCACCGCTTCACGGGAATTCTACCCACAAAATTTTAACAGAAGCACCTATGCCCTCATCACTACCCTTACCCACCGCAGAAGCCCAGGCACACAGCCGGCAACTGCGCGAGCTGATCCATAGCGACATCACGCTGCAGGGTGGATGGATTCCGTTTTCGCGCTTTATGGAGCTGGCGCTGTATGCGCCGGGGCTGGGCTATTACAACGCGGGGGCGCGCAAGTTGGGCGAGGCAGGCGACTTCATCACTGCGCCTGAATTGTCCCCACTATTCGGACGCACACTGGCACGCCAAGTCGCCGATATCATGGCACAGAGCTCACCCCACGTGCTGGAGCTGGGCGCAGGCAGCGGCAAGCTGGCGCTGGACATACTGAGCGAGCTGGAACGGATGGGCAGCCTGCCGCAAAGCTACTCGATACTGGAAGTGAGCGCCGACCTGCGCGAGCGCCAGCAAACTTTGCTGCAACAGCGCATGCCCCACCTCGCGCCACGAGTGCATTGGCTGGACGCCCTGCCGCAGCAGATCAGCGGAGCCATCATCGGCAACGAGGTGCTGGATGCCCTGCCAGTGCATCTCATGCACTGGACCGACTCGCGCATACTGGAAATGGGCGTGTCGCATGAAGGCGAACATTTCGTATGGGATGAACGCCTGCCGCAGACGCCGGCCTTGCTGGAAATAGCGCAGCAGATCAGCGTGCCCGACGATTATGTCAGCGAAATCTCGCTCACCGCTCGCGGCCTGGTCAGCAGCCTGTGCGACCGCCTTCACAGCGGCGCGCTGCTGTTTATCGACTACGGCTTTGGTGCGCGCGAGTATTACCACCCGCAGCGCAACACCGGCACCCTGATGTGCCATTACCGTCACCACTCCCATGACGACCCGTTTTTCCTGCCCGGCCTGCAGGACATCACCGCACACGTGGACTTCACTGCTATCGCGGAGAGCGCCATCGACCACGGCGCCAGCCTGCTCGGCTACACCTCGCAGGCGCACTTCCTGCTCAACTGCGGCATTACCGACCTGCTGGGAGAAACCTCGGCCGAAAGCGTGCGCGACTACCTGCCGCTCTCCGCGCAATTGCAGAAACTCACCAGCCCGGCGGAAATGGGCGAGCTGTTCAAGGTGATTGCACTGGGTAAAGGGCTGGATACAACGCTGAGGTGTTTTGGGGCCGGGGACAAGTCGCGGTTTCTTTGAGCGGTGCTAGCGGAGCTTCATATCGATGGCTCTTCAAGTTGGAACACAGCTCACTTCCGCAGAGCTGCAAAACTTTCGAGTAAACCCGCCTCCACAGGCTTGCTGTAAAAATAACCTTGAACCTCATCACATTTCCTGTGGTGGAGATATTGCAGCTGCGCTTCTGTCTCGACGCCTTCCGCGATCACCTTTATCTTCAGGCTATGAGCCATGGCGATGATGGCTGACACGATGGCCTCGTCATCGGGATCATGGTCGATGTCCTGCACAAACGACTTGTCGATTTTTAACTTGTCTATGGGAAAGCGCTTGAGATAGCTCAGACTCGAATAGCCCGTACCGAAATCATCGATGGCAAGTTTCACGCCCAGGGCGTTGAGCTCATGCAGCGTTTTGATGACAAATTCTATATCGTGCATCATGACACTTTCGGTGATTTCGAGTTCAAGATACTGCGGATCCAGCCCGGTTTCATCAAGGGCTCGCGCAATGAATTTAACCAGCCCCGGCTGGGCAAATTGCCTGCTTGAGAGGTTGACCGCGACACAAAATGGCGCGAGCCCCGTTCTCTGCCATGCTTTGTTTTGCCGGCAGGCTTCACGAATGACCCATTCGCCTATGGGTAAAATAAGACCGGTTTCTTCCGCCAGGGGAATAAAATCGAGCGGAGAAATCATGGGTTTCCCGGGGGGAATCCAGCGTATCAATGCCTCGACCCCTATCATCCGGTTGTCAGAAATATCGATCTGCGGCTGGTAGTAAAGCGCAAACTCGCCGCTCTCCAGCGCGCTGCGCATTTTGTTTTCGAGCTGCAGTGAAAACAGCGCCTTGGCATTCATTTCCTCTGTGTAAAATTTAAAGTTATTCCGTCCCACTTGCTTGACGCGGGTCAAGGCGGAGCCGGCATTTTTCAGCATGGTTCGAGAATCGTTTCCGTCTTTTGGAGCAACGCTGATGCCTACGCTGCAACTCGGATTGAGCGGATGCCCATCTATTTCCAGGGTGAGAGAGACGAAGTGGAGAACCTTTCTTGCAATTTCTGCAATGTGTTCCGGCTTGGAAACATCCCTCAACACAATTGCAAATTCGTCCCCCCCCAAATGAGCCAGGGTATCGTCGGTAGAAATGACTTTCTGCAACCTTTGGGCTGCCGCCTGGAGCACCTTGTCTCCCGCTTGAGTGCCGAGGCTTTCATTGATCAATTTGAAGCGGTCGAGATTAACCAGCATCAGCGCGGTCATATTGCCTGCACCCCGTGCGTGTGCGATGGCGCGATCGAGTCGGTCAACCAGCAGATTCCGGTTTGCGAGCCCGGTAAGTTCGTCGTGGCTGGTCAGGTAAGCCATTCTGTCTTCGTACTGCTTCATTCTGGTGATATCCACCATGATACCCAGCAGGGCGGTTTTCGCGCCTCGAGCATTACTGATCGCCCTGATGCGGTTGTTAAGCCAGACAATGTTTCCGTTTGCCGTTATCGCCCTGCAGGTGAATTCGCCGCTGGTTCCGCCCGCCAATGTGGTCAGGATTTTTTCCTGGCTAGCGGCCAGATCGTCAGGGTGACAGTATTTTTCCAGAAACCCCGGCTCGTCGAACCAGGCAGACAAAGGATAGCCCAGCATTTCTTCTGCGCGCCGGCTGACAAAAGTGTACCTGTTTGTCTTGGTGTTCAACTCCCATATAATCGCGTCAATTCCCTGAAGCAGATTGCTGTAGCGGGTGTTTGATTCTTCCAGATTGGCAACCAAAGATTCAAGCTTCTCCGAGGCCTGATTGAAAGCTTCGGTAAGCGTTCCAATTTCATCATCCGACTTGAAATTTATGCGCAGACTGTGATCGCCAGTGCCGAATTTACGGGCGAAACTGGATAAAAGTCCGATGGGGGCAAGTACGTTTTTATTTAATGAGCGATGAAACAAATACAAAGTCGCGAGCAGGATCAGCAGCATTTCAGCAGAGCTGAGTATGGCTGTATCCCATGCATCAGCCATGGTTTTTTTATCAAAAGTATTGGAATCCTCGGAAATGACATCGGCTGCCTGCTCGAGCACTTCAGATGCCTTCTGGTCTATGCCCCTGATGGGAACGTCAGCCAGATGAGAGTTGTAATGGCTTGACAGAAATATGCGCAAGGACTTCCTGTAGCTTTCCCCCATATTCCTGTGCATGACGAGAAAATGCTGGATTATCGGTTTACCTCTGGAGTCTCCAAGCTTTTGGACAAGCGCAGCCCCCTTGATTTCTATTTCATTTTCCGCGCGCTCGAACGCCGCCCAATGTTTGTCCATGTTTTCGGGGGTGCTGCCACGTAGCAGGACGTTTTTCCATTGATGCACTTGCTCCTTGAATTCAACCTGCAATTCAAGGGCTGCGCGCACATTGGCATCATACGTATCGCTTTCAACAGCAAAGTTTTCGAGTATTCGATTGGTTTGCCAAATTGCAAATCCCCCGGAAAGCAGAATCATCATCATCGGGATGAGTGAATTCAGGAGGAGTTTTTTGCTAAGGTTCAAGTTTTACTTCCTTGGCTTGGACTATGAATTTGTATGGCGAAATCAACTTATCCGGCTCAGATAGCCGAATGGTACGCTAATTTATCTGTCATCCGGGTCCGGATTATACATGTGGTATCAGTTCGGCTGGATTTGCTTGGCCAGCAATCAGACTCCCTCGCATGGATAAGGATATGCGGTGCCATTTTGATGATCAACAATCCTACTCGTCTGTGCGCGCACCCCAAACACAGGCTTCTTGCGGAAAATTCGCGCTGGCAGCGGCTCTGGCGAGTTACACTATTTCGATGCGCTGCAATAAAATTGTAACCTTCAGTGGCTATAATCATTTCGGGATTGCAATATCTCCAAAAGGTTTCAATCCTCTTCCTAATTCGGGCGCCGCTTGGCGCCCATTTTTTTTGATCTCGCAAAAAGCCTACCTTCGCCCTTCGTCTCTGCAGAACCGGGGAAGGAGCATGGCATGCGCCATGCGTTATGCTATAAATGCTCAGCGTTAAGTATGCAATTTCGTCATTCATTTTTAGATGCTCTTGAAAGGTACAAGCCATGTTTGAAGACAAGCTGATTTCTGGAATGAAGAGCTTCAATCGATTCATTCATGTCCTGCTTGCCGTTGCGTTAGGAGTCGCATGCGCAATGGTTATCTGGGATTTTGGCCTGAAATTCATTCTGGCATGGCAGGGGGGAAATGCGGCTCAGGGCTTTTTTCAGGCGCTGGGCTCGTTGTTTATTCTGTGGACACTATCCACCTTGATCTCGGCAGAAATAAATTACATTCAATCCGGGCGTATCCATGTGCGGGTTTTTGTCGAGGTTGCCATGATCTCGGACATCCGCGAACTCATTGTGCAGCCAGTACAGGTTATAACCGGCGCCGAGAAAGCCGGGACTGAATTCAATCCCATGCATTACGGCCTGTTACTCGCTGCCTTATTAATTATCGGTATCGTGTATAAACTTGTCGACGAATCCAAACAGGATGCAATTTCCCTGGATGCTTAGCGGACTTTTCAGGCTCCCTGCATCAGCTCAGCCACCCGCTGGCGCAACAGCGGCAACACTTCATCCGTAAACCACGGATTGCGCTTCAGCCATTGCTGGTTATGCCAGCTGGGATGCGGCAGCGGCAAATATTCCGGCAGGTAATCGCGGTAGTGTTGCACGGTCTCGGCCAGCGTCTGGTAGCGGCGCTCGCCGAGATAACAGGCTTGCGCGTAGCTGCCGATGAGCAGGGTGAAGCGGATGTTGGGCAAGGTGGCGCGCAGGCGCGGATGCCACAACGGCGCACATTCCGGGCGCGGCGGCAGATCGCCGCTTGTGCCTTTGCCGGGATAACAGAATGCAGTGGGGATAATGGCGATGCGTTGTTCGTCGTAGAAAGTGTCGCGCGACACTTGCAGCCACTCGCGCAGGCGCTCGCCGGAAGGATCGTTCCACGGAATGCCGGTTTCATGCACGCGCCGCCCCGGTGCCTGACCGATAATGAGGATGCGCGCGCTGCTGGCGGCACGCAGCACCGGCCTGGGCGGGAAAGGCAGGTGTGCGGCGCACACCGTGCATGCGCGTACCTCGCGCAGCAAATCTTCCAGCTTTTCAACCCTGGATGGCATGTTCCACTGCGACGATGCGCGCCTCGCGCACGCGCGCGGCGATGAGGTTCTTGTCTGCGCACAGCTGTGCAATTTCGCCCGCATTTACCGCCTGTGCGGCGTGCAATGCGCGCAGCAGATAAGCCGCCTGCGGATAATCATCCTGCTCGTGCCCGCTACGCCCGTGTGCATCCGACATGCAGGCCTCGAGTATTTGCGTAAAGCGCTCCGGCTTGCGCCACACATCGCAGCTCTGAAACAGACGCACGATGGTGTCAGGGCGAAGTTGCTGGGCGCGGTGCACATCACCGTGATAGCGCGCCACCAGCAGGCCGAGGTCGCGGCATTCGCCGGGCACGCGCAGGCGTTCACACAACACTTTTAGCAACTCCACGCTGCGCTGCTCGTGGCCGATGTGGCGCGGCAGAATGTCCGGAGGTGTATTGCCCTTGCCAAGATCGTGCATCAGGGCCGCGAAGCGCACTTCCAGCGCGTAGCCTTGATGTGCCGCATCATCCAGCACCATCATGGTGTGGATGCCGCAGTCGATCTCGGGATGATATTGCGGCGGTTGCGGCACGCCGAACAGGGCATCCACTTCCGGCAGAATTTTTTTCAGCGCGCCGCAATCACGCAGGGTGGTGATGAAGCGCGAGGGATGTTTTTCCAGCAGGCCGCGCGCAAGCTCCTGCCACACCCGCTCCGGCACCAGCGCATCGACTTCGCCGTTTTCAACCATGGTGCGCATCAGTGCCAGTGTTTCCGGCGCGATGGAAAAACCGAAACGCGCCACGAAACGCGCCGCACGCAGAATGCGTACCGGGTCTTCGCTGAAGGCAGCACTCACATGGCGCAGCACGCCCGCTTGCAAATCGGCCTGGCCGTGGTATGGGTCGATCAGCGTGCCATCTGCCGCTTGAGCGATGGCGTTGACGGTGAAGTCGCGCCGCGACAGATCCTGCTCCAGCGTCACATCCGGTGCTGCATACACGGCGAAGCCCTTGTAGCCCAGCGCGGTCTTGCGCTCGGTGCGCGCCAGCGCATATTCCTCGTGGGTGTCGGGATGCAGAAACACCGGAAAATCCTTTCCCACCGGCTTGTAGCCAAGCGCTTCCAACTGCTCCGGCGTCCCTCCCACCACCACCCAGTCATGATCCTGCACCGACAGACCGAGCAAACCATCGCGCACCGCACCGCCGACGCAATAGATTTTCAGGGATGTAGTCTTCATGGCGGGTCTTATGGCAGCGGTGATGGCTGGCTAGTCTTCGCTGGATTTGCCTGCGATCGTGCCCAGCCGCTGCTTGAGCGACAGTGTGGACTGGTCGAACAGCTTGGCATAGTAAACCGTGTTGCTCAGCACTTTCTTCACGTAATCGCGCGTCTCGTCGAAAGGGATGCTCTCGACATAGATGGCGCCTTCCAGCGGTTTTTCGGCGCGCCACTGGCGCGCCCGCGCCGGCCCCGCGTTGTAGGCGGCAGAGGCGAGCACGGGGTTGTTGTCGAGTGAAGACAGCACGTTCTTCATGTAATAGGTACCCAGCTTCAGGTTGGTCTCCAGCTGGCTGATGAGCGCCTTGCGGTAATCGCGCATGCCCAGCCGTTTCGCCACCCAGCGCGCGGTTGCGGGCATGATCTGCATCAGTCCGGCGGCACCGGCATCAGACTTTGCCTGGGTGACAAAGCGGCTTTCCTGCCGCATCAGGCCGTATACCCAAGCTTCTTCCAGATTGTTTTCACGTATGCGTCCCTGCAGGGTATCGCGATACGGGGCCGGATAACGCAGGTTAAAGTCGTGTAGCCGCATGGTGCGGTCGGCGGCATGAATGGAACGGTCGTACATTTCATTGCGGCTCGCAATCTCCGAGGCAACCAGCAACTGCTTGTCATCCAGCTTGCGCACCACCCACGACCATTCCTTCGCAGCTTCCGTACGCAAGCCCATCTGGTACAGCGCCAGCGTGCGCTGCATGGCCGGCTGTGCCAGCATCGTATCAATCTCGGCGCTGGTGGGCTGGTAGCTGACCGACATCATGCCCGCCGCGGGTGATGAGCCCAATTCTTCAGCAGCCAGCTGGCCGTAAAAATTGTATTCCCTGCTCAGCTCGGTAAACAGCTCCTGTGCATCCTCCTCGCGCCCCAGTGTCTTCCAGGCACGTGCCTTCCAGTAGCGCCACGCACCCTCGTGTTGCTGGCGTGGCGACATGCTGGCGATGCTCGCCCATACCTCGTGCCAGTTCTGCGCACGCAGCGCGGCACGGGTGCGCCAGGCAAGTTGAGCATCGTTGAGCTGGATGTCTCCCGCCGCCCTGAACCAGATCAAAGCCCGTTCATCCAGATTGCGTGCTGCTTCATAAGCCAGCCAGCCGTAAAAATAATGCTGCTCATCCTTGTCGAAGAAATCTGCCAGCCTGCCCCATTGCCGGTAAGCCAGCTGCGGCGTTTGCTTGGCCAGGCGCAACAAGGCAAACAGGGCAACCAGGCGCTGCCCCTCGTTCGCCTTGGCCAGCTTGACCTTTTGCAGATAACGCTCAGGATGGATCGATGCGCTCTCCAATGTGCCGGCAGGCAGGCGCCGCGGCGCCGACAGGCGCACCGACAGCTGTTTTGCCAGCGCAATATTGTTGGCTTCCAGCGCCAGGTGTACGCGCTGCCACACATCCTGTTCGCTGATCACCCCGGCAGCTAGCGCCGCTTCAAACAGCGTAACGCAACTGTCCGGCTGTCCCTTGCCGTTAAACCACAGGCTGCGCACTTCCTGCAGCACCAGATTTTCGTTGTTGATGCGACGCGCCTGCAAGGCGTAGCAGACCATTTCGTCGTCCGATTCCAGCAAGCGCGGGTACTCTGCCGTGAATTCATCCCATTGCTGTTTTCTGGCCAACTGCTTTAGCCATTCGCCGCGTAACTGATCGATCACCGGAGTATCGTCCGGACGTGACAGGAACTCCTTGATCGGCGCGCGATTACGCGCATCCAGTTGCAGATGCAACTGGTAGTAGGTGACGTAGGGCTCAAACGGGCTGTTTTTCATGCGTTCGGCAATTTTCTCGAGACGAGCCTCGTCACCGACACGAAAAGCCTCGCGCGCTGCCAGGAAATCCGCATCCTGATCGGCTGACGCAGCAACAGGCATCAGCAGCAATGCGAACAATAAATACTTCATGGAAATAACACCAAAATCAACTGGACGGAAGGATAACATACGGACACGGGCTGGGTGTCTGTGCAGCGATTGGCATTACCTTGCAGACTAAAAATTACAGCGCGCTCTGCCACAATGACGCCCGCGCGGGATCGAGCGGTGCACAAATCTACGGAAAAATGAGGTAACCTGTTGTCAGGCATCGAGCGGGCCAGTGGTGACGACATCAACAAGCGCAAAATTCCCCAGGGAGTGAAGAATGCGGTCAAGCAAGTTATTCCGTGCCGTTCAATCGTATATCGCAGCAGTAGCAGTCATTGCAACTGCTGTAACACTGGTCTTGACGATCTACTTTACCCTGCTCAGCCTGGAGTGGATCGCCTTTCTGACCGGGATTCTTGTGGCCGCAATACTTGCCGAGGCCGCCCGGACCTCGCGCTCGGAATGGGTGGTTATGCGCCGTACAGCGCAATTGTCTTCCCTGAAAGACAAGCTCGAGCATGAAACGTATCTGCGCAAAAAAGCCGAAGAGAAGCTCGCTTTCGACAAACCTCGCTTGCAATTGGTCGATGAAGTGCTATTGACCATGGTTGCGCTAATAGATGCCAACAGTCACTGCCTGTATCACAACCGCGCTTTTCAGGATTGGCTGCACTTGAGGCCTGAACAGCTCGACGGCCGGCATATCCGCGAAATATTTGGCCCTAAGGTTTATGCGGAAATCGCGACCGCCATCCGGCAATCCCTGGATGGCCAGACCGTACATTATGAGCGGACGCAGCAAATGCCCAATGGCGCCATCTATCGCTTGGCGGTGCAACATATCCCTCAGTTTGACCTTGCCGGCAAGGTGACAGGCTTTTATATCCTGACTGATGACATTACCGCACGCAGCGACCTGCATGGCTCAGGCAAGCCTGAATCCGGCACGGATGCAGGCGGGAAAGCGCTTGTTGCAACGGCCACCAGCCGGAACGAGCCGGCAGACCAGGACATGTTTATCGATTCTTTTTCCGAGGAGCTTACCGGACAAAAGGATGCCGGCAAGCGCATCATTGCAGCGATCCAGCAAGGTGATTTTCGCCTGTATTGCCAATTGATCACCCCCTTGCCGGTCAGTTCGGGCGCGGCAGAGCATTATGAAATTCTGATTCGCCTGCTTGAAGAAGAAGAAAACATGATGACACCTGGCGCCTTCTTTCCGCTGGCCGAGAAACATGGGTTGATGCCCTATCTGGATCGCTGGGTGGTGCAGCATGTTCTGGAATGGGCTTCCCGCAACACTCCACAGCAACCGCAAAGCAACGGCTCGATATTTTTCCTCAACGTGGCCGTTGCCACGATCGGTGATCCCGAGTTCCCGGATTTCCTGCGGGCGACCCTGGAAGAGTACGGGATGCAGGGTTCTATCCTGTGCTTCGAAGTGCCTGATTCAGAGCTTGCCGTGCGCGGCACGAGTGTCGCCGAATTCATCCGGCAGGTACGCCAGTGCGGCTGCCGCGTCGCGCTGAGCGGCTTCGGCCGCGATGCTGTTTCATTCGACCTGATCCGTGGCTTTCAGGTGGAATTCCTTAAAATCGACGGCAGCATCATTCTCGACATGCTGCGTAACCCGGTAGATTTCGCCAAGGTGGTGTCCATAAACCGGGTGGCAAAAACGATCGGTGTCAAAACCGTAGCTGAGCTCGTGGAAAGCGAGGAGCTCATCGCCAAGCTAAGAGAAGTCGGCGTGGATTTCGCCCAGGGCTTTGGCATCTCGCGGCCGCGCAGCCTGGAAGAGTGAGTGCCGGCGCTGGCCGCTGCCGGCAACATTCCAGCGCTGCACTACCCGTTAAATTAACCGCTACTTTGCCAGCCTCTGTTTCCTGCGCATTATTTCATCGCGCATTTGCTGAAACTGCTCGCGCATTTCATGGGCAATAAATGTCTTGCCTACAAAGGGAGGTATCCAGACACCCGGAATACTGTCTGCGTGATAAACAACCTGCGTTGCGCTGCCGTTATCAAGCAACTGGGTCAAACCCTGCATCTTGCGCATATTGCCGCTGATCAGGCGTGACTGAATGCTGTCCCACGGCGCCAGGCGTATTTCGCGGGTCGATTCAAAGGGAAAATCCAATGGCCCATACTTTGCCGTGCCGCGCTGGCTGATGATCAGCACATCGCCCTGCGAGCTGATGACACGGCTCTCGCGCACATTGGAGACAAAGCCGGCCATATGCGAAAAGTCCGTCAGCACCGCCCACACCAGCTCGCGGCCAGCCTCTACCTGCATGTTGAGATCCACGCTCACATTCTCGCCATCAACCTGCACCTTGACCACGATATCGCTGTCATGCTGTGGATCCGCCAGGGACCATGCAGGGTTCAGCGTCAGACTCACGAGAAGCAACAAGGTCATTTTTTTCATCGTATGCAAGTTAGTGCACCCAAAAAATCCTGCGCGCATTGTAGGGCATGCGCAGAATAAATTGCACAGCTGCAATTAATTTTCTGTGCCTGTTGCGCAGGCATTCATAAGCAGGCGCCGAGCATAGTTCAAATGCTATAATCTGCGCCTCGTTTGAAGGTGTTGCGTGATGACTGCTGCTGTTTCCAATTTCAAAATCCATCTCTCCGATCTGTTTGCACAAGCCCTGAGCACAGTCTCCCCGGAGCACGCTGGACAACTCTCCATATTGCTGGAACGCCCCAAGCAGTCGCAGCATGGCGACTACGCCTGCAATCTGGCGATGCAGCTGGCCAAGCCGCTGCGCCGCCCACCGCGCGAGATTGCACAAGCCTTGATCGCCGCACTCCCCGCCTCCACCGTGATCGAGAAAGTCGAAATCGCCGGCGCCGGTTTTATCAACGTATTCGTCACCACCGCAGCCAAGCAGGCAGTGGTGCGCGCCGTGCTGCACGCGGGCGCGGGCTATGGCCATATTCATGCGGGCGCCGGGCGCAAGGTGGGAGTGGAATTCGTTTCCGCCAATCCTACCGGTCCCTTGCACGTAGGGCATGGCCGCGGTGCGGCGGTAGGCGATTGCCTGTGCCGCGTGCTACAGGCGGCCGGCTGGAATGTGACGCGCGAGTTTTACTACAACGACGCGGGCGCACAGATCGACAACCTCACCCATTCGGTGCAGCTGCGCTGCCAAGGGGTGACACCGGACGATCCCGCGTGGCCCGAAAACGGCTATCGCGGCGATTACATCCTCGACGTCGCCCGCGCCTACATGGCGAGAGAGTCGGTAGAGGCTGACGACCAGCATGTAAAAGCCTCTGGCGACATCAACGATGCCGTTGCCATCCGCCATTTCGCGGTGGCCTACCTGCGCCGCGAACAGGACCTCGACCTGCGCGCCTTCGGTGTGAACTTCGACGTGTTCTCGCTGGAGTCCGCACTGTATACCGACGGCAAGGTCGATGAAGTCGTCAACAAGCTTATCGCCAGTGGCCACACTTACGAGCAGGACGCGGCACTGTGGCTGCGCACCACGACTTTCGGCGACGACAAGGACCGCGTGATGCGCAAGAGCGACGGCGGTTATACCTATTTCGTGCCTGACGTTGCCTATCACCTGGACAAGTGGCGACGCGGCTTTACCCGCGTGATCAACGAACAAGGGGCGGATCATCACAGCACCATCACCCGTGTCAGGGCGGGCTTGCAAGCCCTGGATTCTGGCATTCCCCAGGGCTGGCCAGACTACGTGCTGCACCAGATGGTGACGGTGCTGCGCAACGGTGAAGAAGTAAAGATCTCCAAGCGCGCTGGCAGCTATGTCACCCTGCGCGACCTGATAGACGAAGTCGGCTGCGATGCCACACGCTTCTTCCTCGCCGCGCGCCACCCTGATTCGCAGCTGGTATTCGACATCGACCTGGCGAAATCGCAGAGCAACGAAAACCCGGTGTACTACATCCAGTACGCCCATGCCCGCGTGCACAGCGTGCTGTCACAATGGGAAGGCGACCATGCCACCCTGCACCAGGCCGATGTCAGCCTCTTGCTAAGCGACTATGAAACCACCCTGCTGCAGCGCCTGATCGATTTTCCGCAAGTAATCGAAAGCGCGGCGGAGGATCTGGCGCCGCATCTGATCGCGTTCTATCTGAAAGAGTTGGCCGCCGATTTTCACAGCTACTATAATGCCTCGCGCTTTCTGGTCGAGGATGACGCGGTCAAGCGTGCACGTCTGGCACTGATTGCCGCTACAGCGCAGGTCATGCGCAACGGCCTGGCACTGTTGGGCGTAACCTCGCCAGAAAAGATGTAAGACGATAACCATTGATTCCAGGCAACATTCAGAGGGAATAGTATGAGCAAAAACAGTTCTCGCTCCAACGGTGGAAGCAACGGCTTCCCGGTATTTGCCGCCATTATGCTGGGCATTGTGATGGGGCTGGCAATCGCGGGGGGCATCGCCTATTTGATCGTCAAGAAAACCCCGGTTAGCCTGGCCCCCGCAGAAGTGCACGAAGCTCCCAAACCCGCGCCGGTGCCCGAGAAAAAACCGGCGCCAGCGACGCCAAGCAAAGTCGAAGACAAAGCGCGCTTCGAGTTCTACAAGGAGCTCCCGGATAAATCCGATACCGGCAAATCCAGTGCTGGCAAACCCGATACCGTCAAACCCAAAAAGGCCGACAAACCCACCCCGCCAGTAGCCAAGCCGGCTCCCGTACAACACGCGCCCGCTTCGGCGGTTACACCAGCCAAGCCCGCAGACAATGCCGCTGCGAAAGCCACCTACTTCCTGCAGGCCGGCTCTTTCCCCAATCCTGACGACGCCGAGAAGGTGAAGGCGAAACTGGCATTCATGGGCATGGAAGCCAACGTGCAGCCGGCCAACATCCCGGACAAGGGCATGTGGTACCGCGTGCGCCTGGGCCCTTACCATGGCGCGGACGAAATGAATGCCGCATTGAGCACCCTGAAACAAAACGGCATCAATGCTACCCCAATACGGGCGCAATAAATTTACAACCGCATTCCAATTCCTGACCACCTTTTTTACTCGGAGAAAATCGTGAAGCTGATCAAACAACTTTTTGTGCTGCTGGTTTTACTGTGTGCCACCCAGGCATTTGCCGCTCCCGAGGTGGGCCGTGATTACAAGCTGGTTCAGCCAGCGCAGCCCACGCATGACAGCAACAAGGTTGAAGTGCTGGAGTTTTTCTTTTATGGCTGCTCGCACTGCTACCACCTGCACCCGTTGCTGAGCGCCTGGGAAAAGAAAATGCCCAAAAATGTAGAGCTGATTTATGTTCCCACCATCTTCAACCCGGGATGGGAACCGATGGCCAACACCTACTACGCGCTTGAATTGATGGGCAAGCAGAAGCAACTGCACGATGCGCTGTTCAATGCCTGGAACGTCGACAATATCGATCTCGGCGACGAAGCCAGGATTGCCGCCTTTGTGGGGCGACACGGGGTGGACAGCAAATCATTCAGCGACAGCTACCAGTCCTTCAGTGTGCAAAGCAAAGTGATGCGCAGCAAGCAAATGGCACAGAGCTATCGCATTTCCGGCACCCCTACTCTGATCGTGGACGGCAAGTACATGATCTCCGGCTTGCAGCCCGAAGACGCCATCCGGGTGCTCGGCGAAGTGGTTGAAATGGCGCGCAAGGAACATGGCGGGAAGCGCTAGGCAGAAACGCGGAGTTGGGGGCAAGGCTGCGGATACCACTCAATCCTCGCTCCTCGCTCCTCAATCCTGTCTTCGCGTCGTAATTAGCGGTGCTTCCAGCGGCATAGGCCTGGCGCTGGCGCAACACTACCTGCACCAGGGTGCAGTGGTTGCCGCATTTGCGCGCCGTGCCGAATTGCTGCAAGCCCTGTCCGCACAATTTCCCCAGCAGGTGCACTGCTACCCGCTCGACGTGCGCGACGCCACTGCCATCCAGGCAGCCGCGCACGACTTCATTGCGCGCGTGGGAGTGCCAGATATTGTGATTGCCAATGCCGGCGTCAGCCGCGGCACGCTCACCGAATACGCCGAGGATGTGCAGGCCTTTCAGCAGGTGATGGACATCAATGTGCTGGGCGCGGTGAAAACTTTCCAGCCCTTTCTCGCCGCCATGCGTGCGGCCGGAAAAGGCCGTCTGGTCGGCATCGCCAGCGTCGCGGGCTTCCGCGGCCTGCCCGGTTCCGAAGCCTATTCCGCCTCCAAGGCGGCGCTGATTTCCTATCTGGAAAGTTTGCGCGTGGAACTTTACCGCAGCGGCGTGAAGGTCGTGACCATCTGCCCGGGCTACATCACAACCCCGATGACCGCCCACAATCCCTATGCCATGCCCTTTATCCTCGATGCCGATGTCGCCGCACGACGCATCGCCCGCGTCATACACTGCGGCAAATCCTTCGCCGTGGTGCCGTGGCAGATGGGGTTGGTTGGAAGCCTGTTGAAGTGGCTGCCGAACTGGCTATATGACTTGTTGTTCAGCAAGGCACCGCATAAACCAAGACTACCGAATCAGGAATAGCTGGGAACGCCGACGAGGACGTCGGTGTTCTCATTAATTCGTCGTACGATGTTGGTCTCTCTACGTGCCAGCTTTTTGGCTCGGTTTTTTCTGTGGAAAGAAATCCAACATTTCGCTGGGGGCAACCTTCAGAGTATCCGCCAGGATGCAAATGTTGTTCAACGCAAGATTACGCTGCCCCCGCTCAATTCCTCCGACATAAGACCTTGCCAGTCCGCTCTCCAGGGCTAAGCGTTCCTGTGACCAGCCACGCGCTTTGCGTAATTCGACTAGGTGCTGCCCGAATAATTGAAGGGGGTGATAGTTCATCGAAACGACTCTATTGTGAGAACGTAGCGAGGATAAAGATTTGACCTATATGAGACGACGCCCTATAGTGACACGCGCTATAAGTGACATTCATCGCGTCACACATAAGATGCATGGGGGGTTTTGAAGCAACTACGTAAAATTATCCAGGGAGTTAATAATGAACAAGATTCAAAAAGCAGTATTAATGGCGACATTTCTGGCATCAATTGGAACACAAGCAAATGCAGAGTCGTTTGTAGGTGGTTCGCTAGGCCTAGCTTCCTACCCAGATTTCGTTACTTCCGATACTGCCACCGTAGCTAACGCTGTGTCTGCTGCTAATGGTGGAGCGTTGATTTTAGCCACAGGAACACAAGATAAATCCGGTACTGGATTAAAGATATTCGGTGGAAGTTGGGTCAATGATAACTTGGGTTTTGAAATTGGCTACGTAGATCTTGGTTCGTCAAAGGAAACCATCACCACAATACCCGTGGTCACTACGTGGAATGTGGCGTCTAAAGCTTCAGCGTTTTATGGTGAGGTGCTTGCTGGCATAAAAACGAATGATCAAACTAGGTTGTTTGCGAAGTTGGGCATTTATCAAGCAAGTGGAAAAACCGATTACTCTGTAACTGGCCCGGGTGGAACAGCTGCGTTAAGTCTATCCGCAAGTAATAGTGGGGGAGTATTTGGTATTGGTTCTAGTTATCAAATTTCACCGACCGTTGGAATGCGAGTTGAGTATGAGTACTTCGGTTCAGTAAAAATCAACAACACTACTAGTGCAAATATCGGCTTGTTAAGTCTTGGATTGGCTTACACGTTCTAAGTTAACAGTAAATCTGCTCTATCAGCCCGCCTCTAGGCGGGCTTCATATTTCAGGTTACCCCGCCAGCTTCCGTTTCAAAATCTCGTTCATCTGCGCCGGATTCGCCTGACCCTTGCTGGCCTTCATGGCGAGGCCGACGAAGAAGCCAAACAGCTTGTCCTTGCCGCTGCGGTATTCCGCCACCTTGTCGGCGTTGGCCGCGATGATCTCGTCGACGATCTTCTCGATGGCTCCCGCATCGGAAACTTGCTTGAGTCCCTTGGCCTCGATGATTTCATCGGCAGAAATGAATTGCACTATGGCACTTCCGCCTACCGTAATTCCACCCGTTGGCACGTGCGGTTTCTGTGTTTCCCACATGGTGCGGAACACTTCCTTCGCACCCGAATTGGAAATGGTGCCGTCGGCAATGCGCTTGAGCATGCCGCCAAGTTGTTGTGCCGTGATCGGGCATTGCGCCATGTCCAGGCCGTCGCGATTCAGCTGCGCGCTGACCTCGCCGATGATCCAGTTGGCGCAAATTTTCGCCTGGCTCTTCGCATCGCCGAGTGCGGCCTCAAAGAAATCCGCCATCTCGCGCGATGCAGTGAGGATGCTGGCGTCGTAAGCCGACAGGCCGAGTTCACCAACATAACGCGCCTGCTTGGCCTGCGGCAGTTCGGGCAGCGTACCGCGCAGCTGCTCTATCCATTCCTTGCCGATCACCAGAGGCAACAAATCTGGATCGGGGAAGTAGCGGTAATCGTGCGCGTCTTCCTTGCTGCGCATGGCGCGGGTCTCGCCCGTATCCGGATTGAACAGGATGGTGGCTTGCTGGATTTTTCCGCCGTTCTCCAGCGTGTCGATCTGCCACTGCACCTCGTAATCGATGGCCTGCTGCATAAATTTGAAGGAGTTCAAATTTTTGATCTCGCGGCGCGTGCCCAGCTCGCCTCCGGGGCGGCGCACCGATACGTTCACGTCGCAGCGGAACGAGCCTTCCTGCATGTTGCCGTCGCAGATGCCGATCCAGCGCACCAGCGTGTGCAGTGTCTTGGCGTAGGCAATCGCCTCGGCGGCAGAGCGCATGTCCGGCTCGGACACGATCTCCAGCAGCGGCGTACCGGCGCGGTTGAGATCGATGCCAGTCATGCCGTGAAAATCTTCATGCAGCGATTTCCCCGCATCTTCTTCCAAGTGCGCCCGGGTGAGACGCACCACTTTTTCGTAGGCTTGAGCCTTGCCCACTGCAGGCACCTGTATGGTCAATGCGCCCTGTCCCACCACCGGCAAATCCATCTGGCTGATCTGATAGCCCTTGGGCAGGTCGGGATAAAAATAATTCTTGCGCGCGAACACCGATGGTGAATTGATGCGTGCGCCGGTGGCGAGGCCGAACTTGATCGCGCGTTCCACTGCGCCACGGTTTAACACTGGCAGCACACCGGGCAGCGCCAGGCTCACCGCATCGGCCTGCGTGTTCGGCTCCGCCCCGAACGCAGTCGATGCGCCGGAGAAGATTTTGCTGTTGGTCGAAAGCTGGGCATGCACTTCCAGCCCGATGACGATTTCCCAGGTCATGTTCAAATCCCCTGTGGCGCGCGGCTGTGCCAGTCGGTCGCCAGTTGATATTGGTGCGCCACATTCAGCATGCGCGCTTCGTCGAAGTAGTTGCCGATAATCTGCAAACCCACCGGCATGCCATTCGCCCCGAAGCCGCAGGGAATGGACATGCCGGGCAGGCCGGCGAGGTTGACCGCGATGGTGTAGATGTCGGACAGATACATCTGCACCGGATCGTCGCCCTTCTCGCCCAGGTTGAAGGCGGTGGTGGGGCTGGTCGGCCCCATGATCACATCGCATTGCTGGTAGGCTTCGACAAAGTCCTGCGCGATCAGGCGGCGGATTTTCTGCGCCTGCAGGTAGTAGGCATCGTAGTAGCCATGCGACAGCACATAGGTGCCTATCATGATGCGGCGTTTTACTTCCGCGCCGAAACCCTGCGCGCGCGACTTCTCGTACATATCGGTGAGGTCGCTGTACTCGGGCGCACGGTAGCCGTAACGCACACCGTCGAAGCGCGACAGGTTGGAGGACGCCTCGGCCGGAGCCAGCACGTAGTAAACGGGAATGGACAGGCGCGAATTGGGCAGGCTGATGTCCACCACGGTGGCACCCAGTTTCTTGTATTCGGCAATGGCAGCTTCGACCGCGGCACCCACGTCACCGCTCAAACCCGCAGCAAAAAATTCGCGCGGCAGGCCGATACGCAGGCCTTGCAGCGGCTGCGCCAAATCGCGCGCGTAATCTTCTTGGTCGCGTTGCAAACTGGTGGAGTCGCGTTCGTCGAAGCCGGCCATCACGTTGAGCAGCAGCGCCAGGTCTTCCGCGCTGCGTGCCATGGGGCCGGCCTGGTCGAGGCTGGAAGCAAAGGCGATCATGCCGTAACGCGACACCACACCGTAGGTCGGTTTCAGGCCGGAGATGCCGCACAGTGCGGCAGGCTGGCGGATCGAGCCGCCGGTGTCGGTGCCGGTCGCCGCCGCGCACAGCCGCGCCGCTACTGCCGCCGCCGTGCCGCCCGAGCTGCCGCCGGGCACGGCCGCATGGTTCCACGGATTTTTTACCGCGCCAAAATAGGAAGTTTCGTTGCTTGAGCCCATGGCGAATTCATCCATGTTGGTCTTGCCCAGATTCACCGCGCCGGCGTTATTGAACTGGGAAATGACGTGTGCGTCATACGGGGCGATGAAGTTTTCCAGCATGCGCGAGCCGCAGGTGGTGCGCCAGCCTTTGGCGCAGAAGATATCTTTCTGTGCCAAGGGAATGCCGGTAAGCGCGGCCCCCTTGCCCTGCGCCAGGCGCGCATCGGCGGCGCGCGCCTGCGCCAGGCTGATCTCGGAATTCAGTGTGATATAGGCATTCAGCTGCGGGTTCAGCGCCGCGATGCGGTCAAGATAGAGCCGGGTCAGCTCGACACTGGAAATTTTCTTGGCGGCCAGTTCCGCAGAAAGCTGTTTGAGACTTGCGTTAATCATCAGGGTTTACTCAATTTTGGGGGCTGTGAAACGTGAAAAGTGATAAGGTGAAACGTAGAAACTGGTTGCATTTCACCTTTCACTTTTCACCTTTCACATACAGTTACTCAATCACCTGCGGCACCAGATAGAGGCCGCGCTCCACCTGCGGCGCGATGGACTGGAACAATTCGCGCTGGTCGGCCTCGCTGACCACGTCTTCGCGCAACCGCTGGCTGAGCTCCTGCGCATGCGACATGGGTTCAATGCCACGGGTATCCACGGCCTGCATTTCGGCGATGAGATCAAAGATGTTTTGCAGCTGCGCGTGGGCGCTGTGCATTTCCTGTTCGGTCATGGCCAATCTGGCCAGGCGCGCCACTTTTTTTACGTCGTCTGTGCTTAATGACATGTTCGGTGCTAAGGCTTTATCAAAACAAGTTTAATAGGGTATCATAAACACCTTTGCAGGCGCACCCCTTACTACTTTTGAGGCAATCTTATGTTCGGTTTTGTTGACAGCTATTTTTCCAATGACCTGGCGATCGATCTGGGTACCGCCAACACGCTGATTTGGGCGCGGGGAGTTGGGGTCGTTCTGAACGAGCCTTCGGTGGTTGCGATCCGGCAGGAAGGCGGGCCCAACGGCAAGAAAGTCATCCAGCAGGTTGGCCTTGCCGCCAAGCAGATGCTGGGACGTACGCCGGGCAACATCACCGCGATACGCCCGATGAAGGACGGCGTGATCGCCGACTTTACCGTCACCGAACAGATGCTCAAGCTGTTCATTCGCCGTGTGCACAAATCCAGCATCTTCACTCCCAGCCCGCGCATCGTCATTTGCGTGCCCTGCGGCTCCACCCAGGTCGAGCGCCGCGCCATCCGCGAATCCGCCTTTGGCGCCGGTGCGCGCCGTGTGGAGCTGATTGAAGAGCCTATGGCTGCCGCGATCGGCGCCGACCTGCCGATTGAGGAAGCAACCGGCTCCATGGTGGTAGACATCGGCGGCGGCACCACCGAAGTGGGCGTTATCTCGCTGGGCGGCGCGGTGTACTCCGGCTCCGTGCGCGTGGGCGGCGACAAGCTGGACGAAGCCATTATCAATTACATCCGTCGCAACTACGGCATGCTGATCGGCGAAACCACGGCCGAACAGATCAAGAAGGAAATCGGCTCCGCCTTCCCGGGCAGCGAAGTGCGCGAAATGGAAGTGCGCGGCCGCAACCTGGCAGAAGGCGTGCCGCGCAGCTTCACCATTTCCAGCAACGAGATACTCGAAGCCCTGACCGAACCGCTGAACAGTATCGTCAGCGCGGTCAAGATCGCTTTGGAGCAAACCCCCCCCGAACTCGGCTCGGACATCGCCAAGAAGGGCATGGTATTGACCGGTGGCGGCGCCTTGTTGCGCGATCTGGACCGTATGCTGATGGAAGAGACCGGCTTGCCGGTACTGATCGCCGATGATCCGCTGACCTGCGTGGTGCGCGGTTCCGGGCGTGCGCTGGAGAGCCTGGACACATCGACCAATATTTTCACGACAGAGTGACGCATGGTGGCGTGAAGTGGGAGCGCGTGCCTGCCCACTAACCCCATTTTCCACTTATTAAACTTCTGCGATGCTAGACAACACCCACTCTTTCAGGTTCTTCAATCGCGGCCCCAGCCCATTGGCACGACTGGTGTTTTTCGCGATGTTGTCGCTATTGCTGATGTTCATCGACACGCGCTACCGTTATCTGGAATCCACACGCAGCACCTTGTCTGTGATGGTCGCGCCGATCCAAGCGCTGGCCACATTGCCGGGGCGGATCTGGAATCAGATCGGCGATTATTTTTCCCAGCAAAACAATTTGATCAGGCAGAATCAATCGCTGCATCAGCAACATCTCAGCGACTCCGCACAACTTGCGCAAATGCAGACCCTGCAAACGGAAAACCAGCAACTGCGCAATCTTGACGCGCTGCCGATACGCAGTACCTACACCACCCAGGTGGCCGAGGTGATCTATACCGAACGCGATCTTTTCAAACGCAAGATCATCGTCAACAAAGGCGCGGATGCGGCTCTGCAAACCGGACAAGTCGTGATGGACGATACCGGCATCGTGGGACAGATCACCCGGGTCTATCCCTGGCTGGCTGAAGTCACGCTGATCACCGAGA
>JANYJE010000022.1 GCA_025408405.1 Nitrosomonadales bacterium | reverse complement strand
CATCGGCGCGCGCTTCGACGATCGCGTGATCGGCAACCCGAAGCATTTTTTCCAGGAAGACCGCAAGATCATCCACGTCGACATCGACCCGTCGTCGATTTCGAAGCGCGTGCGCGTGGACGTGCCAATCGTCGGCGACGTGCGCGAAGTGCTGCAGGAAATGAACCGGCAGGTCACCGCAGGCAAGGAGCGTCCGGATCCTGTTGCGGTCAAAGCATGGTGGGGCCAAATCAACGAATGGAGGGGTCGCGACTCCCTGAAGTACGACCGCACCTCCAAGATCATCAAGCCGCAATTCGTCGTCGAGAAGCTCTACGAACTGACGAAGGACCTCGACATGTACGTGACGTCGGACGTCGGCCAGCATCAGATGTGGGCCGCGCAGTTCTACAAGTTCGACAAGCCGCGGCGCTGGATCAATTCCGGCGGGCTCGGCACCATGGGCGTGGGATTGCCTTATGCGCTGGGCGTGCAGCTTGCGCATCCCGAGGCCACGGTCGCGTGCGTAACTGGCGAGGCGAGCATCCAGATGTGCATCCAGGAATTGTCGACCTGCAAGCAGTATCGCCTGCCGATCAAGATCGTGAATCTCAACAACCGCTACATGGGCATGGTGCGCCAGTGGCAGGAGTTCTTCCACGGCAACCGTTACGCCGAATCGTATATGGATGCGCTGCCAAATTTCGTGAAGCTCACCGAAGCATATGGTCACGTTGGCATGCGCATCGACAAGCCCGAAGATGTCGAGCCGGCGCTGAAGGAAGCGTTTGCCCGCAAGGACGATCTCGTATTCCTGGACTTCATTACCGACCAGACCGAGAACGTGTTCCCGATGGTGCCCGGCGGCAAGGGCCTGTCGGAAATGATCCTGGTCTAGCACAAGCATGCGACATATTATTTCCCTCCTCATGGAGAACGAGCCGGGGGCGCTCTCGCGCGTGGCCGGCCTGTTCTCGGCGCGCGGCTACAACATCGAGTCGCTGACCGTCGCACCCACGGAAGATCCGTCGCTGTCGCGCATGACGGTCGTCACGACCGGCTCCGACGATGTGATCGAGCAGATCACGAAGCAACTGAACAAGCTGGTCGACGTGGTAAAAGTAGTGGATCTGTCCGACGGCGACCACATCGAGCGCGAACTGATGCTGGTCAAGGTACGCGCCTCGGGCAAGGATCGCGAAGAGATGAAGCGCATGGCGGATATTTTCCGCGGGCGCATCATAGACGTGTCGGACCACACTTACACCATAGAACTGACCGGTACCGGCGCCAAGCTGGACAGCTTCTTGCAGGCCATAGACCGCACCCTGATCCTGGAAACAGTGCGCACCGGGGCATCGGGTATCGGCCGCGGCGACCGTGTTTTGAAATTGTAAGGCCATGCGGCGCTGCCGCACGGACTGCAGAACTAATTGAAAATAACCAAAAGGAAATACCATGAAAGTTTATTACGACAAAGACGCTGACCTCTCACTGATCAAGGGCAAGCAGGTAACCATTGTGGGCTACGGCTCGCAAGGCCATGCTCACGCTCTAAATCTGAAAGAGTCTGGCGTAAACGTGACGGTTGGTCTGCGCAAGAACGGCGCATCCTGGAAGAAGGCCGAAGGCGCTGGCATCAAGGTCGCCGAAGTCGCCGATGCAGTGAAGAACGCCGATGTCGTAATGATGCTGTTGCCCGACGAGAATATCCCCGACGTCTACAACAAGGAAGTTGCACCTAACATCAAGGCAGGCGCAGCGTTGGCGTTCGCCCACGGCTTCAACGTGCATTACAACCAGGTGGTACCGCGCGCCGACGTGGACGTGATCATGATCGCCCCCAAAGGCCCAGGCCACACCGTGCGTTCCGAGTACCTCAAGGGTGGCGGCGTGCCGACATTGATCGCCGTGTACCAGGACAAATCCGGCAAGGCCAAGGACATTGCCTTGTCTTACGCAGCTGCCAACGGCGGCACCAAGGGCGGCGTGATCGAGACCAATTTCCGCGAAGAGACCGAGACCGACCTGTTCGGCGAACAAGCCGTGCTGTGCGGCGGTGCGGTGGAGCTGGTCAAGGCCGGTTTCGAGACACTGACCGAAGCGGGTTACGCGCCCGAGATGGCCTACTTCGAGTGCCTGCACGAACTGAAACTGATCGTGGACCTGATGTACGAAGGCGGCATTGCCAACATGAATTACTCCATCTCCAACAACGCGGAATACGGCGAATATGTGACCGGCCACCGCGTGATTGCCGACGAGGCGCGCGCCGCGATGAAAGAGTGCCTGAAGAACATCCAGAACGGCGAATACGCCAAGCGCTTCATTCTGGAAGGCCGTACCAACTATCCGGAAATGACCGCTCGCCGTCGCCTGAATGCAGAGCACCCTATCGAGATCGTCGGCGGCCAGCTGCGCGCGATGATGCCGTGGATCGGCAAAAACAAGCTGGTGGATCAGTCCAAGAACTAGGAAGCGGGAACCAGGATGCAGGATTCGGTTAACACCTCGGCTCTGCATCCTGACTCCTCTATCCCGCACCCTGAATCCTCGCTATAGTGTCCGCCACGATCAATAAGCTGAACAAGCCCAGGTGCCAAAATCCAGATGCCAGAATTGAATAACCGTAAACCCATGGACCTGCGCAGGCGCGGCATCTACCTGTTGCCCAACCTGTTTACCACGGGCGCATTGTTTGCCGGGTTTTATGCCATCGTGCAGGCGATGAACATGAAATTCGAGCTGGCCGCCGTGGCGATTTTTATCGCCATGGTGCTGGACGGGCTGGACGGGCGCGTGGCGCGGCTGACGCATACCCAGAGCGAATTCGGCGCCCAGTACGACAGCCTGTCCGACATGGTGTCGTTTGGTGTCGCACCTTCCCTGCTGATGTATGAGTGGGCGTTCAAGGACATGGGCAAGCTGGGCTGGTTCGCCGCGTTTATCTATTGCGTCGGTGCTGCCCTGCGTCTGGCGCGTTTCAATACCAACATTGAAGTCATCGACAAGCGCTATTTCCAGGGGCTTCCCAGTCCGGCGGCGGCGGCGCTGGTGGCCGGCTTCGTGTGGGTGATGCCGGATTATGGTTTCAACGGCCAGGAGTTGCGCTGGATTGCAGCGGGCATTACCGTGTTTGCCGGCATCAGCATGGTGAGCAATCTGCGCTTCTACAGCTTTAAAGACTTCAACCTGCGCAAGAGCGTGCCGTTCATTGCCATCTTTGTGCTGGCGATGTTCTTCGTGCTGATTTCGAGTTATCCTGCGGGTGTGCTGTTCATGCTGTTTATGGCATATGCACTGTCCGGTTACGTGCTGTGGTTATTCGGGCTGCGCAAGCCGCGTACTCCCGAAAAGCTGTAGGCATATGCCGCATCGGCTCGCTTAAGCAAAGAACTGGCCGATTCATCGGCCAGTTCTTTTGGTGCAGGCTCAAATAGTGTTTGAGTTTCCCCGCTTTGTTTCAGCAGCCGTTCCTCTGTACTCAATATTTTCAGGATGAACCATGCCGTTCAAAACCGTCGTTTCCACCGCACAACTGGCACAGCATCTGCAAGATCCGGACTGGATCATATTCGACTGCCGCTTTACGCTGACCAATAAACAGGCCGGGCTCCAGGCTTACCAGAGTGGCCACATAGCGGGCGCGCGCTACGCCCACCTCGACGACGACTTGTCTTCACCGGTCACTGCCAACAGCGGGCGCCATCCCTTGCCGGATGTGCAACGGTTTAGTGAAAAACTCTCCCGCTGGGGCGTGGACAGCAGCAAGCAGGTCGTCGTTTACGACGACAGCTTCGGCGCCATGGCGGTGAAGCTGTGGTGGCTGCTACGCTGGCTGGGACATGACAAGGTGGCGCTGCTGGATGGCGGCCTGCCCAAGTGGCTGAAGGAAAAATTACCGATGACAGCGGACTTGCCGCAGATCACGCCGGCAAATTTTGTCGCGCAACTGCACCATGAAATGCAGGCAGACGTTGTAGAAGTCGACCAGGCCAGGCAGGAGCGCTGCCGACTGGTGATTGATGCCCGTCCAGAGCAACGCTACACCGGGGAGCGCGAACCCCTGGACCGGGTGGCGGGGCATATTCCGGGCTCGGTGAACTGGCCCTTCGACGAGAACCTCGATTTCGACGGCACTTATCTGCCTGCGGCAGAATTGCGCGAGGCTTATCTCAAGCTGCTCAACGGCGTCAGCCCGGAGCAGGTCATCCACAGCTGCGGCTCGGGTGTGACCGCCTGCCATAACATGCTGGCCATGGAAATCGCAGGCCTCCCCTGTGGCAAGCTGTATGCGGGTTCCTGGAGCGAGTGGATCGCCGACCCGTCGCGGCCGCTAGCTAGCGGTGAAGGCCATGAGCATCGCGCGCATTTAAGCGACGATTGCGCCTGAGGCTAATTCCCGGCTGTCCTCTGCCATAGCGGCTCAGCCTGTCCCGCAACTCGATTGAGCACGCGGCATAAAACAAACAGCAAATCCGACAGGCGGTTGAGATAGGGCAAGCCATGCGCGGGCACTTCCTCGCTGTGCGCAAGTGCCGCCAGGTCGCGTTCGGCGCGCCGCGCTACGGTGCGTGCGACATGGCACAGGCTGGCTGCGCGCGTGCCGCCGGGCAGGATGAATTCCTTGAGCGGAGGCAGGCCGGCGTTGAAGTGCGCGATGGCGCTATCCAGGCGCGCGAGCTTGTCTTCAGTAAACGCGGCGGCGGGATAGGCGAGCGCAGCGCCGAGGTCGAACAGATCGTTCTGTATCTGCAAGAGCAACTCGCGTATCTCCTGCGTCAACTCTTCACAAAGCAGCAACCCCAGATGGCTGTTGAGCTCATCCACTGTTCCCAGGCAGTGAATGCGCGCACTGTCCTTGTTGACGCGCGTGCCGTCGGCCAGGCCGGTAGTGCCCTTGTCTCCGGTGCGGGTGACGATTTTGCTCAAACGATTGGCCATGGATTCACTCCGCTCCCTGTTATTGTTTTTCCAGACACGCCAGATACACCGCCGCATCCGGCGCGCTGCCGTTGCGCTGCGCCTGCCACAGCATCTCGCCCAGGCACTCCATCATGCGGTGCTGTGCATCGTGCTCGGACTGAAAATGCTCGCTCAGCCGCCTGAAATGCTCGCGGATGCCGTGCGGCTGGCCGATGGAAATCTGCTCCTCGATGGTGAGGTGCATCATCAGGTGCAGGAAAGGATTGGTGTCGCCGTACTCGGGCGCGTAGTCGCGGCCTTGGTGTTTTTCGGGGGCTTCGAGCAGCGCGTGGTATTCGGGATGTTTCTCGATCAGCTGCGCGACCAGGTCTTCCAGCGGCGTGAGTAATTCACCGGCAGTACGCTTGCGCCAGGTTTCGAACAGGAAATTTCTTGCTTGATCGCGGGTGGGGTTAAACATCAGGTGTGCTTATTCAAAGTTGGTTTAACATATATTGTCAGTGTCCGCTTGGTGCCCATAAACGACATCAGCACGTGCGAAAAGCAGACATCATTTCTGCTACTTTGTCGTTGGAATAGCCAATGTCGAGACTACTTTCCCTTCTTTAGTGCCGTTAGGCTCCAAGCAGGATATCTCCAACGAATTATTGTTTTGTGTGAACTTCGGAGGCGAAAACAACTCCGCTGTTTCAGTCTCAAAGTCGTGAACATTCAGCTGAGTCTTGGCTTTTGCCACAACGTTCACCTTGGGCCATTCGACAACAATGCAGGTTGCCTCCACATAACCTCTGCTGAAGTCGTCTTCAGTTATGGTCTTCGGAATCTTGAGATATGCAATGTAGGGCCAGAAAAAAGACGGGACCGATACAATCGTGTGACCAGGTAGAACTAGAGGAGTCGTCGACTTTTGAGCAACATCGTAAATCATCCAATTCGAACAATAACCATTTGGTTCATTGGTCAACTTATCTAGCGGGCACACTGCAAAAACATAGTAGTTATTGGAAAACCTGATTGGCTTTGCATCGGCATAAGTCAGCCCGACAAATTTTCCGTCGAAGAACAACTCTACGGCATCAAAATAAAGCGCACCATCCCTGACTTGATGTTTGCGCCCTAGCTCATAGTCGGCGCGAGCTGTAGCGCAGAGGCAGAATATGAGCACAAAACCAAGAATGAACCTCATGTGTTTCAGAATTATCATCGCCGTGACAAATTTATAGATTGCTAACATCGTCTGTTATCGGATTGCTTCCGTCATTACTAGTTGTTTTCCATTTTCAGCAACTTCGTGCCCATACCTGCCGTTAGTTTGCGAGAAAGCGGACACCTGTCAGGCAATTACGGTAATCATTCGGCGCTGCCTCATGCAATCCTCGGCGCATCGCAGAGTCATTCTTCCTCTCCAGCCGCATCGTACGCCTCCTTCAGCTTGATGATGAAGACCGGCAGCATCATCAACAACAACACCCCCAGCAAGCCCAAGAACCCAACTTCCACGAGGTCGATGTGGTGGGTACCCACGAGATAAAGCCCGACGGCGAGTACAAAGCAGTAGAGCGCGAGGTAAACCTTCGCCCACGGATGCTCGTCGTAGACGCGATTCAGTGCCGCGTGCCTCTCAGCACGGCTAGGCAGAGGCCCCTCGCGTTGAGCTAGGGCGCCAACGACAATGAACACCAACAGCGCGACACCTTCTACCGTGCCATGGTGTGCAGTCAGCCACCCGGCGGGGATCCGCTCGTTGACCTTCACGGCGGCGACGGCGATCAGGATCATTACGGTTATGTCGAGCGCAACTTTTTTGACAAACCTCTTTTGGTTAGTGTTCATGGCGAACCCACTCAAAAACAAATTACAAGCACGACCAATAAGATCACACGACGTTGTATGTCTGCTTTGAAGCGCGATCAATAATTTTCCGCTTTTGGGACATATTACGCATCCCGCATATTGCCGCTATTGCGGCACAAGCGGACTGATTGTACTTCAATCCTGGATCGGCAGTGTCGTGCCCCAAAGCGACATTATTACTTCGGAAAAGCGGACTTACATTCATTTGACAATCCTAGTGAAACACTTCTATTGACTGCATCCATTCCATCCCAAGCCATCCACCTCTAACATTCAACTTAACCTTATCTCCAATTTTGAGTATAAAGAAATAGCTTGGCTCCACACGAAATTCTATAGATGCTCCATTGTAAAGTTCACTGGTGGCTCGTATGGCATATCTGGTTCCTCTAGCTGATGGGTAGCGTTTTTCCAGCACTTTGGCATTAACTGTCACTGGATTACTTGAATCTAACAATGCGTTGAGTAGCACTGCTGATGAATTTAGACAAACAAGAAGAGGAATAAAAAGAAAGATAACGGCCAGTACCTTGGCTTGGAGCTTCTTATCGAGAAAAAAGATTATTCCCGGTAGCACAAAAATAAACATTAGTAGTACGCCTAACAATACCCATAGCCGTTCGAGCTTTGTTCCCTCGACCAATTCAACGATTGGATATTTTGCAGAGTATTCATCAAGCACGTACATCAAAACCAGCAGCCCAAAAAATACAATCAAGAACCATGTAGCCCATAGTTTACCTTCATTGTTCAAAACGTCAGGTAGTTTCATGGCGCTAGTTAGTCGATTTTTTGATCCAATTAGTTTTGTGATTATTGGTGCGGAATTGTGCAATTAGTTTCGAATTCCTCACGCAAGACTCTATTCGCAACGACTGCTTTTCTTTCTATTTGTGTATTCAGTTGGAATGACCGTTTCTGGGACATGGCGGTCATTTATATATGAATCAGATGCAACTCTGTCAGACAAAGCACACCGAATCAAGTCTGAACGCATAGGTCTCAGAAAACCTTTTCTTTGTATTCGCACAGGCTCTCGATGAGGCACTCGCCGCATTTGGGCTTGCGCGCCTGACACACATAACGCCCGTGCAGGATCAGCCAGTGGTGTGCGTCGTGCTTGAATTCATCCGGCACAAACCTGATTAGTTTTTGCTCCACCTCCAGCACGTTCTTGCCGGGGGCAATGCCGGTGCGGTTGGAGACGCGGAAAATATGGGTGTCGACCGCCATGGTGGGCATACCGAAAGCAGTGTTGAGCACCACGTTGGCGGTCTTGCGTCCCACGCCGGGCAAGGCTTCCAGTTCCGCGCGCGTCTGCGGCACTGCGCCGCCGTGGCGCTCCAGCAGCAATCTGCAGGTCTGCATGATGTGTTTTGCTTTGGTTTTATACAGGCCGATGCGCTGCACATACTCGCGCAGCTTGTCTTCGCCCAGATCGAGTATGGCCTGCGGCGTGTTGGCCACCGGGTACAGCTGGCGCGTGGCGGCATTCACGCTGATGTCGGTGGCCTGCGCGGAAAGCAGCACGGCAATCAGCAGCTCGAACGGCGTGTGGTATTCCAGCTCGGTGATGGGGTGCGGGTTCGCCGCTTGCAGGCGTAAAAATATTTCGCGGCGTTTGACGGGGTTCATGCAATGCGCGACATGGGGACAACGCTATCCGCCGTGCCCCACCGTGCATCCGCCATCCACCGGTGCGATCGTGGCGTTGCCGCCTTTCGCCTTGCGTTCTGCGCGCAGCGTCAGGTAGTTCTTGCCCGCGATCAGCAGGCCCAGCCCGATGAAGGCGCCGGGCGGCAGGATGGCTAAGAGGAAGCCGTGATAGTCGGGAATGACGGTGATCACCCAGCCTTTTGCCATCTCGCCCAGCGCCAGATCCAGACCCGCAAACAGGGTGCCGTGGCCGACGATTTCGCGCATGCCGCCCAGTACCGCGAGCACGGCAGTCAGCCCCAGACCCATGGCGAGGCCATCCACCGCCGCGGGCAGGACCGGATTTTTTCCGGCGAAGGCTTCTATGCGCGCCAGCACGATGCAGTTGGTCACGATGAGCGGAATGAATATGCCCAGCACGATGTACAGGCTGTACATATAGGCGTTCATCACGTATTGCACCACGGTGACCAGCACGGCGATGATCAGGATGTAAACCGGGATGCGGATTTCGTTCGGCACGTAGTTGCGGATGGGCGAGATGGATGCGCCGGAGAGCGCCATCACCACGGCCGTGGCCAGGCCAAGGCTGACGGCGTTGACCACCGAGTTGCTCACCGCCAGCAGCGGGCACATGCCGAGCAGTTGCACCACGCCGGTGTTCTGCTTCCACAGTCCGTTGTGAAGAATATCCTTGTATTCCTGCATGCTCATGGCTTCTCTTTCTGCTGGGCTGTGCCCTCAGCCTGCGTATTACCAGCGGCTGGCGCGAACAGCATGGTGCGATTCTCTTCGAAATAATGCAAGGCGTTGTGCACGGCCTTGACCACGGCGCGCGGCGTAATGGTGGCACCTGCCATGTAATCAAACTGTCCGCCGTCTTTCTTCACTTTCCAGTCGTCTTCCTGGTAACGTAGATGCGATGTGCCCGAGAACTGGCTGATCCATTTATTCTTGGCGAATTCGATATAGTCGCCCAAGCCCGGCGTCTCCTTGTGCCACACCACGCGCACGCCGGTGATATCTCCCGTGTAGTTGATCGCCAGTATCATGCCGATCTTGCCGCTGTAACCGTCAGGCGCAATCGACTCCAGCACGACAACGGAAGGCTGGCCATTCTTGCGGCCGCGATAGGCAACAGTGTCTTTCTCGGTGCCCAGCCGAGTATTGGCGGGTATGACCAGCGTGTCTTTGATGAGTTCATTGTCGTACAGCGACTCGGGCACCACCTGGTTGATCAGCTTGAGCTTTTCCGCCACTTCGCTTTGCGCAATCAGGTTGCGTGTGAGGCTGTAGGTGGAGGCGAGGATGGCGGTACCGATGACTGCAAAAAAAAGCAGGTTCAGCGCGGTTCTGACAGTTGCCTTGGCCAGTCTCTTCATTGCATATCCTTCTTGCCGGAAGCGCTATCATTTTTCCCCTCGGCTTTTTTTCCAAACACCGGCGGCTGGGTGTAGGCATCGATCAGCGGCACGCAAATGTTCATCAGCAGGGTGGCGAAGGCGATGCCGTCGGGGAAGCCGCCGAACACGCGAATAATGTAAGTGAGGAAGCCGGCGCCTGCAGCGAAGATGAATTTCCCGCGAATAGTGGTCGGGCTGGTGACCGGATCGGTGAGGATAAAGAAGGCGCCCAGCATGGCCGCGCCGGAAAACCAGTGGAACACCGGGCTGACATAGTGGGCGGGGTCGGCCAGATGAAAAATTCCTGCGGTGATGAACAGCGCGGCGAGAAAGGCTAACGGCAAGTGCCAGGTGATGATGCGGTTCGCCAAGAGATAGGCACCGCCCAACACATAGGCCAGCGCCACCATCTCGCCGCCGTGGCCGGCCAAGTGGCCATAAATCGGCATGCCCAGAATGTCGCTCACCGCATGGCCCAGATGCAACTGGGTCTTCAGCGTATCCAGCGGGGTGGCCATGGTGACGGCATCCAGCGTGGCGCCCGCTGGCAGCTGCCCGGCAAAAATATAGCGCAACTGCTCCATCACCGACAGCTCTAGCTGCCCCAGGCCATGCGGCGTGATCCAGTGGGTCATCTGCACCGGGAAGGAAATGATCAGCACGGCGTAGCCTATCATCGCCGGGTTGAACGGGTTGCTGCCCAGGCCGCCATACAGATGCTTGGACACGCTGATGGCAAACAGGGTGCCTACCACCACCAGCCACCACGGCGCCAAGGGCGGAATGGACAACGCCAGCAGCCAGGCGGTGAGCAATGCGCTGTTGTCGCTCAGGAACGGCGCTATCGGGCGGCGGCGCAGACGGAGCATGGCGGCCTCGGTGGCGAGGGCCGTGATGCTGGCCAGGGTAATCGACACCAGAATGGCCGGGCCGTAATACCACACGTACACGGCAATGGCGGGCAACAGGGCCAGCAACACCTGGAACATGATGGCGCGCACGCTGCTGGCTTGGGTGATGAAGGGAGAGAACATATTTTTCCTGGTTACTCTTGAGGCGACTCAGCGTCGGGATGGGACATTGCGCGCAGCTTGGCGCGACGCGCCTCGATTTCGGCAATCTCGGCCTGCTGTTGCGGAGTCAGTGCTTCCGTGTTTTTTGCCTTGACGGCTGCGGCCTGTTCTTTGGCACGGGCGATGGCGGCATTGATCATCTGCTGTGCAGTGTCGCCTGCATTCGGATCGCCGACTGCGGGCTGTGCCGGGGCAGTCTGGGCAGGAGGCTGCGCGGCAGGAGCGGCGGCTTTTGCTGCCAGCGCAGCAATTTCTTTTTGCGCCAGTTTCTCGGCCTTTTCCTGTTTGTCGCGTTCGATGCGCAGCTCGCGATATTCGTGGCGTTCGCGCGCGAGGTTGGCGGCCTCTTTTTCACGCTCGTTGGCCCAGATTTCGCTTTTGGCAAAACGGTAATACTGCACCAGCGGAATGCTGCTGGGGCAGACATAGCTGCATGCGCCACACTCGATACAGTCGAACAGATGGTATTCCTGTGCCTTGCCGAAATCACGGGCACGGGCAAACCAGTACAGCTCCTGCGGCTGCAATTCGGCTGGGCACACTTCGGCGCAGCGGGTGCAGCGTATGCACGGCAAAGGCTGGCGCGGCGGCGGGAACAACGCGGGTGAAGACTCGATAATGCAATTGGTGGCCTTGGTCACGGTGACCCGGTCGGAGGGCAGGGTCACGCCCATCATCGGGCCGCCCATGATGTGGCCGTTGGTGTCGGACCCGGGTTGCGCCAATGCAACCAGTTCATGCACCGGCATGCCGATCAGCACCTCGAAATTTTGCGGGCGCTGCACGTTGCCGGTGACGGTGACGATGCGCGAGATCAGCGGCTCACCGTGGGCGATGGCGCGATAGGCGCTATAAGCCGTGGCCACATTGAAGCATTGCACGCCCATGTCGGTGGAACGCACTCCCGCCGCGACCTCGATGCCAGTCAATACGCGGATGAGCTGCTTGGCGCCGCCTCCCGGGTAAATCGTCGGCACGGGCACGATTTCCATGCTGGCGAGCCGGTTGGCAATCACCGCCGCGCGCATGGCGGCAATGGCCTCGGGCTTGTTATCTTCGATGCCGATCAGCACCTCGTCGGCAGCCAGGATATAGCGCATCATTTCCGCGCCGCGCACGATTTCATCGGCGCGCTCACGCATCAGCATGTCGTCGCAGGTGATGTAAGGCTCGCACTCCGCACCATTGATGACCAGCGTCGTTATCTTGTGTTTTCCCCCGCGCAGCTTGAGGTCGCTGGGAAACACCGCGCCGCCGAGTCCGACCACGCCGGCAAAGCGCAACAGCTGGCGCAGGTCGCCGGGGCTGACGCTGCGATAATCCAGTGGTTCGCGCTTGATCCATTCGTCGCGGCCGTCCGGAATAAGGGTGACGCACAGATCCGGCAAACCCGAGGGGTGGGCCACCACCTGCATGTCGATGGCGCTGATGATGCCTGAGGTGGGCGCATGCACCGCGCTCGACACACTGCCTTCCGGCATGCCGAAAATCTGTCCCTTGAGTACGCGCTCACCCACTTGCACCGAGGGCTTGGCGCTGTTGCCCACATGCTGGTGCAGCGGCACCAGCAGCCGCGTTGGCAGCCCGGCTTGCGCTATCGGCGTCTGCACCGACTGGGATTTGTGGGTGGGCGGGTGCACGCCGCCGTGAAAGTGGTAGAGCGTTCTCATATTCTAGATGTTGGCCGTCGTCTGGGACGCAGCGGGAACAGCCCGCAGCGGAAACACCGGATACTGCCATTTCCAGGTGCTGATGTTGTCTGCGATGACCGCCATGCTGATGCAATCGACCGGGCAGGGCGGCACGCACAACTCGCACCCCGTGCACTCGGCGGCAACGATGGTGTGCATCTGCTTTGCCGCACCCACGATGGCATCCACCGGGCAGGCCTGTATGCACAGGGTGCAGCCGATGCAGGTGCTTTCATCGATAAAGGCGACGGATTTGGGTTTGGGGCCGGCCGTGTCGGCGCCGAAGGGCTTGAACTCCACCCCCAGCAAGTCTGCCAGTTTGCGTATACCCTCCTCACCGCCCGGAGGGCAGCAGTTGATGTCCGCCTCTCCGGCGGCAATCGCTGTGGCATAGGGCTTGCAGCCCGGATAGCCGCACTGGCCGCATTGCGTCTGCGGCAGCACGGCGTCGATCTTGTCCACCAGCGGATTGCCTTCGACCCTGAACTTGATCGCGGAAAAACCCAGCACTGCGCCAAGCAGCAGGGCCAGCGCCGACATGACGAGGAGGGCGATCAGCATGATAGGTTGCTAGCCGGGGCAGATTGATGCAGAGGCATTATTTGACCAGCCCCGAAAATCCCATAAACGCGAGGCTCATCAAGCCGCCGGTAATCATGGCGATGGCTGAGCCCTTGAAGATGCCGGGCACGTCCGCGCCTTCGAGGCGTTCGCGGATGCCGGCAAACAGCACCAGCACCAGGGAGAAACCGATGGCCCCGCCCATGCCGAAAAACAGCGACTGCATGAAATTATGGTGGCCCTGCACGTTGAGCAGCGGAATGCCCAGCACGGCACAGTTGGTGGTGATCAGCGGCAGGTAGATGCCCAGCACCTGATACAGCACCGGGCTGGTTTTCTTTACCACCATTTCGGTGAACTGCACGATGCCGGCGATGACCACGATGAACGACAGCGTGGTGAGATATTCCAGTTCCGGGCCGAGCAGGTATTCGTGGATGAGGTAACTGGCGCCTGAGCCCAGTGTCAGCACGAAGGTGGTGGCCGCCCCCATGCTGATGGCGGCTTCCAGCTTTTTGGAAACCCCCATGAATGGACACAGCCCGAGAATTTTTACCATCACGATGTTGTTTACGAACACCGTACTGATGAGTATGAGCAGGTAGCTAGTCATGCTGAGCCTTAGGCTTGGAAGAGGCGGATTATCCCTTGTTTTCATTGCCGCTTCAACCATGCCGGCCAGAGTGTAAGGGCAGATGGATGCGGGAGAATATTTTTGTTCTGTGCAAATGAGTTAGAGTGCATTTCTGCAATGGCAATGCGCGCGCTGGGATATTGCTGCTGGCTGCCCAGTGCGAGAAATGGGCTTGAGGGAGGAAATATATGAAAAAACTGATGGTTCTGATTTTGGGGTGGTTTGCTTTTGAAGAATCTCGGGGTCTTACATTTTGCATGTCAAACGTAAGTCTGCCCCTGAGGTCCGCGCTGCCACCAACGATGTCTTCAGTTGCCTTGGAAGCGAGAGGCCTCCCTGTGGCCATTGTCAAAGACGTCGACTTTGATACGCTCGCCCACTGACGTTATAGCAACCATAACTGTGTCTGGCCGGTGACGCGCTAAAGTGAAATGAATCCTGGCTCTTTCGGGCGCAGAGAGTAATTCAAATAGCGAGTGGCTTACCTTGCCGCCCAACGAGGTTGTAGAAAAAGTAACATTCGCGCATCGTGCCGTGAACCAAGCCAACTATCAAGGTCAAACGAGGGGTTAATTTTTCGGGGCCGCACGTGTTGCGCCATTCCTTTGCCCCCCATCTGTTGCAAGCGGGTTACGATTTTGGCTTCGACCGCGCGTTGCGCTTAACCTGCAACGCAGGTTAGTCTACGCCGCAACTGCGCTTCGCTTGTTGTCGCACGGTGCAGGAATTGCTCGAACATTCGGATGTGTCCACCACGATGATTTCACGCATGTGTTAAACAAGTGCGGCAGGGGCGTGGTGAGCCCGCTGGATAGATGGGTAGGAGTCCGGCTTGCGGGCGATCTCAAGATGCTTCGTGCAACAAGTTGCGCTCCTGCAGTGGTGTTTCCGGAAAATCCTGGAGCCGTACATTTGACACACCCTAAGTCCGCTGTCGGGTCATGCGCCAACGCATGCCATTACAATAAGCAGTAAACCCTAAACTTATGGAGTCGATATTGTTTAAAAATTTTATGCGGAACTGGCCGCACGGCTTGGCTGTGATAAGCGCGACTCTGTGGGTCGGCGGAATGTGGGCGATCGGCTATCTGGCTGTGCCGGTGTTGTTTCATGCGCTGCCGGATAACAGGATGCTGGCCGGGGCGTTGGCGGGCGGGGTGTTTGCTGCAATGGCCTATGCCGGCATGGCGTGCGCGGCGTATTTGACCGGCTATATATTATGGCGGGCAGGCAGCAAGGCATTCGGGCTGGGAATATTCCGGGTGCTGATGGTCATGCTGCTGTTGACCCTGCTCGGGAAATTTGGCCTGCAGCCCGTGATGGACGGACTCAAGGCGCAGGCTTTGCCGCTGGATGTGATGCATAGCGAATTGGCGGATCGATTCAGGATGTTGCATGGTGTGGCCAGCATCGGTTATGTGCTGCAAAGCCTGCTGGGCATTGTGCTGCTGCTCAAGCTGGATGGGTTTCGCCAGGCAACTTAAATTAAAATCAGTTGTCGCCCAGGTTTTAGAAAGTTTGCGTATTGCATATATGTGGGCGGTAGTTTAGTCTGCGCGCTCAACTGGCGGGATTCATGCGTTCATGATGTTTTTGCGGGCTGCTATGCCGCTGGTAACAGGGTAATTGTCTAGTGTCAATTGGGGGCGTGATGAAGATACACAGTATATTTGCAGCGGTATTCTTGGTGACCATGTTGTCGGCCTGTGCGCCTAGCATACGCGGCACCATACGCCTGGTAGATGCCAACAATAAGCCCATCCCCGCAGCTGTCGCGACACCGGAAGGGGCGGTGGTCAACATGATCAATACCTCGGCAGCGGTCGAGCAGGCTTCGCATTCCGTTGCCGTGATGGCGGATGGCAAATTTGAATCGGCCAAGGATGTGATCAAGCCGGGCAAATACAAGGTGGAAATCACCCATATCGGCTACCAGACAGAAACCAAATCGGTAGAGGTCGGACAGTTCTCCAGCCCGACAGTGGATGTCGATCTCAAGCGCATCCAGGAAGGAAGGCGTAAAACCATCAAGGGCTCGCGCTCGGATGAAGACAAGATCGTCAACCCGGGCGAAGTAAACATCCAGCCGCCCAGCATGTAGCCAACTTTAATTTAGATTTTAGTTAGTGCTGTGTTCGATGCCGGCGGTATCGGCTAGAAAAATCCAAACACCAGAAATTTTACGAATTGTCGAGGGAATCATGCAGACACTTGCAATCCGCTTACTCACCACCCTGTTTTTATCGCTCATCTTGTCTGCCTGCGGAGATCACGGGCCGCGCATGGATCTGGAGGTCAATGCCACCATGGGCGGCCAGCTCGTTGCCCATGCCAAGGTCATCCTGGACGGCAAGCAGGTGGGCGAGACCGGGGAAAACGGCCAGTTTGCTGCGAGCATCAACCGCTTGCCCGGCAAGCAGGTGGTGATTGAGGTGGTTGCAGATCTTGCCGGAATAGAAGTGCGGCCATGGAAGAACGAGTTTACGGTGAAGCTCCCCAATCAGGGCGAGGTGCTGAAATATGTATTCGATGTCGACCTCAAGGCGACGCCCTACATGGCTTTCTCCGTGCAGGAAAAAGGCGCTCCCATTGCCGGCGCGGTGATCAAGGCGGGTGGGGCCGAGGTTGGCAAGACCGATGACAAGGGTGAGTTTTTCTACAAATACAACACGGCATCGAAAAAAGCAGTCAATTTCGATGTGTCCAAAGGCGGCTATTCGGATTGGCATAAAGCGGTCGTGCCAGAGCCCGGGAAAAGATTCGAAGTGGCATTGTTCAAGCGCGTTTCGGTCGCTATCGAAGCCATGAAAGACGAGTATGGCCACGGCGTAGGGGTGGCAGGGATAGCCGTGTCTGTAGATGGCAAGCATGTAGGCAAAACCAATGAAAATGGCGTGCTGACCTACAACTACGAAGGCGAGTCCGGCAAGAAAGCGCGCATCACCTATAACGCTCCCGGCTACCTGCCCGCCGAATGGAGCGTTAATGCGGCACTGGATGGAGATGCACCCATCCGCCACTATTTTAATCCGGTCACGCCCAAGCCCATCAAGGTGGCCATGTTCCGCTTCGTGGGCAATACGCCAGGAGCCGATCTGAAGGAAGTGCTGGCACAGACCCAGACCGCCATTCTTACGCAGCTGTTCAAGCAGAGCGTGTTCCGCTCCGTGCCGGCAGATTCGCTGGAAGCGGAAATCAGGAAGGAAAAGCTGAGTGTCGCCAAGATGGCCAGCAAGGGCTGGGAGGGCACCAGGCTGCAGCAGATGGTGGATATGATCGTGGTGGGCAGTGTGGCCAAGGATGAAAAAGGCTTTTACATCGAAGCCAAGTTCCATTCTGTCAGCGGCAAGCTGATTTTCAGCCAGCTGATCCGTGCCAGCAGTAGCAGCGACATCAATAGTGCAGCCAGGGAAATTGCCGAAAATGTGATTGAGCGCTTCCCGTTTGAAGGCACCGTCATTGCGCAGAAAGACGATCGCTTTGAGATCAATCTTGGCGAAGCTTATGCCATCTCCAGGGGCACCGAGTTTGCCGTGATTACGCCTGCCGGCAAGGAAGGCGCGCGGGCCGGTGCCAGACTGGTGGTCAAGAAAGTTGATAAATCGAGCTCGCTGGCCGAGCTGGGCGATGTCAAGGAGGGCGAGAAAGTTGCCCTGGGCGACCGCGTGGTGCGCCGTACGCAACGCGCAGGCGAATCCGGCGGCGGCAGCGCCAGCAGCCGTGAATTTGTCACGCTGCTGGCCAAGGGCGGCGTCGGCAAGGATGCCTCTCCCATTGCCGGTGTCAATGCTTATCTGAACAACGACTGGGTCGGCACCACCGGCGCCAACGGACGGGCAGAAATCGCCATCCGCACCGGGAAAAGCTACAACCTGATGCTGTATCGCCAGGGCTATCAGCAAGTGGCGGAAAAAATCAGGATCGAGAAAAGCGGTGACACCAAAGAGTACGTAATGGCGGCGAACACGGCCTTGTTCAAGGTGGAATCCACCCCGTCGAATGCAAAGATAAGCGTTGACGGCGAAGACTTCGGGGTCACGCCGCAAGCCGGCCGCCCGGTAGGCTTGGGGTTCCATAGCGTGCGGCTGACAGCAGGTGAAGATTACCGCGACTGGGAAGAGGTGGTGGAGTTCAACAACAAGGTTGAAGACCGCACCGGCGCGAAAAAGATCGTGCTGTTCAAGGATTACATGAAGCTGGGCGAAGCCGCCGAAGCGCAGGGTGACATAGATGGCGCGATTGCCGACTACGCCGCTACCGTGAAGACGCATCCTGATTACTCAAGCGCGCATCACCGTCTGGCACAGCTGTACCTGGACGAGAAAGACAACTACGACGGTGCGATAAGAGAGTTTGAGAATGTGTTGTCGCTGCCGGAAAACGAGCAGTTGCTATACAAACAGTTTGCGGTCGCCTATACCAATCTGGGTCATGCCTACTATGACAAGGGCAATGAAACGATGAATACCGACCGCAACGCTGCCGCGCAGTATTACGCCAAGGCGATACAGAACCTGAAGGTGGGCAAGCAAAACACCCGCTTCTTCCCGATGGAGGGATATGACGAAGCGGTGCATGACACCTACTTCTATATGGCCCTGTCATACCAGAAGCTATACATGATTACCAAGCGCGCGAACGTGCTGAACGATGCCAACCTGGCTTGGCGCGACTATTTCGATTTTTTCCCGAGCAGCCTTGAGGGGGATGCGGCATTCGAAAAAAACCGCGAGACCGCGAAGAAATTCTGGGATCAGATTAAAGACAAATGATAGCGGGGCGTGAGTGTGAATAAAAACTATCGCGTAGTTTGGCCTGCAGGATTGGCGTTGCTCTCGGCCAGTATGGTGTGGGCTGCCGATCTGGAGGTGAGCGTGCCGCTGGCGCTGCCTGAATCTGCGTCCCAGAACGCGCCAGACATTGCCGCCAAGCCGCAGGAGGTGGTGGAGCCCGAATATGTGCATGCTCTGTCAGCGGTTGAGCCGGGGCGCAACGACTCCAACCCGGTATGGTCTGCAGCCGGCAACCTGATTGCATTTGAGCGCAGCCGCGGCGACAAGAGGGAGGTCGTGATTGCGCGCACCGACGGCACGCAAATCCAGAAGATTTATTTTCAGCTGTCGGCTGCCGATGCCCAGCTGTCTGCAACCGAGGCAAAGAACAGCCAGGAAAAGCCATTCCTCATGCCCGGTTTTGATGAAGAGCCCAGTTACAACACCGGGGTGAGCTGGGCGCGTGATAGCAAGCGTGTTGCCTTTATGAGCAACGGCGGCGAAGGCAATTACGATATTTACAGCCAGGCGCTGGGAGGGAGTGCGCAGCGCCTGACGGATCACAAGGAAAAGGACGGGTTGGCGCAGTGGTCGCCGGTCGCGGACCAGCTGGTTTTTGTATCAGGCCGCACGGGCAAGGGCGATGCTTACCTGCTGGATCCGGCCACACGCGCAGTGACCCAGCTGACGCGGGGCGACAAGCCTTACCTGTATCCGAGCTGGTCGCCCGACGGGAAAAAGATCGCGATGATTTACGGCAGCACCGAGAATCACGAGGTGTATGTCATGGATGACCCTAAAAAACCCGCGGAGAGTTTGCGTGCGTTGACCAGCTGGCAGTATGACGACCTGCGCCCGACATGGTCGCCGGACGGAAAGAAGATTGCTTTCTATACCAATTACAACGCGGCCGGCGACCAGAAGATATGGTCATTGGCAGTGGTTGCCGCCGATGGCAGCGATGGCATTGATGGCGCGGCACTGGCGCAGAAAATCGTGGCGACAGACGTGGTGCCTGACGTGGAGCAGGGCCCGGCATGGCTTGCAGACGGCCACACGCTGGTTTACGTTAAAGACGAAAAGCTGGAATACAATCCCATTTATGTGGTTGATCTGGCAAGCAGGAAGAGTGTGCAACTGAAAACGGGGACAAAGATGAACCACGATATTTCATGCGGACCGAACGGGCTGCTTGCGTTCCGTGCCCAGGTGGATCAGTGGGACCAGATTTTTATCGCCAAACTGAAAAATACCGAATTGAACAATAAATGATGAGCCGCATGCATGACATTTACAGATGGGGCTTGCTGGCGCTGCTGCTGGCAGTGGTTTCGTCTGCCGCGGGCGCAGAAGATGTCAGCGCGCGCGCGCTGAAACTCTACGAGAAACATTATTACGAAGACGCGGGGCGGCTGCTGCGCCCGCAGCTGGCGGCGCTGGACAGCGCCAGCCAGCCGGCGGCGCGCCTGACTCTGGGGATGATTTATCTGCGCAGTGCAGAGTTGTACCTGGAGCTGCAACGCACCGCCCTGGTAATCGAAACGGACTACCTTAAAAAACTCAGCGCGCAAAAAGGCGCCAATGCCAGCCGCTATGCGGATTTCTATCTGGGGCAGGCACTGCTGGAGGATGGCAAATTTACGGAGAGTGCGAAGTACCTGCAGCGTTTCAGCGCCAGCGCAGGTGTCACGGCAGCCTATAAATCCTATGCCAACGTGGAGTTGGGGGCGGCTTACTGGCGATCGAAGCAGGCGCAGAAAGCCGGCGCGTTGTGGGCTGCGGCAGCGGCCAGCACGCCGGAAGACAAGGCCGCGCTGGCCGCAGCCTATGCGGCAGCCGGCGCGCAGGAGCATCACCCGCTGGCAATGGCCGATGCGGCTATGGATGAGGCGAAGAAACAGGGCAAGCCTATCGGCGCACACCTGGCCGGGAACCTGCTGCGCGCCTACGCAGATGCACCGGAAAAGGCGCTGGATCTGCTCGCCGCGAATGAATTCAGGGGAGCCTCTTTTGTGGAGATGCTGGGTCAATCCAAATCCATCAGTTTTTACGATCCCGCTTTGCTGGGAGACCTGGCACACGCGCATCTGCGCGCTGCCGTGCTGTACCTGGAGCAGGCCGGCCGCGATCCCAGGCTGGGCAATACGGCGGCATACTTTTTGATTGACGCCTATCTGTTGCAGGGCAATGCCGAGCAGTCGCTGCGCCAGGCAGCGGCCTTCCTGGCGCAATCACAGCTGCCGGCGCAGTATCGCGATCATGCAAGCTCGCGCCAGGCTGCCGCGCAATACCTGGCCGGCAAGCGTCAGGAGGCGAATGCGCTGTGGACGGATCTGGCTGAAAAATCTGCAGCCCGGCCGGAGTTGCTGGCGGAGGTTATGCTGAGTTGCACGCAGGCCAGTGCAGATTGTGCAAAATATGAGCAGCGCGCAGTTGCCGCCACGGAAACGGGCGAGGGAAAAAAATATTTCTCCCTGAATGCGGCACTGGGAAAATATTATCTGTTGCGCAAGGATTACGCCAAGGCCGTCCTGTATATGGAGGCGGGACGCGACAAGGCCAACAAGAACAAGATTGAGGCCAACGACCCTGTCATGCTGACAGGGCTGGCACAGGCGCATTACCACAACAAGAAATTTTCCGAGAGCCTGGAGATCTATTTTGAAATGAGCAAGCAGTATCCTGCCGTACGCCAGATCCAGGATGCAATGCAGGGCATTTATGCGACCGAACAAAGAAGTGCCGGTGATGTGAAGATTTTCTAGTGGTATAAATTCATGGTGTCATACAAGCAGCACGCGCAGAATAAATCGGGAGAGAAGTCATGAAACAAATATCAATCATAGTGGTGTTGGCCTTGAGTGTGTTGGGCTTTGTAGCCGGTGAGTCACAGGCTGCCGATCTCAAGAAAACTACCCGGCCGAATGGCGGGACCTTGAGCTACGGCGAATATGGCCGCCCCGCTACGCTTGACCCCATTACCAGCAATGAAATGATTTCGATGCGCCTGAGCGAGTTGATTTTCAACGGCCTGGTGGGCATCAGCGAGCGCCAGGAAATCGTGCCGGAACTGGCGCAGCGCTGGGAAGCGTCCAAGGACGGCAGAACCTATACCTTCTTCCTGCGCAAGGATGTGACCTGGCACCCGAAGCCGGGGGAGGAAGCGAAGCCGTTTACCGCCAACGATGTGGTGTTCACCTATAACATCATGATGAACCCGAAAACCATCACCCCGCTCAAGGTGCGTTACGAGTTCATCGAGAAAGCGGAAATGCTGGACGAGTATACCGTGCAGTTCACCCTGAAGCGCCCGGTGCTGAATGCCCTGGCCAAGTTCAGCTTCAAGATCATCCCCAGGCATGGCCCATCCAACCCGCTGTACCTCACGCGCGAGGATAACTTCGTGCAGCACCCGATCGGTACCGGCCCCTACATGCTGAAGAACGTCACTGCCGACCGCGAGATCGTGCTGGTTGCCAATGAAAAATATTTCAAGGGACGCCCGCATATCGACCAGTTTACCGCCAAGCCGTTTGCCGACCAGAACATCCTGACCCAGGCACTGACCTTCAACGCCATCGACATGATCGTGCTGGTGAATCCGCGCAGCATTGCCGAAATCCAGGGCGACAAGCGCTTCATTCTGCAGCCCTACAATGCCTTGTCCTACTCGTTCTTCGGCTACAACCTGCGCAACCCCCTGCTGGCTGACAAGCGCGTGCGCCAGGCTTTTGGCTATGCGGTGAACCGCCAGGAAATGCTGGATGCCTTCTTCAACGGGCAGGGCACCATTATCTCCGGCCCGTTCGCGCCCGGCAGCTGGGCTTACAATCTGGATGTGCAGCCCATGCCTTTCAACACGCAGAAGGCAACCGATCTGCTGCGCGAAGCCGGCTTCAAGCCCGGAGCTGATGGCATCATGCAAAAGGACGGCAAGAAGCTGGAGCTGACGCTGATGGTGCCTATCGAGAAAGAAAGCGAAGCGGTGAAACGCGTGGTGCTGGCCTTCCAGAATTACCTGAAAAATATCGGCGTCTCGGTCAAGGTGGAATTCAAGGAATGGCAGGCATGGAAAGAAAATGTGTTTGCCGACCATAGCTTCGACATCATCTTCGCCTCCTGGGTGTTCGACGACTCCGCAGACATTTCATCGCTGTTCCATTCTGCCGAAATCGGGCCGTGGAAAAACAATTTTGGCAGCTACTCCAACCCTGAAGTGGATGCGCTGATTGTAGAGAGCAAGCTGACGCTCGACCACGAAAAACGCCGCACCATCAACCGCAAGCTGCATGCCCTGCTGGCGGATGAGGCACCGTACACTTTCCTGTGGACGCTGACCAATTACAGCGCGTACCACAAGAAATTGCAGCATGTGGCCATTCATCCGTACAAGTTCTTCTCCTATGCGGACGACTGGTATATCCCTGTGGCAGCGCAAAAATAGACCGTCGGCGCGCCGGCTACGCAAGCGCAACAGCGCCTTGCGTAGCCGGCGCGCATGAGCGCATCACATGAAATCCATTCCGTTGCGAATCCTGGCAATAACGCTGCTCAAGGAGCTGGGCCTCGCCTCGCTGTTGCTGCTCGGCGTCAGCTTTGTGGTGTTCGTCATCCTGTATGCAGCGCCGGGCGACCCCTTCAGTGTCCTGCTGGAGGGGCAGCTGCCCAGCGAGCAGGCGCTGGCCGGCATACGCGCCGCCATGGGTGCGCAGCAAAGCTGGTACGGGCAATACTTTTCCTGGCTGCACAACGTGCTCGGCGGCAACTTCGGCACCTCGCTGCACAGCGGTTTGCCGGTGGCCGGCGAACTGGTCAAAGTCAGCCTCAATACACTTTATCTGACGCTGGGTTCGATGCTGGTCACCCTGTGCATCGCCGTTCCCATTGCACTGTATTCTTCCATGCGCGGCCATGCGGTGGCCATCAGCTGGCCGCTGACCATGCTGGGCTACGTGTTTTCCGCACTGCCGGTATTCTGGCTGGGCTACATCGCGATCTATGTGTCGGTGCACGGTTTTGATTTCTTTCCGCTCTCATCCTCAGGCGCGAGCGATGGCAACGGCTGGCTGTACACGCTGGTGCCGGTGCTGGTGCTGGGGCTGGGCAGCGGCACCATCAGCGAGGTGATCCGTTACCTGCGCGAGGAAATGAGCCGTGTGATGGCCGAAGACTACATCCGTACCGAGCGCGCCAAGGGTGCATCGGTGTGGCGCCATGCCTTCAAGGAGGGCTTGCTGCTGCCGGTGAGCGAGATTATTGCCGCGAAAATCCCCTTCATTCTGGGTGGGGCCGTGATCGTCGAGCAAATCTTCAATTGGCCGGGCATGGGGCGCATGGCATGGCAGGCCGCGCAGGATCGCGATTTCCCGGTGATTATGGGGATAGCCCTGGTGGCCGCGATATTTGTGCGCGTGGGCAGCCTGATCCAGCGCATTGTCTACACTGCGGTCAATCCGCAGGGAGCGCGCGACTGATGCGCCGGAGTACAAGAGTGAAAAAATATATCCAGACCAGCGGCGAAGTAAGTGATTTTTCCAAGCTGCCCCTGCACAAGAAATTTTCCATCCCGGATTTGCTCTACGTGGGCTATGGCTTGCTGATCGTTTTTCTGGTGCTGGTGTCATACGTGCTGGGCGCGTTCAACCTGCTGCCGAATGATCCGCAGCAGATCAACATGGATATGCTGATGGCGCCTCCCGGCACGGGCGGGCACCTGCTCGGCACCGACTTCATGGGGCGCGATATCCAGTCGCGCCTGATCCTGGGCATACAGGCCTATTTCCTGCCGGGGCTGCTGGCCATTTTTATCTCGTTGAGTATCGGCATCGTGCTGGGCGTGCTGGCCGGCTACCGCGGCGGCTATGCGGAAACCGTCATTACCTATTTCACCAACCTGGTGGATTCATTTCCGCGCCTGGTGCTGATCCTGCTGGTGATTGCCGCATTCAAGCCCGACATCTACTACATCATGATGGTGATGGGGATTACCGGTGTGCCTGCGGTGGCCAACGCCATTGCGGGCAAGATACGCGTGCTGGCGCAGAAGAATTTTATCGAAGCCGCCATCGCATTGGGCCTGCGCACCCGCGTGATCATCCTCAAACACATCCTGTGGTACAACTGCCGCGCACTGCTGATCATCCAGGCCACGCTCGGCATGGGAGAGGCCATCCTGCTGGAGACCAGCCTGAGCTACCTCGGTTTCGGTGTGCAGGAGCCCACGCCCTCGTGGGGCAATATGGTGCAGTCCGGAGCCAATTATTTCATGCAGGGAAATTTCTGGCCGTCCACCGCGCCAGCCCTGGCCATCCTGTTTACCATCCTCGGATTCAACCTGCTGGGCGACGGCCTCAACAATATGCTCGAAGGCAAGCGGAGTCGCTAATGGCCCAACCCTTATTAAAAATCGAAAACCTGCGCACCTATTTCTATGCGCACAGCAAGCAGGCGTTTGTGCGCTCGGTGGACGGTGTCTCGCTCGAGGTCGGCCAGCGCGAAACGGTCGGTGTGGTGGGTGAATCGGGCAGCGGCAAAAGCATCACGGCGATGTCGGTGATGGGGCTTATCAGCGGCGGCCCGGGCGTGATAGGCGGCAGCATCCACTACGCCAGCGACAAGGTGCAGAAAAATTTGCTGGAAGGGCTGGAAAATTACGTGCAGCTTGAAGAGGGCAACGGCCGCGTGCTGACGGTGAAGAAGGACGAGAGCGGCTGGCAGAAGGCCAGCGAAAAACTGATGGCGGGCATGCGCGGCAAGGAAATCGCCATGATCTTCCAGAACCCGCGCGCCTCACTCAATCCCTACATCACCGTGGGCGAGCAGATCACCGAAGCGGTGCGCCTGCACAGCGGCATCAGCGCCGTCAAAGAGGCGCGCGAGCGCGCCATTCACTGGCTCGAGCGCGTGAAGATAGACTCCCCGCGCCTGCGCTACAACTCGTACCCTTCTGGCATGTCGGGCGGCATGTGCCAGCGAGCCATGATTGCGATGGCGTTGTCATCCGAACCATCGTTGCTGATTGCCGATGAACCCACCACCGGCCTGGACGCCACCATTCAGTCGAAAATTGTCGATCTGCTGCAGGAACTGAAAAACGAGACCGGCATTTCCACGCTGCTGATCAGCCACGACATCAGCGTGATCACGCGCCTGTCGGACCGGGTGGCCGTACTCTACGGCGGTGCGGTGGTCGAATACGGGCCAGCCAGCCAGCTGCTGGATGCGCAGGCCGGGTTCAAGCATCCCTATACCGCAGCCTTGCTGGCCTCGGTTCCCAACCAGCAGAAAATCCGCGCGCGCGCCAATCTGCAGGCCATAGAAGGCGAAGTGCCGGATACCATTAACACCCCTCCGGGTTGCCGATTTTATGCTCGCTGCAACCAGATCACGCCGGAAATTCGCGACAAGTGCGCCGCCATCCATCCTGAGCTGAAAGACGTGGCCCCGGGACATCAGGTGCGCTGCTGGCGCTTTATTAACTAAGGCAGGGAACGTCATGCCCCAGACCAAGAGCAAGACTATTCTTGAGGTTCACCAACTCAGCAAACACTTCAGCCGCAAGCGCGGCGTGCTGTCGGCTTTCAACCGGCGCGGCGGCACCATCCCCGCCGTGGACAACGTCAGTTTCTATCTGCGCGAGAATGAAACCATGGGGCTGGTGGGCGAGTCTGGCTGCGGCAAGACCACCGTCGCGCGCACCATCTTGCGCCTGACCCAGCCCACCTCGGGCAGGATCGAATTCGACGGCCGCGACATCACGCACCTGAGCGACTCCGAGCTGCGCCCGCTGCGCCGCGACATGCAGATGATCTTCCAGGATCTGGATGCGGGGCTTAATCCCAAGATGCGCGTCAGCGACATACTCAAGGAGGCCATCACCGTGCATGAACGCGTGAGCGATGCCGAGGTGGAAATCAAATCGCGCCTGCTGCTGGATCAGGTCAACCTGAAATACAGCAAGCTCGGCAGCTATTCATCCGAACTGTCGGGAGGGGAAAAACGCCGTGTCGGCATTGCGCGCGTGCTGGCAGTCGGTGCGCGTCTGCTGGTTGCAGACGAACCCACCAGCGCGCTGGATGTATCCATCCAGGCACAGGTGGTGAACCTGCTGCGCGATCTGCAAAAACAGCTGGGGCTGTCCTACCTGTTTATTTCCCACGACCTGCAGGTGGTGGAGCTGATGAGCCACAAGGTGGCCGTCATGTACCTGGGGAAAATCGTGGAGATGGGCCTCACCGAGCGCGTTTCCGGTGCCGCGCGCCATCCCTACACCTACATCCTGTGGTCATCGCTGGTGGAAAAGCACAACCGCGAGGCGACCCAGCCGATCAGGGTGGAGCGGCGCGCCACCTGGGGGGTGTTCGATTTTGAACGTCCAGCCCGCGGTTGCCGCTTTGCGCCGCGCTGCCCGGTGTACGAGAAGCGCGGCCGTCCGGCAGAATGCACAGATCCCGCCAACGAACCGCAACTGCGCGATGTTGGCGGAGGCCACCAGGTGGCCTGTCATTTTCCACTGGGCAGTTGAAGTAGCGTGCAACACTAGAAACGTTTCATATTTTTCCACCTCTGCACTTTGAAATCACGTGGCGATATTCATTGCCGCTTCGTTGCGTTAGCCTTGCACAACCACACAACTTCCACTTTGCAGAATATCCGGCGTGTAGCCGCCACACCCGCTAGAGCGGGTCTGCTTCCGATGGTCTATATAGTTTGGCCTGGATAACTTGGCACGGCCTAGATAGTTTGGCGTATATCGTTAATCAATATCCGCTGTTAAATTGCAGATTCTAGGCGTCGTGCCGACTCGGTATTACAGAGCGCGCTGACCATGCATGCAGCACACATGACCCCCTAACTCCTTTGGCACCTGGCTGCTTTAGGTAGCAGTGAGATGAGGAAGCTTTTGCTATTTTAAAGTCCCCCATAGGGGATCCACAAGCCACGAATATTGAAACGCGTGAGTTGGTATTAATCGCTTGGCTATCAACAAGGCACCTCGATGAGACGTACGTGTCACCCTTTTGCGCGGAAATTACTGATCGTCTCAACGGCGCTCGCTACGATTACTTTCGTCTCCGGGAATATCCACGCACAAGCGATCGAAACCCCCGATACCCTGGAACAACGCAATCGCACAAAGGAAGAAGCTGCAGAGCGAGAGCATCAGCAGCAAGCACCTCGCGTCGACTTGCAGGGAGAGGCAGGTAAAGCTGCTGCCGTGCTGGCGCTACCGGAAGAAACACCCTGTTTCAAGATTG
>JANYJE010000021.1 GCA_025408405.1 Nitrosomonadales bacterium | reverse complement strand
TATTTCGGCGTGGTGCCCTGACATCAATACTTCCGGAACACCCTCGCCTTGATAAACTTCAGGCCGCGTGTAGTGCGGACAGTCCAGCAAACCCTGTACAAAGGAGTCCTGCTGCGCGGAATCGGCATCGCCCAACACACCGGGCAGTTGCCGCACCAGACTGTCGATCAGCACCATCGCTGCCAGTTCGCCACCGGACAACACATAGTCGCCGATGGAAATCTCTTCATCCACATACTGCCGAATCAGACGTTCGTCCACACCCTCGTAACGACTCGCCAGCAATATTAATCCTTCATCCCGCGCCAGCAGCTCTTTCACCACTGCATGGGTGAGAGGCCGTCCCTGCGGCGACAGGTGAATCACACAACTCTTTGCCACACCGGCCTCGGCCTGAGCCTGCTGCGCCGCCGTGATCGCCTGCGCCAGCGGCTCCGCCATCATCAGCATGCCCGGGCCGCCGCCGTAAGGCCGGTCGTCCACCGTGCGGTGGTTGTCGCTGGTGAATTCGCGCGGGTTCCACGTGTGCAACACAAACTTGCCCTGCTCTGCCGCGCGCCGCGTTACGCCATAACGGGTAACCGCGTCGAACATCTCGGGAAACAGCGTAATAACATCAAAGCGCATCATCAGCCGCTCAGTAATCCGCTTGCCAATCCACGCGGATTATTTTTTCATCCAGACTCACCTGCTGCACCACCTTGGCGAGGAAAGGGATGAGAATTTCACCCTGTTCGTTGCGCACGCACAACACGTCGTTCGCACCGGTCTCGAGCAGGCTTGCAACCGTGCCCAGCGTCTCGCCCTCCAGGTTCAACACCTTCATCCCGATCAGGTCAGACCAGTAGTACTCGTCTTCTGCCTGTGGCGGCAAGCTGCTGCGCGGCACCGCAATCAGCATCCCTTTGCATTTTTCAGCCGCGGTGCGGTCGGCAATGCCTTCCAGCTTGGCCACCAGCACCTTGGTGTGGAGATTGCTCTCCAGCACCTTGAATTCGCGCCAGGGTTGCTGGTCACGGCCCAGATACCAGGTGTCGTAATCGAGCAGGCTGTCCAGATACTCGGTAAAGGCCTGAACCTTCACCCAGCCCTGCAAGCCTTGCGCCGCCACCACACGCCCCATGACTACCATGGGGTCATCTGCTTCAGGCTTTTGCTGCTGCACCAGCGCGCTTAACCAGCTTGGCAACGGTGTCGCTCAGTTGCGCACCCTTTTCCTGCCAGTGAGTCACGCGTTCCATCTGCAAACGCAATGACTCCTGGCCTTCAGGGGCAACCGGGTTGTAAAAACCCACGCGCTCGATAAAACGGCCGTCGCGACGATTGCGCGAATCAGCGACTACTACGTTGAAAAATGGGCGATTCTTGGAGCCGCCACGAGCAAGACGAATGATAACCATAGTCAAAACCTACTGTAATTGTGATTTAGCCGATGCCAAAGGGCGCGAATTCTACGACACTTTGCCGTGTTATGGCAAGATGTTACGCAATCCGCAGCAGGACGGCCCGTGCGGGCATGTCCGCAACACTGCGCCGTGAGGGAGAAGGCGTTACCGGCGCAGAACGACTTCCAGCACAAACTGCGTGCCGATATAGGCCAGCAGCAGGAAAACAAAGCCGCTCATGGTCCAGCGCACCGCAGTGCGTCCACGCCAGCCGTGGAAGTGATGCCCTGCCAGCAGCACCGCAAACACCCCCCAGGAAATAAATCCGAACAGTATTTTGTGATTGAACTGCCACGCCCTGCCGAAAATCCGCTCGGAAAACACGATACCCGAAGCCAGTGTCAGGGTCAGCAGTACAAAACCCACCCCGATAATACGGAACAGCAGCGTTTCCATGGTAAGCAGTGGCGGCAAAGAGCGCAGCACGGGTGGCAATGTCGCACGATGCAGGCTTTTTTCCACCAGCGACATCAGCCCCGCATGCAGCGCCGCGATGGTAAACAGGCTGTAGGCCAGCATGGCCACCAGCACATGCGCATCAAACGCCCACGAAGCCCCCTGGGTCATTGTCGAATGCTGTGTGCTGTGAAAAAACCCCGGCAGCACGGAAGCCAGCGCTGCCAGCGGCAATACCAGTGTTTTCAGGCTGGACAGGGGATAGAAAAAGTGTGCCAGCCAATACACCAGCATGGTCAGCCAAAGAATCAGGGACAGCGCATAAACCAGCCCTATGTTCAGGGCACCACCTACCCATAAGCTCCCGAACAATAAATAGCCATGCAGCGCCAAGGGTACAAGTACGGCATGCCCCAGCCAACCATGGCTCGTTGCCTCACCCTTGCCGTCCACTTGCGCGCGCCAGAAGAAAACTGCCAGTACGGCATAGGCAAAAAAGGTAAGCAGGTAAAGAGGAAGGTTAGGCATTTTTAGCAGGATGTTTTAGACTTCGCGAATTCTACACCATACTAATCGCCCGTAAATCATGTTGGACAATCTTACCCAGCGCCTTTCCGGCGTCATTAAAAATCTGCGCGGCCAGGCGCGCCTGAGCGAAGACAATATTCAGGATGCGCTACGCGAGGTGCGTCTGGCACTGCTTGAGGCCGACGTAGCACTGCCCGTGGTCAAGGAATTCACCGCCCAGGTCAAGCAGGCCGCCCTCGGCCAGGAAGTGGTCGGCAGCCTCAGCCCCGGGCAGGCCCTGATCGGCGTGGTGCACCGCGAACTGACGCGCCTGATGGGCGAACACAACGATGCGCTGAATCTCGCCGCCGTGCCGCCTGCAGTGATCCTGATGGCCGGCTTGCAGGGCGCGGGTAAAACCACCACCAGCGGCAAGCTCGCCAAACTGCTGCACGAGCAGATGAAGAAAAAAGTGCTGCTGGTCAGCTGCGACGTGTATCGCCCTGCGGCCATCGAGCAACTGCGCACCCTGGCCCAGCAGCTCAACATCGACTTCTTCGCTTCCGACGTCAGCCAGAAACCGCAGGACATCGCGCTGGCAGCGCACGATTACGCGAAGAAACATCACCATGACATCCTCATTGTGGACACCGCCGGACGCCTGGCAGTGGATGAAGCCATGATGGCGGAAATCAAAAATCTGCATGCCGCGTTGAAACCGATCGAAACCCTGTTTGTGGTGGATGCAATGACAGGCCAGGATGCGGTGAATACCGCCCGTGCCTTTGGCGACGCACTGCCGCTGACCGGCGTCATCCTCACCAAGCTGGATGGCGATGCGCGCGGCGGTGCGGCACTGTCGGTGCGCCACATCACCGGCAAGCCAATCAAGTTTGTCGGCGTGAGCGAAAAGATGAATGGCCTCGAAGCTTTCCACCCCGAACGCATGGCTTCACGCGTACTGGGCATGGGCGACGTGCTGTCGCTGATCGAAGAAGCGCATCGCGGCGTGGACATGGCCGAAGCCGAAAAGCTGGCGAAGAAAGTAAAGAGCGGAAAAAGTTTTGACCTCAACGATTTCAAGATGCAGATCGTGCAAATGCGCAAAATGGGCGGCCTCAATGCCATGATGGACAAGTTGCCCGCGCAAATGAGCCAGGCTGCCGCAGGCTCCAAGATCGACGAGCGCGCCATCAATCGCACCGAGGGCATCATCAACTCGATGACACCGCGGGAACGAAGCAAACCGGAACTGATCAAAGCTTCGCGCAAACGCCGTATTGCTGCCGGGGCCGGCGTACAGGTCATGCACGTAAACCAGCTGCTGAACCAGTTTGAGCAGACGCAGAAAATGATGAAGATGTTCACCGGCGGCGGCATGGCCAAGATGATGCGCGGCATGAAAGGCATGTTGCCGGGATTCAAATAGCAAAAACACATTGCCACAGAGTACACAGAGATCACAGAGAGTTGAGCAGAATTTCTGCTGTGTACTCTGTGATCTCTGTGGCGGCATTTCCGATCTTTTATTTCTGTATAACAAACCATGACCATCAAAGCCATCATTTTTGACGTGGACGGCACCCTGGCCGATACCGAAGACGCTCATCGCATTTCTTTCAACAAGGCCTTTGCAGAAAACAATCTGGACTGGAACTGGGATGTCGCGCTGTACGACCAACTGCTCAAGGTGACCGGCGGCAAAGAGCGCATCAAATATTTCGTGTCGGATTTCCTCAAGGGTTTCACCAAGCCGGAAAATTTCGACGACTTTGTCAAGCACCTGCATGCGGTCAAAACCGGGCACTATACCGCCATGATGCGAGCGGGCGGAGTGCCCTTACGCCCCGGCATCAAGCAGCTGATCAACGATGCGCACAAGGCAGGCATCACCCTGGCCATCGCCACCACCACCACACCGGAAAACGTCAGTGCGCTGCTGGAAGTGGGACTGGGGAAAAACTGGGCAGATTATTTTTCCGCCAATGGTTGCGGCGACATCGTGCCGCTAAAGAAACCCGCACCCGATATTTACAACTGGGTACTGCACGAACTCAAATTCGCGCCCGCCGACTGCATCGCACTGGAAGATTCCTATAACGGCCTGCGCGCCAGCCTCGCCGCCGGGATCAAAACCTATATCACCACCAACCACTACACCCGCAACCAGGACTTCGCCGGTGCGGCCGCCGTATTCGACGACCTGAGCAACCTTCCGGCTTTCTACAAAGCGGCAGGCCTGAAACTTTAACCACCATAAAGGAGCACATCATGGTCAGCAAAAAAACCATACAGACACCCGATGCACCCGCCGCAATCGGCACCTACTCGCAGGCGGTGCGCGTGGAAAACACCGTGTACCTGTCCGGCCAGATCGGCCTCGACCCCATCTCCATGCAGATGGTGGACGGCATCGAAGCGCAGATTCATCGCGTGTTCCAGAATCTGCGCGCGGTCGCCTATGCGGCCGGCGGCAGCATGGACGATGTGGTGAAGCTGAACATCTTCCTCACCGATCTCGGCCACTTCGCCAAGGTCAATGAAATCATGGCGACCTACTTTCACCAGCCTTATCCGGCACGCGCCGCGGTCGGCGTCGCCTCCCTCCCACGCAATGCTTTAGTTGAAGCAGATGGCGTGATGTATCTGCAAAGTTAAGCAGTGCCGCACACCTTGCTCGCTTCAAGAACATCTTGACATGGTTCCATAATTTGGTACCATCATTTTATGAACGCTTCGCATCACAAAACGTTAACCGCCTTATTTGCCGAACCCGTTCCGGCATCGCTTGAGTGGCGGCGTATTGAAGCATTGTTTGTGGCTATCGGTTGCCGCGTGATTGAAGGCAATGGTTCGCGCGTGAGATTTGAGAAGGATGGACAGATAGCAACTTTTCACAGGCCACACCCCGCCAAAGAAGCAAAGCCATATCAAGTGCGTGATGCAAAAAAGTATCTTGCGAATTTAGGAGTCAAGCCATGAATACAATGTCACACAAAGGATTTGCAGCACGTGTTGAATACAGCGAAGAGGATGCCTGCTTCGTTGGTCATATCGCGGGGATCAGGGACGTGATTGGCTTTCACGGTGAGAGCGTCACTGAACTGCGTGCCGCCTTTGAAGAAGCAGTCGATGATTATCTGGCAACCTGCAAAAAGCTGAAGCAGGAACCTAACAAACCCTATTCGGGCCAATTCCGCTTGCGTCTGGCGCCAGAGTTACACGCCCGTGCCGCCATGGTCGCAGAGACACGTGGCAAAAGCCTGAACACATGGGTGACCGAAGTCATTGAGCGCAGCATTACTGCCTGACAAGCAAGGTGCAAGGTTTGTTGCAGAGTACAGGGGAAGTTGAGGCGCTGCCTGAAAAACAAATCTTCTGATTCCCTGTGCAATGTTTGTATGGCAATTTAAACAATCTACCGAATCTAACTATACCCTCTCCCATGCACTCGTTTAGAAATCACATGCTTGGTGCGATGGTGTTTGCGTTAATTGCAACTATTGTCAGTCTCACAAGTTGGATTGGTGCAACCCTCATGAACTTCGAAGCCTTTTCATTCTTGCCTATAACAACTGGGGTCTTGATAAGCGGAAACGTGCATGATCTCTCGGAATTTGGACTTGACCTTGGGGTGTTTTTTAATTGGTTTGTTAGCGGGCTTCCCTGTGCGCTGATTATTTGGTTAATGAGACAACCTAAAGATGGCTTTAGCAATTTGAAACGGAAATGACTGCAGTCCCGCACTCCCTGCCCGCCAACCTGCAGAAAGCCACGCTAACCAAGCTGGCCAAACTCGGCATTCACAACCGTTTCGATCTGGTGCTGCACCTGCCCCTGCGTTATGAAGACGAAACACAAGTGGTGCGCGTCGCCGAGCTGGAGCCTGGAGAAAGCCAGCAGGTGGAAGGCGAAATCACCCATTGCGAAGTGGCTTTTCGTCCGCGCCGCAGCCTGATCTGCCAGTTGCAGGACGACAGCGGTGTGGTGCATTTGCGCTTCCTGAATTTTTATCCCAGCCAGCAGAAACAGCTTGCCGTGGGCAAGCGCATACGCGCGCTGGGCGAAGTACGCATGGGCTATTTCGGCCTGGAGATGGTGCACCCCAAGTGTCGCGCGGGCGGTGACAACGCGCCGCTGAAGCAGGCGCTCACCCCCGTATACCCGACCACCGCAGGCCTGCCGCAAGCCACCCTGCACAAGCAGATTCACGGCGCGCTGCAGGAACTGGAACTTTCCGACACCCTGCCGCCCGAGCTGCTGGCGCGCCTGCAGCTGCCCGGCTTTGCCGACAGTGTGCGCCTGCTGCACAACCCGCCGCCGCATGTCGATGAACAGGCACTGCTTGAGCGCGCACATCCGGCCTGGCTGCGCATCAAATTCGACGAGCTGCTGGCACAGCAGCTTTCCATGCGCGTGCACTACCGCAAGCGCCGCAAGCGCACTGCCCCGCAGTTGCCTGGCCACGGCCACCTGAGCGGCGCACTGCTGCAAGCACTGCCGTTCGCGCTGACCAACGCGCAGCAAAAGGTGTGGCGCGAAATCAGCCAAGACCTGACCCAGCCGCACCCCATGCAGCGTTTATTGCAGGGCGACGTGGGCAGCGGAAAGACCATCGTCGCGGCACTCGCCGCACTGCAGGCGATCGAAAGCGGTTTTCAGGTTGCGCTGATGGCACCCACCGAAATTCTCGCCGAGCAGCACTATCTGAAATTGCGCGAGTGGCTGGAGCCGCTCGGCATCAGCCCGGCCTGGCTGTCCGGCAGCCTCAGAAAAAAAGACAAACTCGCTGCCAGCGAGCGCATCGCAGCGGGCGACACCCTGCTCGCCATCGGCACCCATGCGCTGTTTCAGAGCCAGGTCGAGTTCAAGCAACTCGGCCTGGTGATCGTGGACGAGCAACACAAGTTCGGTGTGGAACAGCGTCTCGCTCTTAGAAATAAGGGAATAATTTCAGAATCGTCGCGAGCACATCAAGATGCGCGAAGCCGCGCAGCGCGCACCGAGACATATCGTGAAGATAGGCGAGATGCGAGCGAGCACGCGACAAAGCAGATTGATGGCGCAGTAGATTATGGAGCTGTTCCCCACCAGTTGATGATGAGCGCCACCCCCATTCCGCGCACACTGGCGATGAGCTATTACGCCGACCTCGATGTGTCAGTGATCGACGAGCTGCCACCGGGGCGCACGCCTGTGGTCACCAAGCTGGTCAGCGATGCGCGCCGCGAGGAAGTGTTCGAGCGCGTGCGCAACGCGTGCCTGGAAGGACGCCAGGCGTACTGGGTATGCCCGCTGATCGACGAATCGGAAACCCTGCAATTACAGACCGCACTGGAAACACACTCCACGCTGTGCGATATTTTTCCCGACCTGCGCATCGGCCTGGTGCACGGCAAGCTTGCCAACGCGGAGAAGGCGCGCGTGATGGCCGCATTCAAGGCCTGTGAGGTGCAGCTCCTGGTCGCCACCACCGTCATCGAGGTCGGCGTCGATGTGCCCAACGCCAGCATGATGGTGATCGACCACGCCGAGCGCATGGGGCTGTCGCAACTGCACCAGCTGCGCGGCCGCGTCGGGCGCGGTGCAGCACACAGCCTGTGCATCCTGTTGTTTCAGACACCGCTGTCGGAACTGGCGCGTGCGCGTTTGAAAATTATTTTCGAGAATAGCGACGGCTTCGAGATCGCCCAGCAGGACATGCAGCTGCGCGGCCCCGGCGAACTGCTGGGCGCACGCCAGAGCGGCGTACCCATGCTGCGCTTCGCCGACATCGGCCAGGACACACAGTTGCTGGATAGCGCACGCGACATGGCGGATGAAATGCTGCGCGATTTCCCCGCTGCCGCACGTGCCCACCTGCAGCGCTGGATGGCCAGCAAACCGGACTACCTTCAGGTATAAATCATGTCCATGCGCGATATTTTCTGGAACGGCACGAGCATAGGCTGCGCAGCGGCGCTGGCGCCGTGGCTGCACGACCACGGTTCGCTCACGCGGCGCATCCAGCAGCACTGCGAACGCTTTGCCGTGCGCCCGGTGCGCAGCGGCCTGGCGCGCATCGCTTACGACGAATCCGCGCTGCTGGGCATCGCGCCGCAACGGCTCGCCTACTCGCGCGAAGTGTTCCTGTATGCCAATGACCAGCCGGTGGTATTTGCACATAGCACCTGTGCGGCCGAACATTTGCGCGGCGCGTGGGCTGCACTCGGCGGGCTGGGCAACAGGCCGCTGGGCGCAATGCTGTTCACCCACCCCCTGGTGGAACGCAGGCCGCTGCGCTTCAAGGCATTGCGCGCGCATCATCCGCTGTACCGTAGCGTCCTGGCATCAGAGAAAATGCCGCACACCCTGTGGGCGCGCCGCTCCCTGTTTTGTCTGCACGGCGCGCCATTGCTGGTGACTGAAGTGTTTCTGCCGGGGATTCTAAAACTGCATGGAGATACCCATGGGGCTTGATACAGTTGAACTTATTTTGTGGGCAGAAATAGAATTTGAAATTGAAATTCCAGATAAAGATGCGGAAAACATTTTGACGGTCGCTCAATTCACGACATACGTCCATTACCAACTGCTCGACATACACGGATCAGAAGCGACTCCTGAAGCAGAGATTTTTGAACGCATCAAAAAATTTCTCGTTTCTGAATTTAAAATAGCGCCTGATAAAATTAGCTCCAACAGCTATTTTGTAAAAGATTTGAGGCTTGACCAATAATGCCTCTGCAAAAACGATTTTTCCTTTACATAAAACTCACTCGCATGGATCGCCCCATCGGCATCCTGCTGCTGCTGTGGCCCACGCTGTGGGCGGTGTGGATCGCCGGCAGCGGCCACCCGTCTTATCTCATTGCCCTCATCTTTGTCGCAGGCACGGTGCTGATGCGCTCGGCAGGCTGTGTCATCAACGACTATGCCGACCGCGATTTCGACCGTCACGTGAAGCGCACGCAGCAACGCCCCATCACCAGCGGGCAGGTGTCACCGCGTGAAGCACTGTGGCTGGCAGCAGGTCTAGCCATTGCAGCCTTCCTGCTGATTCTGCCGCTCAACCGGCTCACCCTGTTGCTGTCCATTCCCGCCGTGCTGCTCGCAGCAAGTTACCCCTACACCAAACGCTTCCTCGCCATCCCGCAAGCCTATCTCGGCATCGCCTTCGGCTTCGGCATCCCGATGGCCTTCGCCGCCACACAGGGCAGCGTGCCAGCCATTGCATGGTGGCTACTGCTCGCCAATATCTTCTGGTGCATCGCCTACGATACCGAGTATGCGATGGTAGACAGGGACGACGACATTCACCTTGGCATCCACTCCTCCGCGCTGTTTTTCGGGAAATACGATGTGGCGGCAGTGATGGCCTGCTACGCCGCAGCGCTCGTCATTCTGGCTGGCGTGGGTAATGCGCTGCACCTTGGAGTGTCCTATTCCACCGGCCTCTTGGCTGCTGCCGGCATCGCCGCCTATCACTACACGCTGATCCGCAAGCGCCAGCGCGAATCCTGCTTCAAGGCCTTTCTGCACAACAACTGGTTTGGTGCTGCGGTGTTTGCCGGTCTTGCGTTGGACTATGTGCTGCGTGCCTGAGGGTCAGCGCGCCTGCATTTCAGGCAGCTCGCTGCGGCCAAAAAAATACGGCACAGCACGGATATCCATCAAAATTCCACCATTCGCAGGCGGTGTTCCCAAGTGCCTGACCTCCTGCTCAGTCAGCGGCCGGATTTTATCCGCGTCACGCGAGCGGCTGAACACACCATTGCGCCACTGATACACCTCATCCATTTTCTGCAGGTAGGCATACGCGTGATCGTTGTCGTCGTAGTAATCGGAGAATTTATTGCGTCCCAGATAAATGGCGTTGGAACCCTCGTAGCCGGTTTTTTGTGAGGACACGGGATCGGTGTTCAGAAAATACACCCAGTCGCCGGGAACAAAATTCCTGGGGGCGATGCCATTTTTCAGTTTCAACAGTTTGCCCGGACGGGCGAGTTCACTTTGGTCAAAATCAGTTTCGAATTCCCACATCTTGCCGGGCTCGATACTCACCAGGGGATCATGGTCGAACAGAAGGCGCTCTTCGATCAATCGCTCAACGGCAGGATTGGGCCTGACGCGGTGGTAATAATCCAGAACCCCCTGCACCATGACCAGCTTGGTGGCCGTGTAGCAGCCGATGGCATAGTTGCTCTGGTTCTTGAACACGTCGTCAAAGGCTTCATGCAGGCTCACATTGGCCAATGGCGTGCCGCGCTTCCAGTATTTTGTGTTCCATTCGGCCGGGCCGCCATCGGGCCATTCCCAGCTGAGATTTTCCGCCCAGCTCACGATGTTCTGGCGCAGCTCCACATGTTCCTTGAGTGCATCCACATCGCAATTGAGCCCATCAAACGTGGTAACACGACCATGCTGCAGCAGCGCCAGCAAAATTTCCTTTCTGGAAACAGTCACGACCCTGGTTGTTTTTCCATTACTCGCGGGGAGTTGATCAACATGGTCGCGAATTGCAAACTCGGGCCTGTCTTTAAAACTGAGCGTCTCGAATTCCCCCTTGGGGGTATTCAGGGTAAATATCAGTGCCCCATTCGCCGCATCGTCCCTGTTCACAACCCAGGCTGCTGCGATTCCCAAAGCGGAAAGATATTCCGGCATCTCCGCCGCTATCCGCTCAAGGCTTGCAGGCGCGCAGACAAAGCGAATCCCCTCGTCAACAATGGGTGGCTCATGGACCACAGGCGATGCCGCGAGAGTGGGCGCATCAGTTTTGGCTGTCAGGACGTTCAGTCCGCATCCTGAAACCAGCAATGAAATAATGGTCGCCATCAGGAAGCGATTCCTGGCGCGCAAAGATTTGGTGAAATACATAGATGATGCACAGACTTAAATAAAATGGAACGTGCGCATGATACAAGATGCCACCACATTTTGACGTGCACTCGCAAGTGCCAAGCATGCTGCTTCGATATTGGCCGGCCAGGTTGTAGAATAGTCCCCAGAAAACTGGCCAACCCAACTTCATCACACCATCATGCCCATCACCACCGAAGCCCGCTCCCACGCGCAAGACCTGCTGCAATTCATCGATGCCAGTCCCAGCCCGTGGCATGCGGTACAAACCATGGAGCAGCGGCTGCAGGCGCAAGGCTTCGTGCAGCTGCAGGAAACGCAGCGCTGGAAGCTGGAGGCAGGACGCGGCTATTACGTGATGCGCGGCGGCGCTTCGCTTATCGCCTTCAAGCCCGGCCATAAGCCGCTTGGGGACAGCGGTTTTCGCATGATTGGCGCGCACACCGATTCACCCGGGCTGCGCCTGAAAACCAATGCGGCGCATGCGAGCGACGGCATGGTGCGGCTGGGCGTGGAAATATACGGAGGGCCGATACTGGCCACGTTTACCGATCGCGATTTGAGCCTGGCCGGGCGCGTCAACATACGCACAGCGGATGGTTTCGAAACGCGCCTGATCAAATTCGAACAGCCTCTGCTGCGCCTGCCCAATCTCGCCATCCACATGAATCGCGAAGTGAACGAGCAAGGCCTCAAACTCAACAAACAGACCGAGCTGCCGCTGCTGTATGGCATCGCCGACGAAAAATCATCTGCACGCGAACAGTTCCATAACCATCTCGCCAGCAAATTGGAGGTGAGCGCGCAGGAAATTCTGACCTGCGAACTCAATGTGTTCGACACCCAGCCCGGCACTTTCTGGGGGGCAGAGCAGGAATTCATCGCCGCAAGCCAGCTCGACAATCTCGCCTCCTGCCACGCAGCGCTGAGCGCGCTGCTGGACACCGCATCCCCTGCGACCACCGCGATAGCCGCATTTTTCGACCACGAGGAAGTCGGCAGCGAGAGCGCCGCGGGTGCGGGCGGAAGTTTTGCCGGCGATGTCATCGGGCGCATATCCCTGGCGCTGGGACTGGATGAAGAGGAACAGCATTGCGCCGCGGCACACAGCTTCTTTATCAGTGCCGACATGGCGCATGCCTATCAGCCCAATTTCCCCAACGCCTACGAACCCAACCATCGCGTGATGGTCAACGCGGGACCTGTGATCAAGACCAATTCCAACCAGCGCTACAGCACCAATGCGGTCACTGCCGCGCGCTTTATCACCCTGTGCGAAAGTGCTGGCGTACCTTGCCAGAACTACACCCATCGCACCGATCTCGGCTGCGGCAGCACCATAGGCCCGACCATCGCCGCGCGCCTGGGCGTGGCCAGCGTGGATGTCGGCTCGCCCATGTGGGCCATGCACAGCCTGCGCGAAAGCGCCGGCGTTCAGGATGTCGCTTACATGATCGCGGCGATGAAGACAGCCTTCAGCAGCTGACATGCAGATCTGGGTTGATGCCGATGCCTGCCCCGGCGTGATCAAGGAAATCCTGTTTCGCGCCGCACAACGCACACAGATCACGACCACGCTGGTCGCCAACAAGATGCTGCGCGTGCCGCCTTCGCCTTTTATCCGCGCGCTGCAGGTGCCGGCCGGCTTCGACGTGGCCGACAACCACATCGTGCAAAAGATGCAGCCGGGCGACCTGGTGATCACCGCCGACATTCCCCTGGCAGCGCAAGTCATCGAACGCGGCGGCCACGCCCTCAATCCGCGCGGCGAGTTTTACACCGCGGACAACATCCAGCAGCGCCTCACCCTGCGCAACTTTATGGAAGAGCTGCGCGGCAGCGGCGTGGATATTTCCGGGCCTTCCGGTTTCAGCAACAGCGAGCGCCAGGCATTCGCAGCGCAGCTGGATAAATATTTGGCCAAGCTGCGTTAACCCGATCTGGCGAGCTGTCCGATCAGCCCATTGCAGAATCGCCGTCGAGACGCGATTTAACCCATTTTTAATATCGCCGTAACACCCGCGCAATAAAGCAGCGCTAATCTGCCGCCATCAGCCCAACAGGAGGATTAACGATGTCAGCATTGATGAACGCCGCACAGTCGCACCCTGCCCAGCAGCCCGACAACCGACTATTCTGCAGCCTGGCACGCACCGGAGCCGAGTTCGAAGAAGCACAGCGCATCCGCTACAAGGTGTTCTCCGAGGAGATGGGCGCCAGGCTGCCCAACTCAGCAGCGGGCCTGGATAATGACCGCTTCGACAAATACTGCGAACACATGCTGGTGCGCGACAGGGACACCGACCGTGTAGTCGGCACCCATCGCATCATGCCGCCGGAACAGGCTGTTGCCGCCGGCGGTTACTACGCCGAGACCGAATTCGACATGGAGCGACTGGCGCATCTGCGCGCGCACATGGTCGAGGTCGATCGCTCCTGCGTGCATCCTGACTACCGCGACGGCGCCACCATCACCCAACTGTGGGGCGGGCTGGCCGACTACGTCATCCAGCACCAGCACGAATATCTGATCGGCTGCGCCAGCATCAACATGCGTGACGGCGGACACTACGCCGCCAGCGTGTTCAACCAGCTATATAAGACACACGCGGCACCGGCGGAATATCGCGTGTTTCCGCACTGCCCCCTGCCGTGGCAGTCGCTGAACCAGAACCTGGATGTCATCATCCCGCCACTCATCAAAGGCTGTTTGCGCATGGGCGCTTACATCGCGGGCGAGCCCGCATGGGATGCGGATTTCAACACCGCCGACCTGTTCATCCTGTTGCCTGTCGCTCGCCTTAACGAGCGTTATGCAAAACACTACCTGCGCAAAACTGGCTGATCGCACAGTTTCACCGCTACTCGCTCAACGCGCATGCAGTACGATGCGCGTTTTTTCATCCAATCCCGGGCACGCAAACAGCGCATCATCTGGCCGCAGGAAAAGGGCGCGGGCAATTCTGTTGCCTGGCCCGAACTAGCGCATTGCAAGCGCAAAGCTGCAAAATGGTAGAATGGCGCAGTTAAAATTATTGGAAGTACATCGTGCCCCAGCAGAACAGAAGCAATGAATTTGTCGCCGACTGGCAGCAGTTATTACAGCACACTCCGGAATCTGTCAGGCAACTGGTCAGCGCCATCGTCAAACGCAACGCCGCAGAACTGGCCCAGCTGTTCTACAACGACATGCTGGCAGACGAAGAGGCCAAGCCGTTCCTCGACCACGAGCTGGTCAGCCAACGCCTGAATTCTTCCATGCAGGGCTGGTTGCGCGAGCTGTTCTCTGTGGGAAAACAGGACCCGATTCAACTCTACCAGACTCAGTGCCATGTCGGCGAGGTGCACGCGCGCATTCACATCCCGATCACGCTGGTGATGCGCGGCGCACGCCTGTTGAAGCACGCGATCAGCGCGCATCTGGTCAATACCGATCTCGCCCGCGGCGACCTGGTCAAGGCAACCAACTTCGTGTTTGAGACGCTGGAGCTGGCGCTCGATGCGATGACCGACTCGTTTGTCGTCGGCATGGAGAAGCACTCCCGCGCCGACGAGGTCTATCGCATGTTCGCATTGGGACAGAACATGCTGGCGGAGCGCGAACGCCAGCGTGCCGCCCTGCTGGAATGGACGCAACAACTGCTGCTCGGCCTCTTGGCGGAAACGAAAGAGGAAGAGTTGCCGGCCATCCAGCATTCCGAGTTCGGCATATGGCTGCACCACAAGGCTTCCATTGTGTTTGAATCAGCACCCGAGCTTGTGCACATCCGCCAGCGTGTCGAGGAAGTCGAACAATCTCTGACTCGCCGCCTGTTCAATGCCCGCAACAATCGTGAAGATGCCCGCTCCCTGATGAAGGAACTCGAGTCGGGCATTGCCGAAATCAAATTTCTGCTCGGCGGTTTGTTCGACCGCTTTATCGAAGTGGAGAGCGGGCGCGATGCGCTTACCCGCCTGCTCAACCGGCGCTTTCTGCCTTCGGTGCTGACGCGTGAAGTGACACTGGCCAGACGCAGCGGCGTTCCATTCTCGTTGCTGCTGCTCGATCTCGATCACTTCAAGAACATCAACGACACCTTTGGCCACGCGGGCGGCGACATGGTGCTGCAGCAGGCGGCGGATATAGTCTCGTCCAGCGTGCGGGCGGGCGATTTCATTTTCCGCTTCGGCGGCGAGGAATTGCTCGTCGTGCTGGTCGAAGTCGACAAGGAACGCGCCTTGACTGTGGCCGAAACCATGCGCCGTCGTTTCGAAGCGGAATCATTCCGGGTGGGCGAGGGCAAGACGACGAACGTCACGGTCAGCATCGGCATCGCCACTTACAACGGCCATCCGGATTTCGAGAAAATCATTAAGAATGCAGACAGCGCCCTGTACGAGGCGAAGGAAGCGGGGCGCAACCGCTGCATCCAGTCGCAACTCTGATGCCTCTGTCTTTGCGCCGCAGGCGCGCCGGCATAAACAATTACCCGCGCGGTAGTTAGGAAGTCATGTCCATAATCAACGTTGATGTCTTGCTGGTCGGCGGCGGCGTCATGAGCGCCACCCTCGGCACCCTGCTCACGCAGCTGGACCCTGCACTGAAAATCAAAATGGTGGAGCGGCTGGATCACGTGGCGCATGAAAGCACGGATGGCTGGAACAACGCCGGCACCGGCCATGCCGGCTACTGCGAACTGAATTACACACCGCAGAAGGCGGATGGCAGCGTAGAGGTAAAGCGCGCCCTGGCCATCAATGCTGACTTTGAAGTGACCCTGCAACTGCTGTCTTATCTGGTGGAGCAGCAGCTGCTGCCGCCAGCGCACACCTTCATCAACCCCACCCCGCACCAGAGCTTTGTGTGGGGCAAGGAAGACGTGGCTTTTCTGCGCAAGCGTTTCCAGCGTCTGCACACGCATCCCCAGTTTGCGGACATGGAATACAGTGAAGACCCGGCGCTGCTCAAGCAGTGGATGCCGCTGGTCATGCAGCAACGCGACCCTGCCCAGCCAGTCGCCGCCACGCAGGTGAAATACGGCACCGACATCGACTTCGGCGCGCTCACGCGCAGCATGGTGAAAACGCTGGTCAGCAACCCGAATTTTGAGCTGATGCTGGGTCACTCGGTGCGCTCGCTCAAGCAGGATAAAAAGGGGCACTGGCATGTTCATGTGCACGATAATAAAAACAACAAGAACAGAACCATCGTGGCCGGCTTCGTTTTCCTCGGTGCCGGCGGCGGTGCGCTGCCGCTGCTGCAAAAATCCGGCATCCCGGAAAGCCTTGGCTATGGCGGCTTCCCGGTCAGCGGGCAATGGCTGGTGTGCCAGAATCCCGATGTCGTGCGCCAGCATGGCTGCAAGGTCTACGGCAAAGCCCCTCTGGGCGCACCGCCCATGTCGGTGCCGCATCTGGATACGCGCATCATCAACGGCAAGCCTGCATTGCTGTTCGGCCCTTATGCCGGCTTCACCACCAAGTTCCAGAAAAAGGGCTCGTTCCTCGACCTGATCAAATCGGTCAAGTCGAACAACCTCAAACAGATAGTGTCGGCAGGTTGGGCCAATATGGATCTGACCCGCTACCTGATAGGCGAGGTGATGCAGTCGCGCCAGCAACGCATCAAGGCCCTGCTCAATTACTACCCGCAGGCCCGTGCGGAAGACTGGCACCTGGCCCATGCCGGGCAACGCGTGCAGATCATCAAGGACTGCAACATCAAAGGCGGCAAACTGGAGTTCGGCACAGAAATCGTCACCGCCAGTGACGGCTCCCTGGCTGCCTTGCTGGGCGCCTCCCCCGGCGCCTCGACCGTGGTGCAGGCGATGATACAGATCATCGAACGCAGCTTCGCCCAGCAAATGCACAGCCGCGAGTGGCAAGAAAAAATGCAAGCCATGGTGCCGTCTTACGGCGCATCGCTGGTCGACAATGCAGAGCTGCTAAAACAGGTAAGGGGCAGGAATCTGGCTACGCTGGGGTTGAACAAGGCTTAGGGGTAACACGTATGCACTGCCGTTTCTGCGGCAGCGCACATTTCAGCACATCTCTCCTGAAATTATTCATACAGCCTGACTCCTTGAGCCTGGCCAGCCGAGCCGGCTATTTCTTGCCTTTCGCCTGTGACATCTTTTCTTTGCACTCAGGAGAGAGTGTCGCTTCATGCTGTTTGAGGCATTGCAAAATCCTGCCGCCGCCGGGTTTTACATCTTTGCAATTCTTTTGCGCATCTTGTTTGCAGGCCGCAGCAAAATCTTTGGCCTTCTCTTTAGATGCAGCAATTTTTTGCTTGCACGCAGGGGACAATTCTTGTTCATGCTCTTGCATGCACTTCGCCACTCGCCCCTCGCCGTGCGCTACCCCTTTGCACAGCCTTGCGGCATCTTCGGCACAGGGCTTGGCTTCTTCCGCTGCAACACCCGCCGACAAAGCCAGGCAGAACACGCCCGCAAGAAGTGTTAAGCGATTTAATTGAACGCCGGAAAACGTCGACCTATATTTCATGATCATTACCCCTTCATTTGATTTATAAACTCAACAAATCTATCTGGCTGACACAGACCTGCGAGTGTCAAAACTGACACTCGTTAAACGCCAGGCTGGATTTTTCGTTGACCATCGCGGGTACTGCCGCTGGCAGTACCCGGCGTATTTCACAGATGTTGCAGATCGCCTGGCATATCGATGTCGGCAAAGATTCCGGCATGCCCGACATGGATAGTTACCACATCATGCTCATCGCGTTGCAGCAGATGTCGGGCTCCGCTATCACCCTGCAGCGCCAGTAATTCTTCGCGGTAACGACTGGCAAACCCGACCGGATGGCCGCGCCTGCCAGCGCGGGAAGGCGCGGCCAGGGCGGCCCCGGCCGCCAGCGCATTGCGCACACCCGCAATCGCTGGCGTTGGCACAACTGGCATATCGGCCAGACCTATCAGCCAACCGGCAGCATCACGGTTTGCGCGCACGCCGCAGGCCAGGCTGGCAGCCATGCCCTGCACGGCATCCGCACATACGACCCAGCGGATTGCCCCCGACCTGCCAGTGCCAAGCGCGGAAGCAATCGCACTGCAAAACATTTCCGCTCCCGGCCTGACCACGACTGTGGCATGTCCGAATGAATCCAGCCAGGGCAACAGACTGTGTGCGGCGAGTGGCAATGTCACGCCATGCAGCGTCAACGGATACAGCAACTTGTCCGAGCCGAAGCGGCGCGATGCACCCGCTGCCAGCACGACTGCTGCAATTGCCTCTGGAGCAGCATCAGACAAGGGTTTCCCGGTCGAAAGGCAGGCGGCGCAAGCGCTTGCCGGTCAGTGTGAACACCGCGTTGGCAACCGCCGGGGCGATCGGCGGCGTGCCCGGTTCGCCGATGCCGGAAGGCGGCTCGCTGCTCGCCACGATATGCACCTCGATCCGCGGCATTTCGGAAAAACGCAGCGGCGCATAGTCGTGAAAATTGGATTGCACCACCTGGCCGTTTTCCAGCGTGATCGCACCGTGCAAAGCGGCGGAGAGTCCGTAGGCGACCGCGCTTTCTAGCTGCTGGCGCACGCCGTCGGGGTTGATCACCATGCCGCAATCCACCGCAGCGACGACGCGATGCACGCGTATCTTGCCGTTCTCCAGCGACACCTCGGCGATCTCCGCCACATAGCTGTCGAACGACTTGTGCACCGCCGCACCGTAGGCATGCTTAGCCGGCAATTTCTTCTTGCCCCAGCCGGCTTCTTGCGCGGCCAGTTGCAGCACGCCGCGGTAACGCGAAGCGGCAGGCAGATGGGCCAGCCGGTAGGCCACCGGGTCGCGGCCGGCAAGATGTGCCAGCTCGTCTATCATCGTCTCGACCACAAACGCCGTATGCGAATGGCCGACCGAGCGCCACCACTGCACCGGCACCGCATTCTTCGGGCTGTGCAGATCAACCTGCAGGTTGGGAATCACATAAGGCAGTGTCGATGCGCCTTCCACCGAAGTAATGTCGATGCCGTTATGCACCATAAACCCTTCGAACGGCGTATCGGCAACGATGGACTGGCCGACGATGGTGTGCTTCCACAGCAGCGGCTTGCCGTCTTTCGATATACCCGCCTCGATGCGGTCGGCCCACATCGGCCGGTAGTTACCGCCGCGCATGTCGTCCTCGCGCGTCCACACCACCTTGATCGGCCGGCCGCTCACCAGCGCCGCCTGCACCGCCTCGATCACGAAATCGGAGCGCGGATTGGCGCGCCGCCCAAAACCGCCGCCGAGGAAGGTCGTATGGATCTCCACCTGTTCCGGCTTGAGCCCCGCAGTCTTTGCCGCCATCGCGCGGTCCATGGTCTGCGCCTGGGTGCCGGTCCAGATACTGCAATGTCCGGGCTGGAGATCCACCGCCACGTTGAGCGGCTCCATCGCGGCGTGCGCCAGATAAGGCAATTCATATTCGGCACGGACCAACTTGTGCGCCGCCTTCAAACCCTGTTCTGTATCGCCATCCTTGCGCGCCACGGCACCCGGCTGTTGCGCCAGTGCGAGATATTCCGCGATCATTTGCGGCGTGGAGAGCGCCGCACCAGGGCCTTCGTCCCATTCGATTTCCAGCAGGTCGCGCGCAGTCCTGGCCGGCCAGAAACCGCTCGCGGCAACTGCAATTCCCGTAGGCACCTGATACACGCCCTGCACGCCTGCGATCTTGAGCGCCTCGGTCGCATCATATTTTTTTACCTTGCCGCCGAATACCGGGCTGCGCGCGATCAGCACCGTCAGCATGCCGGGCAGATAAACGTCGATGCCGAACTGCGCAGTGCCGTTAATCTTCGCAGGCGTATCGAGACGTTTCGTCGCCTTGCCGATGATCTTGAAATCCGCGGGCGACTTGAGCACGACATTGTCCGGCATCTGCTGTTTCGCCGCGGCATCGGCCAGCGCGCCGTAACTCGAATGCTTGCCGCTGCTGGCATGGATCACCCGGCTGTTCTCGGCATGGCATTCGCTTTCCGGCACGCCCCATTGCTCGGCCGCAGCGCGGATCAGCATCACCCTGGCATTGGCGCCCACGCGCCGCATCTGCTCCCACGATGTCGCGATACTGGTGCTGCCCCCGGTCAGTTGCATCGGCATGCCCGTGTGGTTATACACCGCAGCCACCGGCGCAGACTCGACGACTATGCGGCTCCAGTCCGCTTCCAGCTCTTCCGCGATCAGCATCGGCAGCGAGGTGTAGACACCCTGCCCCATCTCCGACTTGTTGACCACGATGGTGATACTGTCGTCAGCCGCGATACGGATAAAAGCGTTGGGCGGGTAAACGGGTTTCGGCGGCGCATCCGCTGCATAGGCGCGGCCGCTTTTCAGCGGCAGATAAAAGCCGATCACCAATCCGCCCATCAATGCGGCGGAACCCTTGAGGAATATGCGGCGTGAAGCTTCATGCCCGGTCATGTTTTCAATTTGGGTTTTCATTTGGCGCCTCCCTTGCTTTCCGCAATAATCTGGTGTTCGGCCGCCTGCTGGATCGCCGCGCGGATGCGGTTGTAGGTGCCGCAACGGCACAGGATGCCATCCATCGCGGCAGAGATCTGTGATTCGCTGGGGTGAGGATTCTCCTTGAGCAGCGCGGTGGCCGCCATGATCTGGCCGGACTGACAGTAACCGCATTGCGGCACGTCCACTTCCTGCCAAGCCGATTGCACCGTTTTTCCCAGCGCGGTTTCGGCGAGGCCTTCGATGGTGGTGACGTGTTTTCCGCTCGCCATCGACACCGGCGTGACGCAGGAACGGACAGCGCGACCATCCAGGTGCACGGTGCACGCGCCGCATTGAGCGATGCCACAGCCGTATTTGGTGCCGGTCAATTGCAGGTGGTCGCGCAGCACCCAGAGCAATGGTGTACCGGGATCGGCATCGACCCTGGTTGTTTTTCCGTTGATAGTTAGAGAGATCATGAGCATACCTCCTGGTTGATGGCCTGAGCCTAAGCGATGGCCGGGGACTGATTGACAGCTTGAGTAGCACCGGCTGCTGGTGCCGGCTGGTTGCGGCAGGAAATCAGATGCGCGAGGATGGACACGGCGATCTCCGGTGGCGTACGGCTGCCGATGTCCAGGCCTACCGGCCCGTGCAAGCGGGCAATTTCATCGGAGCTGAGATCGAACAATGCCAGGCGCGCGCGGCGCTTTGCATTATTGGCCTGGGAGCCCAGTGCTCCGACATAAAACGCCGGCGACTTCAGCGCCTCCAGCAGCGCCATGTCGTCCAGCTTGGGATCATGGGTCAGCGCGATAATGACGGTTGTGGCGTCGGCTTGCAGTGCCAGCACCGCGTCGTCGGGCATCGCGCCCGTCAGAGTAGTATCGGCCACGTCCCAGGTCTGGCGCATTTCTGCGCGCGGATCGCAGACGATAACCTTGTAATCAAGCGCCAATGCCATGCGTGCGAGATAAGAGGAAGTCTGTCCGGCGCCGATGATGAGCATGCGCCAGCACGGGCCGTGCACGCTGGCAAGCGTTGCGCCGTCGAAGCGCATGCTGTCGCTGCGGCTGGCGTTGTCGATAACCACCTGCAAAGAATCGAGATGCAGCGTGCGCCTCAGCAACCGATGCGACTGTACCAGTTGCAGGACTTGTCCAACCCAGGCCTGCTTGCCTACCGGCTCTATGACCAGGCGCATGGCACCGCCGCAAGGCAAACCGAAACGCTGCGCCTCTTCGCGCGTGACGCCGTATGCGACCACCTCGCAGCGATCGAGCACCAATTGGCCGCGCTGTGCGCGCAGCACGAGATCGTCCTCGATGCAGCCGCCCGACACGGAACCCACCGCCACGCCGTCACCGCGCAGGGCCAGCATGGCGCCCGGCGGACGCGGGCTGGAGCCGAAGGTTTCCACCACCGTCACCAGCCACAGCGGAAGCCCCCCTGCCTGCCACTCCTGCAGAGACTTGAGTACGGAAAGATCGACACTATCCATCGTGACTCCTTGTTCAGGATATTCCCGGGGATCTTGGGAATGTTTGCCACCAGCCTTGCCAGCTTTAGATCGTTATCTGAAAAGAACCTGCTCTTGCGAATTGAAGCGGCAAATCTACGCCGTTTGGCGCACAAATTCAATCGCCCTGCCAGCGGCCCGGCTACGCGGGCAAATTCAGGCTCACGCCTTCCGCCTGGTGCGGCAGGGCCAGGTAATCCCTGCTCTGCATTTCCACCAGGCGGCTGGCGCTGCGGGCAAACTCGTGAGCCTGCAAGCCCCCGCTGCAAAGTTTGTGGGGGATGGCCGCAGCGGAGATGACCAGCTTTACGCGGTTGTCGTAAAACACATCCACCAGCCAGATAAAGCGCTGCGCCGCCGCCCCCTGCTCCGCACCCAGCAGGGGGATGTGCGAGATAAACACCGTGTGAAACTGGTGCGCGATCTCCAGGTAATCTGTCTGGTCGCGGTGTCCGCCGCACAGGACGTCGAACTCGAACCAGACAACGCCATGCGCCACGCGCTTCGCCGCGATCTGCCGCCCCAATATCTCGATATGCTGCGCGTCCTGCTGCGAGCCCCCGCTCAGGCGCTCGAACATGGCCTGCATGTGTGCATCGCTGCTTGCATCCGCAGACAGCATAAACAGCGGCGCACGAATCATCGTGCGCAGGCGGTAGTCATTCCCTCCATCCACATTGACCACGCGCAATTCGTGTTTGAGCAGCGCGATGGCGGGCAGGAATTTCTGCCGCTGCAGGCCGTGAAGATAGAGGTTGTCCGGCGCCTGGTTGGAGGTGATCATCAGCACCACGCCGCGTGCAAACATGGCTTCCAGCAGGCGCCCCAGTATCATCGCATCGGCAATGTCGCTGACGTGAAACTCGTCGAAGCACAACAGGCGCGTGGCGCGGGCGATGTTGTCCGCCAAAACGAGCAGCGGATCTTTCTCGTGAGCCAGACGTTTCAACTCGCGATGCACCTCGGCCATGAAGTTGTGAAAATGGATGCGGCGCTTGCGTCTGTATGGCACGCAGTCGTAAAACACATCCATCAGGAAAGTCTTGCCGCGCCCAACGCCACCCCAGAAATACAGGCCTTTCGGCACCTGTGGGCTGAGCAGGCTGCGCCCCAGAAAATGATTGCGCCTGGCCTTGAAATCCACCAGCTCGTGCCATAGCAGATCCAGCTCCGCCACGGCGCGCTCCTGCGCCTCGTCGTGCACGAAACCGGGCCTGCTGCTGACCGACAGATACCAGTCTTTTGGGCTCTTGTTAGCGTCTGCCGGGGGAGAATAAATGTGTTGCGGCATAGTCGTTAAAGGTGGTGAAAACAAAGCCTGCGCACTTGATCGCGGCACACAGAAAATAGCATCGGGTGACGCATGAATGCATCCTACCCGAGTTCATGCTGCTAGCGTAATTCATTATCGCCGCCATGCAGCCCCCCTTTCTCGACCCTAGGTATGCTTCAAATATTAAACCGCCACGCATCTTTGACAAACTCGCGCAGGCTGCCGCGGTACAGCCATACAACACCGCAGATTCCGTAAAGGGAAAGCGATGCAAAAAAATTTGCCTCGCGCATCATGTCCAGAGCGACAGGGTTGGTGTAGTGCCAGTAAATCCAGTAACTTCCATCCACGCTGAACCAGGTTGCCAACAACATCGCGGGGAAAAGTTTCCACCTCCGCTCGATCAGCACACGCAAAGACCACGGCGCAGTGAGGTAGGCCAGGATGGCCATGATCAGGCTGATGGGGATATCCCAATCGGGTGCCTGGTAGTAGAACGAGCCGGCAATCAGCAACGCCATACCGATGGCCAGCGTGATGAGTTTCCAGGGGCGTAAATATTCCATATATTGTTTGCCGCTATCGATAAGGCAATCTTGGGATAAAGCGATCTGAATAGGTTATTTGATCAAAGCGTACACCATAATCGGATAAAATTTCGCAGTGACTCATTCAGGATTTATTAACTAATGGATACGGCAAGTTTGCTTATGTTGTTTGTGCTGGGTGTACTCGGATGGTACTGGTTCAACAGCCTGCGCGCACTCGAACTCGCCCGGAGATATGGGCGCCGCGCCTGCGACGAACTGGGCCTGCAATTTCTCGACGACACCGTCGCCAGCGCCAAGCTGCGGCTGGGGCGTGACCACACAGGGCGAAGAGTGTTTTGCCGCACCTACCGTTTCGAATTCAGCGAAACCGGCAACTCGCGGCGGGAAGGACATCTGGTCATGCTGGGCGGCAAGCTTGAGTCGATTACGATGGAGCCGTATCAAATATTGGACTGAACAATCGGCCCCAAACTCTGTTACAGCATCCGCCTGAGTACTAATCCGTGAACTAATAATATCAAACCATTCGCAAATACGACGTATGTACTAATCTCCTCGTATGACAGCAAATAGGACTGTTTTCAAGAAATTTGTACGGCAACATTTTATGACGAAACGGACACGCGCCGCTTATCTTCGAGTGGCCGCTGTTAGGCAGGCTGATTGGTGACGATGTCGACGGCTTCTGGCAGTACTGAGCAGCCGCTCTAGTCGGCTCCAGCACTTTATAATTTGAGCTTGCAATCAGAAACCCGCCTCGCGGCGGGTTTCATTTGCTACACCCATTCCCTGGGCACGATGAATTTCTCGTACAGTTCTGCCTCCGGCGTGCCCTTTTCGGGATGCCAGTCGTAGCGCCATTTCACCAAGGGCGGCATGGACAGCAGGATGGACTCGGTACGGCCGTTGGACTGCAGGCCGAAGATGGTGCCGCGGTCGATAACAAGGTTGAACTCGACATAACGTCCGCGCCGGTACAGCTGGAAATCGCGCTCGCGTTCGCCGTAGGGCGTGTCCTTGCGCTTTTCCAGCAGCGGCACATAGGCCGACAGGTAGTGATCGCCCACGCTTTGCTGGATGGCAAAGGCGGTGGCAAAATCCGGCTCGGACAGGTCGTCGAAGAAAATGCCGCCCACACCGCGCTGCTCATCGCGGTGCTTGAGGTAGAAATATTCGTCGCACCACTTCTTGTATTTCGCATGCAGATCCCCACCGAAAGGGGCGAGCGAATTTTTGCAGGCCTGGTGGAAATGCACCGCGTCTTCTTCGAAGCCGTAATACGGGGTGAGGTCCATGCCGCCGCCGAACCAGAACACGGTTTCTCCGTTGGGTTTCTTCGCCATGAACATGCGCACGTTGGCATGCGAGGTAGGCGCGTAGGGGTTGCGCGGGTGCATCACCAGAGACACGCCCATCGCCTCCCAGCTGCAGCCTGCCAGCTCGGGGCGGTGTGCGGTGGCCGAGGCCGGCATCTTGTCGCCCTGCACGTGTGAGAACGCCACCCCGCCGCGCTCCAGCACATTGCCTTCCTCGATGATGCAGCTGATGCCGCCGCCCGAGCCAATCCCCGTGCCGCCCGCCGGACGCTCCCATTTGTCGCGGATGAACTTCTTGCCGTCCACCTGTTCCAGGCGGGTGACGATGAGATCCTGCAATTCGAGCAGGTATTCTTTGACTGCGGCGCTATCCATGCTTCCTCCAATTAAAAATTATTATTGACGCACGATTTTACCATCACCCCAGGCGCGTATCGTGGATGGTTTTTTGCGGCGACCCACGCGTCCCGGCAGCACCCGCACCTCAGCGCCAAACTGGCGCAGGCATTCGGCATAAGTGCGCAGCGGCTGCGCACCGCTGCGATTGGCGCTGGTCGACACCAGCGCCATGCCGAGCACATTGCACAGCGCCGCTGCCACAGGGTGGGCGGTGATGCGCACGGCGAGCGTGTCATGCATGCCGCGCAGCCAGCGCGGCACATTCGCGTAGACGGGCATCAGGTAGGTGACGGTCTGTGCGCCGTCCTCACGCAATTTTTCCTGCTGTGCGGCAGTGATGGGCAAGAGGAAACGGGCAAGCTGCGCGTACTGCGCGGCAATGAGGATCAGTCCCTTGTGTTGCGGGCGTTGCTTGAGTTTGAGCAGGCGTTTGACGGCACGGTAGTTGCGCGGATCGCAGCCGAGGCCGTAGCAGTATTCCGTGGGATAGGCGATAAGGCCGCCGCGCCGCAAATGTGCGGCGAGAGAACGGGTAGTAGCACTGGCGCGCTGCAATTACTTCCTGGGATTGATTGCACGGTAGCCGATGTCGGTGCGCATCTGGCTGCCGCTGAAGTGGATGTTCTCGCCGAACTGGTAAGCGCGGCGTTGTGCTGCCTTGACGTTGCCGCCCAGTGCGGTGTCACAGCACGCGCCCGCCGTTGGTAACCGCCGTGCCGTCTTTCAGGGTCGTGCCGGCATGAAACACGTGCGCGTCTTCTTCCGCCTTGGGCAGGCCGGTAATCACATCGCCCAGGCGCGGGGTGTCGGGGTAATTGGCGGAGGCCATCACATAACCGAGGGCGGCGCGGATATCCCAATCCACGTCCACCTTGTTGAGCGTGCCGGCGATGGCATGTTCGACCAGCACCGACAGGTCGCTCTTCAATCTCATCATGATGGGCTGGGTTTCCGGGTCGCCCATGCGGCAATTGAATTCCAGCACCTTGAGGTTGCCCGCCGCATCGATCATCAGTCCGGCATAGAGAAAGCCGGTGTAGGTGATGCCTTCGGCTTCCATGCCCTGCACCACCGGCTTGATCACTTCGCGCAGCGCGCGCGCGTGCAGCGTCGGCGTGACGACCGGAGCCGGAGAGTAGGCGCCCATGCCGCCGGTGTTGGGGCCGCGGTCTGCGTCCTGCAAACGCTTGTGATCCTGGCTGGTGGCCAGTGGCAGCACGTGCTTGCCGTCCACCATGACGATAAAGCTGGCTTCTTCGCCTTCGAGGAATTCTTCTATCACCACGCGCGAACTTTCCTTTTGCCCAAGATCAGGGCGGGCATCACCCAGCTTGTTGTCCGACAGCATCATGTCGATGGCAGCGAAGGCTTCTTCCTTGCTCGCCGCCACCACCACGCCCTTGCCCGCCGCCAGCCCGTCGGCCTTGATCACGATAGGCGCACCGTGCTTTTCCACATAGGCCTTGGCCGCCGCGATGTCGCTAAAGGTCTCGAAGAATGCGGTGGGAATGTTGTGGCGGATCATGAAACGCTTGGCGAAATCCTTGGAGGATTCCAGCTGCGCTGCGGCCTTGGTTGGGCCGAAGATGGCCTGCCCCGCGGCACGGAAGGCATCGACGATACCCGCAGCCAGCGGCGCTTCCGGGCCGACCACGGTGAAGTGGATATTTTCGCTGATGGCAAAAGCCAGCAGCTCGGGGATACCGGTGATCGCGAGATTCTCCACGCCGTCTTCCAGTGCTGTGCCCGCATTGCCCGGGGCAACAAACACCTTCTGCACGCGCACACCCTGCGCCAGACGCCACGCCAGCGCGTGCTCACGACCACCGTTACCCACAACCAAAATCTTCATAACAACCTCAAATTTATCGTAAAGCAAGTGGTAGGAGCGCAACTTGTTGCGCCATGTCTCTTGAGATCGCCCGACAAGTCGGGCTCCTACAACACATGAACACCCTGATGGACGATCAGATTAATGCCTGAAATGACGCATGCCGGTAAATACCATCGCCATGCCGTGTTCATCCGCTGCGGCAATGACTTCATCGTCGCGCATCGAGCCGCCGGGCTGAATCACGGCAACGATACCGGACTTGGCTGCGGAGTCGATGCCATCGCGGAAAGGGAAGAAGGCATCGGAGGCCATGACGGAACCTTCCACTTTCAAGCCTGCGTGCTCTGCCTTGATCGCGGCGATGCGCGCGGAATTGATGCGGCTCATCTGGCCGGCACCCACGCCTATGGTCACGTTGCCCTTGGCGTACACGATGGCGTTGGACTTCACAAATTTGGCCACGCGCCAGGCAAACAGCAAGTCCGCCATTTCTGCTTCTGTCGGCTTGCGCTTGCTGACTACTTTGAGTTCGTTGTAGAGCGCGAGGTCGGCATGCTGCACCAGAAGGCCGCCGGTGACGCGTTTGAAATCCATGCGCAAGGCCGGCTCACGGCCCCATTGGCCGCATTCGAGCAGGCGCACATTTTTCTTCGCCGCCACCACGTCACTCGCCGCCTTCGATACCCTGGGTGCAATGATCACTTCCACAAACTGGCGCTCGACGATGGCGGAAGCGGTCTTGGCATCCAGCTCGCCATTGAAGGCAATGATGCCGCCGAACGCAGATTCGGTGTCGGTTTTGTAGGCGCGGTCATACGCTTCCAGCAGGTTGGCACCGATCGCCACGCCGCATGGGTTGGCATGTTTGACGATGACACAGGCGGGCACGCCGTCAAATTGCTTCACGCATTCCAGCGCGGCATCGGCATCGCCGATGTTGTTGTACGAGAGTTCCTTGCCTTGCAGCTGGCGTGCGCTGGCAATCGAGGCTTCCTTCGCATCCTTCTCCACATAAAACGCGGCGCCCTGATGGGGATTCTCGCCATAACGCATGGCTTGCGCCTTGCCGAACTGGAAATTGATCACTTCGGGGAATTGCTGTTTGCTGCCGTCTTCCATCAGCGCGGTGAGGTAGTTGCTGATAGTGCCATCGTAGGCGGCTGTGTGCGAGAAGGCTTTTTTCGCCAATTCGAAACGTGTCTTGTCGCCGACTGCACCGCCGTTGGCTTTCATCTCGGCGATGATTTTTCCGTAGTCGGCCGCATCGGTGACGATGGCGACATGCGCGTGGTTTTTCGCGGCGGAACGCACCATCGCCGGGCCGCCGATGTCGATGTTCTCGATCGCGTCTTCAAACGTGCAATTGGGTTTGGCAATGGTCGCGCTGAACGGATACAAATTCACCACCACCATGTCGATGGTTGGAATGTCGTGTTTTTTCAGGGTGGCCACATGCTCGGCCAGGTCGCGCCGCGCCAGGATGCCGGCGTGCACTTTGGGCTGCAGCGTCTTCACGCGACCGTCCAGCATCTCCGGAAAGCCGGTGTAATCGGCCACCTCGGTGACGGGCACGCCGTTGTCGGCAAGCAGCTTGGCGGTGCCGCCGGTGGAAAGAATCTTTACACCGAACTGGTGCAACGCTTGTGCAAATTCCAGCACGCCGGCTTTGTCGGAAACGCTGATGAGGGCTTGTTTGATGGCTGCCATAATTTTACTTCCCGTTGAAATTTATTATTTAATACCGTGTTCCTGAATTTTCTTGCGCAACGTATTGCGGTTGATCCCCAGCAACTCCGCCGCCCGCGTCTGGTTGCCGTCGGCGTGGAACAGCACGGTTTCAAGCAGCGGCTTTTCCACGCAGTTCATCACCATGTTGAACATGGAGCACGAAGGCTCTTCCCCGTCCAGATCCTTGAAATATTCATTCACCGCCTTGCGTACATAGCGCGCAATTTCATTCTCTTCACACATGCATTCACAAACTTTTTCACACGCTTTACTCATGCTGCCAGCTCCTCACCGTAATGCAGGTGTTCCCCGCGCTGCAACTGTTCATCAAAAAAATCCCTTACTGCCATCATCTGCTCGGCGCTGCTGGGCAGCACGTTCATGTGGTGGCGAAACTGCGCCGATCCCGCCAGGCCGCGCGTATACCAGGAGATATGCTTGCGCGCCACGCGCGTGCCGGTATGTTCGCCGTAAAAGTCATGCAGGTCGTGCATATGCTGCACCAGCACGCGCTGTATCTCCGCAACCGAGGGCGCGGCCAGGTGTTCACCGGTATTGAGAAAATGCTCGATCTCGCGGAACAGCCACGGCCTCCCCTGTGCGGCGCGACCTATCATCACCGCATCGGCTCCGGTTTTTTCCAGCACAAACCTGGCTTTTTCCGGCGTGGTGATGTCGCCGTTGGCAATCAACGGAATTTTTATTTCAGCCTTGACTGCCGCGATGGTGTCGTACTCGGCGTCCCCCGTATAGCCGCAGGCACGCGTGCGGCCGTGGATGGCCAGCGCCTGGATGCCGCTGGCCTCGGCGATGCGGGCGATGTTGATGGCGTTGCGGTTGGCACGGTCCCAGCCGGTGCGTATCTTCAGCGTCACCGGCACCGCCACGGCAGCTACCACGGCCTCCAGTATCTGCGCCACCAGGCCCTCGTTCTGCAACAGCGCAGAGCCGGCCATGACATTGCAGATTTTTTTGGCCGGACAGCCCATGTTGATGTCGATGATCTGCGCACCCGCATCCACATTGTGTTTGGCGGCACGCGCCATCATGGCGGGATCGGTGCCCAGTATCTGCACCGAGATCGGGTCGACCTCCCCCTCGTGGTTGGCGCGCCGCTTGGTCTTCTCCGAGCCATACAGCAGCGAATTGGAAGCCACCATCTCGGAAACCGCCATGCCTGCCCCCATGCTCTTGCACAGCATGCGGAACGGCCTGTCTGTCACTCCCGCCATAGGGGCGACGATCAGGTTATTCTTGAGCTGGTAGGGGCCGATACGCATTTTGATTTTCCAAAGGGGGCGGCGATTATAAATGAAGCAGAATAGGCATGCTAACTATCATTTATAAATATTTCGCGCGCCCTGAATTGGGGCGTGGTGCCAACGTGCAGAGCTACTCGCCGCTTCTATAGTTAATCCGCACTCACAGCCTGCTGATGGGGGCTGCCGGCACCCGATAACCCGCCTATCCCCTGTGCTATCATTATGCGCAACTTTTCCTCACCCCCTTATGGCCCACCCATTATGGATTTCGATGTAGTCATCGTCGGCGGCGGCCTGGTCGGCGCCAGCCTGGCCGCCGCACTCAAGCCCAGCGGCCTGAGTGTTGCGCTGATTGAAGGCCAACCCATCCCCGGCAGCAACGCCGGCTGGGATAGCCGCATCTACGCGGTGACCCCGGGCAATGCCGCATTCCTGGAGGCATGCGGCGCTTGGCAGCGCCTCGACATGAGCCGCGTGCAGCCCGTCGAGCAGATGCGCGTGTTCGGCGACGCCCCGGTATTTGGCGAAGCTAGGGCCGAGCTGGATTTCAGCGCCTACCAGATCGGCGCGCTTGAACTCACCTTTATCCTGGAAAACCGTTTGCTGCAACAGGCCTTGTGGCAGGAACTGCAGCAACAGGACCACCTCACCCTGCTGCACACGGCGCGCTGCACCGCTCTGGCGTGGCATGCCGACGCGGCACATCTCAAGCTGGAAGACGGGCGCGAGCTGCGTGCCAAACTGATCGTCGGTGCCGACGGGCGCGATTCCTGGGTACGCCAGCAGGCGGGCATTCATGCCACGCCCACGCCTTACCAGCAGCACGGTGTGGTGGCCAACTTCAGCGCCGAAAAAAACCATCGCGGCACAGCGTTCCAATGGTTCCAGCCGGAGGGCATTCTCGCGCTGCTGCCGCTACCGAACCAGATGGTTTCCATGGTGTGGTCGGTAAGCCCGGAGCGATCGGCCGAGCTGCTGGCGCTGCCTCACGACACGCTATGCGCACAGGTGGCCGCCGCGTCGCAACACACGCTGGGCGAGCTGCATCTGGTCACCGCACCCGCCGCCTTCCCGCTGCGCGTGCTCAACCTGCAGCACATCACCGCAGCGCGCCTGGCGCTGGTGGGTGACGCAGCGCACAACGTGCATCCGCTCGCCGGGCAGGGCGTCAACCTGGGCTTTCGCGATGCGCGCGAACTGGCGCGGGTGCTGAATAATCGCGGCGCGCAGAGCGATTGCGGAGATAGCCACCTGTTGCGCCGCTATGAGCGTGCGCGGCGTGAGGATATACTTTCCATGCAGCTCACCACGGATGCGCTGAAACACCTGTTCAACAACCACAACCCGCTGCTGCGCAGCGCGCGCAACCTGGGCCTCGCCTTCACCAATCGCTTCACGCCGCTGAAAAAAATGCTGGCGCGTCACGCACTCAATTAATTCAACTTTTAGGACACACCATGCTCAAGATTTTCCTGTTACTCCTGGCCGCAAGCATTTCCACAGCCTATGCCGGCGAGACCGACATCAAGAACGCACTGCAGAAAAAATTGCCGCAACTGGGGCAGATACAGCAGGTCAACAAATCGCCGATTCCCGGCCTGTATGAAATCGTCACGGAAGACCGCCTGTTCTATACCGACAAGCAGGCGCGCTACCTGATAGACGGCGGCATCTTTGATTTGAACACCATGCGCAACCTGACAGAAGCGCGCTCTCATCAGCTGTTTGACGTCACAGTGGAATTCGACAAACTGCCGCTCGACCTCGCCGTGAAGCAAGTGAAAGGAACTGGCGCGCGCAAACTAGCCATCTTCACTGACCCGAATTGCGGTTACTGCAAGAAGCTGGAGCAGGCGTTGCGGGAAATTGACAACGTGACGTTGTACCGTTTCATGTACCCGATCTTCCCGGGATCGGCCGAAAAAGTGACTGGCGTATGGTGCAGCAAGGACCAGGTGAAGGCGTGGGACGAGCTGATGCAGAACAACATCATGCCCGCTGCCGCCAGCTGCAGCACACCCACCGAAAAAGTGCTGGCGCTGGGACATCAATTGAAAGTGAACGGCACACCTGCCCTGATTTTTTCTGACGGCACCATCAATCCCGGCTACCTGCCAGCAGCCGATCTGGAAAAGGCCTTAGGTGCAGCCTCCAGCCACTGATCCGCTGCTTGGCCTTACCCCGGGCATGTTGGCCGCGCTGGGGGGGTCGGTGCTGCTGCATGCGGCCGTGCTGTTCGCCGTTTCAGTATCGCAGCAGGGACACGGATCGCCCGCCACCGTCATCGAAGCACGGCTGGTTTCCTCCGCGCCGGTTTCTGCCGGCGTCACACCGCACACCACTGCAAAATCCAGCGCCAAGATTCAGGTGCAACCTGCCAGCACTGTTGTCGCGGAGACGACTACGCCGGCTCTGCCTGCGACGGTCGAGGCTCAAGCTGCAGACTTACCCGGCACCGCCTATGTCACCGCAGCGCAACTGGACACCCCGCCGCATATGCTGGGCGCGGTGCAGCAAAGCTACCCGGCGCGGGCGCGCAGTGCTGCGGTGGAAGGCTATGTCACGCTCAACCTGCTGATCAACGAGCGCGGCGAGGTGGAAGACGCCAGCGTCGTGCAGGCACAGCCCACTGGCTATTTCGAGGAAGCCGCTGTCGCCATGCTGCGCAAACAACGTTTCAGTCCGCCCATCAAACAGAACCACGCGGTCAAGAGCCGCTGGCTGACCACGGTGCGCTATCGCTTGCAGGGATGAGCAAGCGGGGGCGGCCCCGCAGCCGGTTACTTACTTTGTACGGCCAAAAGAAAGTAACCAAAGAAACGCCGCCCTAGCGCGCCAGCCTTACGGCTTCCTGCGGTTGAATGCATCCAACCGCAGTGGCGCAGAAGGGGAAGGCCACATACAGCTTAGTTCAACACCGGTTCGCCACCCTTGGGAAACAGCACCCACATGCGGCCCTGCTGTTTCATGCGCCCTGCCTGCAGGGCGGCGGTTTCGCCGAAACCCCAGAAGAAATCTGCGCGCACCGCACCCTTGATGGCACCGCCGGTATCCTGCGCCAGCATCAGGCGGTTAAGCGGCGTTTCGCTGTTGGGCTGGGTGGTGGCGAGGAACACCGGCGAACCGAGCGGGATGGCGCGCGGGTCGACGGCAATGCTGTATTCGTTGGTGAGTGGCACCCCCAGTGCGCCCAGGGGAGCGGAAAGATTTTCCGGCAGCTCGCGAAAAAACACATAGCTGGGGTTGAGCTCAAGCAGCGCGGTGAGTTTATCCGGATGCTTTTCTCCCCACGACTTGATGCCCTGCATGGAGGCCTCTTCCAGCTTCAGCTCACCCGCTTCGACCAGTTTTTTGCCGATAGAGACATAGGGATAACCATTCTGCTCGGCATAGCCGACCTTGACCTGCTGCCCGTCCGCCAGCTCGATGCGTCCCGAGCCCTGGATCTGCAGGAAAAACAGTTCCACCGCATTGTCCACCCAGAACAGTTCGCGTCCCTGCAAAGCCCCCGCGCCGGCATCGATCTCGGCGCGCTTGAAATACGGCAGCACGCGCTTGCCCTGCAGGCGACCGCGCAGGCGCTTGCCTTTAAGCTCGGGATAGGCGTCGCTGAGGTCGATCTCCAGCATATCCTCGGGCGCGGCATACAGCGGGTAGCGGAAGCGCTCGCTGCGGGCGCGGCTGCCTTTGAGCAGGGGCTCGTAGTAGCCGGTGATCATGCCCTGCTCGGTGCCGTCCGGATTGAACACCTGATACGGGGTGAGCTTGTCTTCGTAAAATGCGCGTTGCGCGGCACTGTCATGTTTATCCACCTGCTCGGCACCGGCGCATACGGGCTGCCACTGCGGCTTGGTCTTGAGCGCACGACAGCTTTGCAACAGCGCAGCCCAGGAGGGCGTGAGATCAAGTGTCGCCCAGTCCGGCAACATGGCCCATTTGCTCGGGGTATATTGCACGGCAGGCGCTGGCACCACGGCGACCGGAGGGATAACCGGTGCCACGACAGGGGGAGTTTTGCAGGCAGCCAACAGCAGGCTCATGCCCAGCAACAACCAACCTTTATTTTGTTCAAACATCATCTGCTTTCCTTCAACAATTCAATCAGGCGAAACCAGCCGCCGGCCAGCGCCGGCTCGTCCGCAAGCACGCGCAAATCCGGCGTGGTAGCCAGCACATCTTCAAATACCACATCCAGGCGCGTCGCCATCTGCGCAACCAGCGGACTGAGACCGCGGCGCAGCCAGGCGCGTTCCCCGTGGCGCAGAAATTTGTCGAACAGCAAAATTCGCCCGCCCGGTTTAAGCACGCGCGCCGCCTCCGCCAGACAGCGGCTCGGCTCTGGCACCACGGCGACAATCAGGTGCAACACCACACAATCAAAACTCTCGTCGGAAAAAGGCAGCGTCATGCTGTCACCCTGCACCCACTCCATGCTCAGTTCGCGTGCCCGCTCGCGCGAACGCGCCAGCATGGCACGCGTCAGGTCCAGCGCAGTATAGTCATGCCCCGCCGGCAGGAACGGAAAATCCAGCCCGGTGCCCGCCCCGCTCAGCAATACACGGGAACTCTGCAGCGGCAGGCGCGCCAGGCTGCGCTGCCGCTGCGCGGCGGTAGCGCGCTTAAGAAAGGCATCGTAGAAAGGCGCGATAAAGCGGTAACTGGTTTGCAATGACATTGTTTCTCTCAGGCATAAAAAATTAAAACAGCTGCATGTCTTCCGAATAATGCAGCTTGGCCAGCTTGCCTGTGGCCACCAGCTCTTCGTACTGGCAAACCTGATTTCTGCCGTTGTGCTTGGCATAATACAGCGCATGGTCTGCGTGCCCGACCATAACCGAGGGCACATCTGTTTTTGCCAGGCTGACAAATCCGATGCTGATGGTCACCCTGCCGACCTGCGGAAAATCACGCCCCTCTATGGTTTTGCGGAAGCGCTCCAGAGCCTCGCGGGCATTCTCCCGGCTGGTGCGGTCCAGCACCACCACAAACTCTTCCCCGCCAAAACGGAACAGCTTGTCCTGTTGCCGGAAGACCAGGCGCATGCTTTGCGCCACCAGCAGCAATACCTCATCACCATACAGATGACCGAATTCGTCATTCACTTTTTTGAAGTGATCTATATCCATAATCGCCATCCAGTGGCAGGCATCGCTGGCGATTTTGCGCCGCGCCGGACTTTGCGCGCCGGTGCCGGCCACCTCACTGTCAGACACAGTACGCTCGGCAACAATCTTCTCGATATTATTGTCAAACGTGCGCCGGTTAAGCAGGCCGGTCAACGTATCGGTTTCGCTTTCGAGCAGCAGGCTCAGGTAGTTACGATAGATCCTGAGGAAGGCGAGGACAATGCGTTTATCCTCGTCTGCCGACCTGCCTGAAATCATTTCCATAAAGCCGATCACCCCGTGCTGGCTGCTCACCGGATACAACGCCTGGAAAGTGTTTTTTTCGGGCAAAGGCTGCACCAGTTCCGTTGCCGACTCCAGCACGGCGAGAAATTCCGCACGCTGCGCCAGCGGGAAGATCATTCCCACGCGGGACAAGACTATGGCCGCCGCGCCATCCACCTCGGCGACGACCATGGCCGCGTCGCCCTCGCTGCCGTGCAAAATGCGGTACATGGTGATGCGAGTAACCGGCATCATCTCCGCAAGGGTAATGGCCAGCGTCCTTTCCAGTATGTCGCGATCACGCAGCTCGGTGATCGTGGCAACCGAGCGCAACAGGCTGTCTGGTGTTTTTTGGGGGTGCTGCATACTCAAGGGGTGTTATCAATGCAGGACGCGCGGCACACTCAGGACAAACTGTGGAATGGGCGCGTCAAATTTTGTACCGTCTTCTGTCACCATCTGATAGCTGCCTGACATGGTACCTAAGGGCGTGGCCAACACCGTGCCGCTGGTGTATTCAAAGCTCTGTCCAGGTTTCAGTACCGGCTGCTCACCCACCACACCCTGCCCGCGCACTTCCTGCACGTGGCTGTTGGCGTCGGTGATGATCCAGTGGCGGCTGAGCAGCTGCACCGTGCTCTCCCCGTCATTGGTCAGCGTGATGGTGTAGGAGAAAACATAGCGGTTGTCATCCTCATCGGACTGCTCCGCCAGGTGTTTTACCCGCGCAACAATTTGAATGGGATGGGAAGAAGGTTTATCCATGCCGGCATTTCACCGCATTTTGCCCTTCATGGCAAGAATACTCGTCATGCCCTGACAGCTGGCACGGTTAAGATTGTGCGGGCTTACTGGCGGAATTTATCGGCCATAAAATTATCGGGTAGAATAGGCGTTTCGAATTCAAACCTGTTATTAAGGACTCGCCATGTACCAGATCGCACCCAGTATTCTTTCCGCCAATTTCGCCAGGCTTGGCGAGGAAGTCGACAACGTGCTCGCCTCCGGCGCGGACATCGTTCACTTCGACGTGATGGACAACCATTACGTGCCCAACCTCACCATCGGCCCCCTGGTATGCGAAGCGTTGCGCAAGCATGGCGTAACCGCACCGATCGATGTGCATCTGATGGTCAAGCCGGTGGATCGCATCATTCCCGACTTTGCCAAGGCGGGTGCGACTTATATCACCTTTCATCCAGAGGCTTCCGAGCACATCGACCGTACCATCGGCCTGATCAAGGAAAGCGGCTGCAAGGCCGGCTTGGTGTTCAACCCCGCTACGCCGCTGGATGTGCTGGAATATACGCTGGACAAGCTGGACATGGTGCTGCTGATGTCGGTGAACCCCGGTTTCGGCGGACAGAAATTCATTCCCTACGTGCTGGATAAAGCGCGCAAGGTGCGCAAGATGATTACCGATCGCGGCCTGGACGTGAGCCTGGAAATCGACGGCGGCGTGGGGCCGGCCAACATTCTGGAGGTGGCGCGCG
>JANYJE010000020.1 GCA_025408405.1 Nitrosomonadales bacterium | reverse complement strand
GCCGTGCACGACGATCTGGTGCTTTTCGCCGCCTTGATAGACCGTCAGCATGCCGGGCCGCAGCGTCGTGACCAGCGGCGCGTGTCCGGCGAATACGCCGAATTCGGCTACGACGAAAACGGTCCTGCTTATACGTTCTATCGCTATCTCGCCTTTTGCATCGGCGAAATCATGACGGATGCAGACAGCGGCTGGGTCATCGACCAGATGATCACATTCGAAGCGCCGGAAGCAGTACAGATGGTAGAAAAGACGTTGCGCGGCTTATATGAAGCCGAACCCAAGCCGACACGCCGCCGTGCTTCTACCAGTGGGGATTGAATGAACAATCCATTCGATCTGACTGATTCCGAAGGATATTCACGCTGGCGTGAACAGAAACTCGCTGCAGCACCGGCTTCAGTGAACGAGCTCATCGTGGAGGTGCGCGATCCGCGTTCACTGACACCGAACGAACACAAGGCACTGGCGGAGCGCATACGCCGTTGCAACATGGTGATCTACGCCAGTCCCCTGCACGAGGCCGACACTGAAATACCGCGACTGTTGGGCGCTCAGTTCGGGCTGGCACATCTCGATGCCAACTGGCTGGCTGGCGAAGACGGCATCTCCGAGATCCGCGTGTTTGACAACGGCACGCGCCAGCATTACATCCCCTACACAGACAAACCCATCAAGTGGCACACCGACGGCTATTACAACCCGCCGGAACGCACCATCCGCGGCATGGTGTTGCATTGCGTGAGCAATGCCAGCAGCGGTGGCGAGAATCAACTGATGGATCACGAAATTGCCTACCTGCTGTTGCGCGATGAGGATCCCCGGCACATTGAAGCATTGATGCAAGCAGATGCGATGACGATCCCGGATCGGGTAGACGAGAAAGATGGCCTGCGCTCAGCGCAGAGTGGACCGGTATTCTCGCTGGATGCGGCGGGACACTTACACATGCGTTACACCGCTCGCACCCGAAGTATCGAATGGAAGCCGGATGCGGCAACCCTCGCAGCGGTCGCCGCCCTGGAACGCCTGCTGGCATCCGATTCGCCGCATGTGTTCAAGGCCCGTCTCGAACCGGGCATGGGACTTTTGTGCAACAACGTGCTGCATGACCGCTCTGCTTTTTCAGATGACCCTGCCCAACCGTCGCGCCTGCTGTACCGCGCACGTTATCTGGACAGGATGAACGCTTGAGAACCTGCTAAAGCTTTCACGATTCAAGTCGATACGCTTACAGACTGGTTAGCTTTTAATTCAATTGAAGGAATTCCACTGTAAAGGATAATCGTGACGACCAATTCACCTTCAATTCTCAAGCAACTCAAATATTCATTTCTGGGCTTCGGCCTGACCATGGGGTTGGTTTTCCCCCTGTATGCGAATTTCTTCGTCAACTGGAAAGAAGGCATGCTGGTCTGGTTCTGTCTGGGCTGTATCATCGCCGGCATCACCATCGGCATCTCCAATCACAAGCTGCTCGAATGGCTGCTCGTGCGCAAGTTGCGTCTGGTGGCCATTGCATCTGAGCGCATCCGCAAAGGCGATCTGCGTGAAGGCTGCGGCATCCGCAGTTCCGATACGGTTGGCGAGATCACTGAAGGTTTTGACGCGATGGCCACCAGCCTGCGCGAAACCATGAGCGAAGTGGCCCAGTCCGCCGGTTCGGTCGACACGACCGCGAGAGAGATCGGTTCGTCCATGCAGTCACTTGGGAACAACCTGGATGAATATCGTCAGGATGCCCAGGAAATAACGAAAGTCATCAATGGAATGGCGGATGCGGCCAATACCATCCTCAACTTGTCGGATCAAGCCGGGAATAGCGCCTCTTCCGCTGATGAATTGGTGCGTAACGGTGTGTCGCAAGTGAACAACACCGAAAAATCCATCTCGGTGCTGGATGAAGCCAGCCGAAAAATATCCGCCAACGCAAGCAGTCTCGCCATCAGTGCCAAAGAGGTAGAGACAGCCGTGTCGGCCATCCGCGCCATCGCGGATCAAACCAATCTGCTTGCGCTCAACGCGGCCATTGAGGCGGCGCGTGCGGGAGAACAGGGACGGGGATTCGCCGTCGTCGCCGATGAAGTCAGAAAGTTATCCGAGCAAGCCGCCCAGGCCACTACGCGCATCGATGCCGTTTTGAAACGTGTGAGTGTCGATGTCGCCTCGACGGTCAGCATTTCGAAAGAGAACGCCACCGCCGTCCTTGAGGGGCTCCAAGCCGCCAAAGCATCTTCCGAAATATTCGTGCAGATAGAGAAATCGACGGTAGACATGAAACAATCGGTCGATGCCGTGCGTGAAGCTGCAGACGATCAACAGATGCTGGTGGGCATCGTGCTCTCACGCATGTCGGAAAATGAAGCCCGGACTGAAAGTGTCACGGAACTCACCCAGGTTTGCCTCCGTGAGGCTGACCGCATGATAGAGGCCGCGCGCGGCCTGAATGAGACCACCGGCAAATTCGTGGTGTGATCTGTTGGCCACTGCTTATTTCCGCCCGACTTAGGTGATTATGTCCAAGGTTCTGATTCTGCTGTGGATGATTTTCCCAGCGTTGGCATTTTCCAGCGCTTTCCCCGTGGAACAAATCGCGCCAGGCGTGTATGTGCATCATGGCCAGCATAAGGATATCAATGTCGGCTACGGCGGCGACATATGCAATATCAGTTTCGTCATAGGCAGCACGGGCGTGGCCGTGATAGATTCTGGAGGCTCGCCTAAAACCGGTTCCGAATTGCGCGAGGCGATACGCAACGTCACCAAGCTGCCCATCCTTTACGTCATCAATACGCATGTCCATCCCGATCATGTCCTCGGCAATGCGGCTTTCAAACAGGATCATCCGGTTTTTGTCGGGCACAACAAGCTGGCTGGTTTCATGGCACAACGCAAGGAAGCCTATTTGCGCAATCAGCCGGAATGGGTAGGTGCGGATG
>JANYJE010000019.1 GCA_025408405.1 Nitrosomonadales bacterium | reverse complement strand
TGTTTCTTCAACGCGCGGATGCAAAGCTCCGCATCGGTCGGATTGTCTTCCACCAGCAGGATTTCCACTTGCTCCATCACGTCACTCATGTTCTGGCTCCTTGGTAGGTAGTGCAAAATAGATGGTCGCGCCCGCGTTGGGTTTGCCCTCGGCCCACACCCGCCCACCATGGCGCGTGATGACACGCTTGACGATGGCAAGCCCGATGCCGGTACCTTCGAACTCACTCTCAGTATGCAGCCTCTGGAATACGCCGAACAACCTGTCGGCGTACTTCATATCGAATCCGGCACCATTGTCCTGCACAAAATAAACCGCTTCGTTGCCTGCGCTAGAGCAGCCCACTTTAATCATGGGAGCTGCATTTGCGCGGCTGAATTTGATGGCATTAGACAGCAGATTGACGAATACCTGGCGCAGCATGGCGCGATCACCCTGGGCGGGAGGAATGTGCCCGATTTCAACTTTCAGCCCATGCCCGCCAGCAACGCCCAGCAACCCTTCATAAACTTCATGCGCCAGCCCTTCCATGTCAATTTCCGAGAAAACCATTTCCGTGCGGCTCGTGCGGGAAAACTTGAGGATATCGTCGATGAGTTGCTCCAGCTTGCCGGTATTGTCCCGCACCACATGGAGCAGCCGTTTGCCTTCATCGTCCAGCTTGTCGGCATAGTCATCCAGCAGGATATGGGAGAAGCCGTCAATGGCGCGCAGCGGCGTGCGCAGGTCGTGCGACACGGAATAGGAAAAAGATTCCAGTTCCTTGTTGGCCGCTTCGAGTTCGTGCGCGCGCTGTTGCAGCTCATGGTTCAGGTGCTGGATTTGCTCTTCATTGTGTTTACGCTCGGTGACATTGCGGAAATATCCGATAAGGCCATCCGTTTTACCCTCGGCATTCTGTTTCGGAATATAAGCACCATCGAAATATTCCAGTTGCCCGTCTTTCGCGACGAGAGAGGTCTCTATATGTTCGGCTACACCCGTGGCAAGAATCTGCCGCTTCAACGCGGCGAGCCTCTCCGCGTCGTCATGCGTCAGGAAATCGTAGTCCGTCTTGCCGAGCATGTCCTGTACCGTGAGGCCAAGCTGGGGATTCATCACGAAGGTATAGCGCAGCCCACTATCCTGCATCATCAAGTGATCCGGATTGTGGGTGGTGATTGCGCGGAAGCGCGTCTCGCTTTCCTGTAACGCCGCCTGTGCGCTTGCGCGCTGGCGGATTTCGGCTTCGAGTTGTGCGGTGCGTTCAACCACGCGCCGCTCCAAATTACGATTCAATTCCTTGATTTCATCCTCCGCGCGCTTGCGTTCGGTGATGTCCTCCGTTATTCCCATCAGTTTTATGACGCTGCCGTCCTGATTCTTGATCGGGACAAAGCACGACTTGAACATAGACTCGCCCGGCCCGCTGGCCTTGAACTCAAAGTAACTGGCCTCCCCCGCGTAAGCCTTGGCGAGCAAGTCCCCGATGCGTTCCCGGTCGGCATCGCATACCGCATCCAGATATAAAAATCCCTGTATTTTGCATTCCTCTGCGACTCCCATCATGGTAAGACCCGCCCTGTTCATGGAGCTGATCCTGCCGTCCAGACCGATCTCGTGTATGCACATGGGAGCGCTCTCGACCAGCAGGCGGTAACGCTTCTCGCTATTGCGCAAGGCCTCCTCCGCCTGCTTGCGCTCGGTGATGTCGCGCGCGGCGGCAAACACACCCAGTACCTCGCCAACTTCATCGCGATAGACGCTGGCGTTGTATAGCACGTCGGTGATGTGGCCATCCTGGTGGCGGATGGTCAGCGGATAATCGGTGACGAAACCTTCCTGGAATACCTGATGATAGCCTTCGCGCGCCTTATCCGGTTCGGTGAAGTAGCCGGAGAAGTCGGTGCCTATCAGTTCGGTGCGCTTCCTGCCGGTCACTCGTTCTGTCATCTCGTTGACGTCGGTGATCTTCCCTTGCGGGCTGATGGTCACTAGCGGATCGAGGCTCGCGTCAATCAGGCTTCTGGTGTAGAGCGATGCCGCCCGCAGCTCATTCTTGTTCCGTGCCAGCGCATCCAGCATCTGGTTGAGACTATTGCCCAGCTTGGCGATTTCTTCCTCGCCACCCGTCACACTCGCGCGCGTATTAAAATTTCCAGCCTGCACTTCTTCCGCTACTTTTATCAAAGAGCCGATGCGATATCCCAGCCGGTTCGCAATAAAAACAGCTGCCAGCAGGGACAAGGCCGTGGATATGAAAATGAAGAGTGCGCTGCGCAATATCACTTTGCGCAAATCGCTGGCAATATCTTCACGCCCCTGTGCAACCCTGGCCCAACCGACATGCCTGCCCTCAACCACAATGGGGACTGCAATGTCTATAATGGATTCGTCGTCAAGCATGACCCGATTTTTGGGTGGAGCCTTGATGAGGGCAAGGCTGCCTGCGTCAGAAACAAACTGTCCCATCTTGCTTGCATCGCTGTGCGCGAGTAGACGTCCCGATGGGGAGATAACCATCGCATAGCGCAATTCAGGATGACTACGGAAAGAATTAACAACTTCCTGCAAGCCGACCACATCGTTCGCCAGCACCCAGGAGCGTGAGCCCGCCGCGAGCGATTGCGCCAAGTTGGTTGTTTCATCGTGGCTATCGTGATAAAGGTAGTCGCTTTCGGTCTGCACGATGTAAGCGACAAAAGCAACAATCAGCAAGAAAAAACCAACCACGAAGGTCAGGATGATCTGGCGCCTGAACGAACCATGCCTGGAGAACATTTTAGTTCCGGCATAACGCCCGCTAGCGCTGGCATTAGCCTTCACTGAAACCTCGCTATGCTCGGTTTTCATTTTTGCACCTCGTCCAGAGGGCGTACGGTCTGGCTGAATTGGTGCAAAAAGTCCTTGATCGCAAGGTAACGCCGGTCATCAGCAAGCTCGAAGCGGGACAGCGGCATGCGCGCCAGCATGGCACGCCCTTCCTCAGTGGTGTGTAGAGTGGCTAGCAGTTGCGCCACCCGTTTTGCCAGCGCTTCGGGGACATCGCTTCTCGCCACAACGCCGTTGTTGATCAAGGGGGCAGTCTCCCATTTGACTTCCAGCTCGCGCGCCTGATCAGGATGTTCTTTCTGAAATGCATCCCAAGGCAGCGGCCAGGTTGCGCCGGCCATCACGAGGCCTAGGTAAACATTCATGATGGATGACTCCTGCGAGCCGACATACAGGTTCTCGATGTCGCGGTTCACCTCCAGGCCGTGGGTCTGTAAATAATATTGCGTCATCATGGTGGCGGCCAATGCCGTGCGCGCCGGATATGAAACTTTCTTGCCCTTGAGGTCGGTCAACTTCCTGATGCCGCTGTCGCGCCGGACCAGGATGATGCCGGTGAATTTGTAATCATCCCCCATCTTGGCGATGACATGATAGCCGTGGCTCAACGAATTCAGGGTCTGGTAAGGATTGGGCAAGGCGAAATCAAACTCTCGCGCATACAGCTTTTTCTCGAATTCCTCATAATTGCGCGAGGCTTCCAGGCGGAATGTAGCGTCGGGAATATTGCGGTTGAGGTAATCAATTACCGGCCCGTAAATCTCGAACAGGCGCGCCGGATTGTGCAGCGGGTGGATGGCGAATACGTATTCTTTGCCAAGCACGGGTGCCTGCGAAGTGAACTGGGGTTCGGTCGGTTTGCTTCCATCGTTCTGCCCACATGCCACGAGCAGGATAGAAATAAATCCAAGCAACAGACTCCTCATCGCCTCACCCCATGCGTAACTGATCCGATAGGCGTTATCTTACTCTAATTAAATCTTGTTTATAACCATCGGCATCAGGCGCTTTTCATAGCCTGCTGCCACGTGCGCATAGGGATATAGCTCTGCAGACGATGAATAGCGCGTTCGGCAAGGGCGTGATGAAGTTCGTGAGCAACGGATGGTGCAACGTCCAGGGTCACGTCCCCCCCAATGCTCTGGAGTCGCTCCTGGGCCGCATACGCATGGCTGGCCTGGATCACCTGGTCATCTTCCCCGTGCAGGAGATGCAGAGTCGTCAACTTGGGTGCTTGCAAAGGCAGCCGCGCATAACGGCCGGAAAATGCCAACACTCTGCCGACCTCACCATCATGGGCAGAGCCAAATTCCAGGGCCATGATTGCCCCCTGAGAGAAGCCTGCCAGCACGGTAGCCTGCGGCAGAATATTGCAACGCTCCTGTGCCTGCCGCACCAGTTCACGCAGGTGCGGCATAGCTTCCGCTACCCGCGCCGGGCGATTCTCCTCGGCCACATCGCGTATTGAAAACCACTGCCGTCCACTGCCCCCGCCATCGAATGGATGGGGGCCGTCCGGCAGCAACAACGCGGCATTGGGAAAGACTTCACGGATTCGATGAGCCAACGGCAACAGATCCGACGCTGTCGCTCCCACTCCGTGCAGCAATACAAAAAGCTGCTGGACTGAGGTGGCAGCCGGCAATAGCTCGATACCGTGAAAAACATGAACAGTCATTGATGCTTCCTGAAAAAAATTAAATCGGTAGTCCGGGAAATGCTCCAGCTTCCGAGGCTAGCCAAACGCCGTGGTTTAATTGAATGAATATGCATCCATGGCCAGTATTCCATAGGTGTGGCTGGCGTGCACACGGCTAGCTACCGCCCCTGCGCCTGCGGCGCCGAGAGCGACGAACAACGGCAACAGATGATCTTCGGTGGGATGATTGCGCACGGCATGGGGAGCGAGCCTGCGATAGTCCAGCAATTCGGACACACGCCCGGCGGCCAGTGCTTCTGCCAGCCAGCTGTCGAAGTCGGAAACCCAGGATGGCGCGGGATCATCCAGCCCATGCCCCATGATTTCATTCAGGTTGTGTGTCACGGAACCTGACCCCATGATGAGTACACCCTGTGCGCGTAGCGATTGCAGGGCAACACCCAGGCGGTAATGTTCTGCGGCACCTGCCCCCTGTATCAGCGATAGCTGAAACACCGGAATATCGGCATCCGGATACATCAGTAGCAGCGGCACCCAGGCACCATGGTCAAGGCCGCGACTGTTGCTGGTGCTGACGCTGAAACCGGCGTGCTGCAACAGCTCAACAGTTTGTTGCGCCACCTCGGGCGCCCCAGTCGCAGCGTATTGAATCTCATACAGCTCGCGCGGGAAGCCGCCGAAATCGTGAATCGTGCGCGGCTGCTCGGCAAGACTGACCGCCGGCCCGCCCCTGTTCTCCCAGTGTGCAGAAGCGACCAATATGGCTTTCGGCCTGGCATGGCTGCTGCTCCAGCCTTTCAGGAAGCGGTGCGCCGGGCCATCTTCCAGCGCTATCATCGGCGAGCCATGCGAAACAAAAAGAGCGGGTAATTTATTCATGTCGGATTATTTTTAACAAATAGTGTTTCCAATTGCACCGAAAATTGTGATCTTCTCCTGCCAGTGCTGTATTCCCCCTGGCAAGCGAGCAATTTCAATCAACTGCGCCCTGCCATAAACTGCCTGGTGGTTTCTGCCACGCGCTGACCAAACAAGCGAGCTGTTTCCAGATCACCGGGCAGCATCTCATCGACACTGGCATTCGAGGGTGTGCTGGCAATCGCCCCGGCAAAAGATCCCAGATGATTCACGTCATTGCGCTGTGCTTCCTTGGTGTTGGCAGGCATCATGCCGGTGCCAACCCAAACCATGCTGTGCTGCATGGACAGCGTAAACAGATAATGCAAGGTAGAAAGCTTGTCGCCATTCATCGAGGCTGAATTGGTAAAACCGGCCGCGATCTTGTTTTTCCACTTCTGTGTGAACCATGCCTTGGAAGAAGCATCGGCAAATTTTTTGAACTGCCAGCTCACGCTGCCCATGTAGGTCGGTGACCCCATGATGATCGCGTCGGCAGCATCCAGCCTGGCCCAGTCTGCATCGCTGCGCAGAAGTAAGCCGACTATATTGCCTGGTTATTCATTGATAAACCGGAGAAATGTAATTACATTAAACACCATTGGTTAACAATTAAGAAAATATGGATACGCTGACCAGCATGAAGGTATTCGCCACGGTGGTGAACTCGGGCAGCTTTGCCGCCGCTGCGGAGCGACTGGAACTGTCGCGGGCGATGGTTTCAAAACATATGGCGCATCTGGAAAGCCATCTTGGCACGCGCCTGTTGAATCGCACGACGCGCCGCCTGAGTCTCACCGAATCCGGCTCGGCTTATTTCGAGCGCTGCCAACTCATCCTGAAAGATCTCGATGAGGCTGAGCTGGCCGCGACGGAGCTAACCTCGGTTCCGCGCGGCACCTTGCGCCTCACCGCGCCTTTGGTGTTTGGCGTGCTGCATATCGCACCGCTCATTGCAGACTACCTGGCCATCCACCCGGAGGCCAAACTTGATTTCACCCTGGATGACCGCAATATCGATCTGGTCAACGAAGGCTATGACCTGGCCATACGCATAGGCGAACTGGCGGAAACGGGCTTGATTGCGCGCAAGTTTGCCCGTGACAATCTGGTCGTGTGCGCCTCACCGGATTATTTCCGCCGCCATGGCGTGCCCAAGGTTCCAGAGGACCTGGCAAAACATATCTGCCTGGGGTACTCCTACGAGGAGTCGGTGAATGAATGGCAATTCAGCGGACGCGACGGCGAGCATCGCGTGACCATCAACGGCAACGTGCGCGCGAATAATGGGGATTTATTGCGCGTGGCAGCCCTGGGGGGGGCAGGCATCATCATGCAACCCAGGTTTCTGGTGGGGGCGGATTTGAGAGCAGGAAGGCTGCAGGCTGTGCTTACAAAATATGGCTCGCGTGAGCTTGGCATCTATGCAGTTTACCCAAGCCGCAGATTCCTGTCGGCCAAGGTGAGATCGTTTATTGATTTTCTGGTTGATCGTTTCGGCCCAACCCCGGATTGGGGCGGGCACTGATTAGGGAGGCAGGAAGCAGAAGGAGCTGCCTAGAATCTCAACCTATCCGTCGCACAACGGCCGTGCAGGGCGGATATCTCATAAAGTTTTTCCGCGTGCTCAGGCCCTACCTGTTCCCAGGCAAAACGCCATTCCCAATAGCCCTCGGATTGGCCCGGCAGATTCATGCGGTGCTCGAAACCCAAACCCAAAACATCCTGGAACGAGTGAATGGCGATGTCTGCGACCGACTGCGAGGCCGCGTGAATCAAATCCCAATTGATCTCCCGGCCATCCGCGCGCAGGTATTTGCAGGCAAAGGTGCGTTCGCGCTGCGATGCCGAATCAAACCACCCGATGGCGGTGTCGTTGTCGTGCGTGCCGCCATAAACGACCGTGTTGTTGTTGAAATTGTGCGGCAGGTACGGGTTGTCTGTTCCCCCTCCGAAGGCAAACTGCAGCACGCGCATGCCGGGCAGATTGAATTGTTCCAGCAAGGCGACAACGTCTGGAGTGACCACCCCCAAGTCTTCTGCGATGATTGGCAAAGTACCCAGTGCATCCTGGATGGCGCTGAACAGTTTCTCTCCAGGGCCCGCTACCCACCTGCCGTTGATTGCCGTTGGCTCGCTGGCGGGTATCTCCCAATACCCGGCAAACCCGCGAAAATGGTCGATGCGCACGATATCCACCAACGCTATCGTATGGCGCAGCCGTTCAATCCACCAAGCATAGCCCTCCTGCTCATGTGCCTGCCAGCGATAGAGCGGATTGCCCCAACGTTGCCCGGTTGCGCTGAAATAATCGGGCGGCACACCGGCGATGACGGTCGGTTGATGATCCACTCCCAGCTCGAACAGGTCCTGGCGCGACCAGACTTCCGCGCTCTGGTAGGCGATAAAGATGGGCATGTCACCGATAATCCGGACACCGCGCTCGTTGGCATATTGTTTTAAGTTGCGCCACTGGCCGAAGAAACACCACTGGCAGAAACTCCAGAACTTGATTTCATCCGCCAACTCGATACTGGCTTGCAACAAGGCTTTCTTTTCTCGCCGCGCAAGCCCCTCCTCCCAATTGCCCCAATCTTGCCAGGCAAACTTATCGGCCAGTGCCATGAACAGGGCATAGTCAACCAACCAGGATTGCTCATGTGAACAAAACGCCTCGAATTCGGCATAAGGTTGTTGCTTGTCGGCGAAGAAGCAATCGGCCGCGATGCGCAGTCTTGCCATGCGGTATTCATGCACGATACCGTAGTCTACTTTTTGCTCTTTGAAATCCGCATGAGGCAACAGTTCGTCTGCACTGAGCCACCCGTGTGAGCGCAAATCGTCCAGATCAATCAACAACACATTGCCCGCGAATGCCGAACTGCTCATGTAAGGAGAGTTTCCCGGCCCGACTCCGCCCAGCGGCAGGATCTGCCACATTTTCTGCCCTGCCGATGCCAGCCAATCAACGAAATGATAGGCGCTGGCACCGAAATCGCCCGACCCATAAGGGCCGGGCAAAGAAGTGGGATGCAGCAAGATTCCACTGCTACGCGGAAAACGCATGAACGTACCCTTCAGGTTGTAGCGACAGCAGAGTAAGATCGTGGCAAGGCATTACCCCCCTCACGAACCACGTCTCATCGTGCCGCCCGCTTCTGCACTCTCTCCACTGCCACGACTGATCGACTGATTCAGCACGGCGGGCGGCGGCAGTTTCAGCAGATGGTAGAGCTGCACTAAATTGCGCCGATACAGGCGGTCAAAACTCGCCACGGCATGGGAAGGGTTGTAGTCGCCAAACCACCAGAACCAGTCCGAGCTCTCACACGAGGATAGTTGTTTTTCTGCAGCCTGTCGCTCCGCCTCATTCAGACGCCCGCTCGCGATGACCAAATCATAATTCTGTTTCGCCATGCACAGTAAATCCCAGGCGTGGTTCTTGTCCGGAGAGCCTATCCAGGTGGAAAAAGTCCCATACACCCAGCTGCCTGCTGCCAGGCGCGGCAACTCGCCCTCGCTCACTAATCCCATCCCGCCAGTTGCATCACGTTTATCCAGGTAATCCCTGTAGGTCGTAGTGCTGACGACAGCGTGCGTTTCCAGCAAGGTATGCAAATCATTGAGGAAGTGATAGCCGTTGTAAGGGTAGTATTCCCAGGCATTTTCACCATCCATGATAATGCTGACAATAGGCGTTGCATCCTCAGAGGCTTGCTGCGCAATCGCTTCAAGTCGCGCCACAAAATGATGGGCTGCATCGTTGCCGTTCCAGCTCGCATACTCAAAACCTATCGCATCCGACAGCGGGTCATCGCGGAAAAAACAACGTACGCGGCTGGCAGCCCCCTGCTGATGATAGGGGCGATAGAGGTATTGCTCACGATGTTCTGTGGGTTGCCCTGCACTGTTCAGGCTGTTAACCAACACGCTCTGCCCACTCGCCGTCCAGCGACAATCCTGTTCGGCCAGCACTTCCAGCAATGCGCCTGAAACGGCGCCTTCCGCCGGCCAGATTCCCTGCGGGTCCGCATCGAAGCGTGCATGGTGGCTGTGGATGGCAGATTGCAGGTGTGCCTGAACACGCGATTTGCCGCCTGGATAACAGGTGGACTGTGGCAAGCTGCTTGCGGCCACACTCTCACGCGCACTGTGGAAATCCAGGAGCAGGGGCGCAAGCGGGTGGTAGTGCGGTGTTGCAGAAATTTCTATCTGTCCGCTCTGTGACAGCTTACGGTAGCGCGGAATGATGCGGCTGACCTCACGGCCGATCAGATCAAACAGCGCCTTGCGGTCGGCATAGTTAAAGTTTTCTGCCTTGCTCATCAAACCGATCACCAGATCATGCTCGCGGCGCAGGCTTTCGCCGCACCACGCCAGGTGATACCAGGTCAGCAGGTCGGACATGAATTGCCCGGACAGGTAGGAAAGTGAGGTAGCGCTGCCCGGCTCAAGCATCTTGAACAAATCGGACAGGCGCTTGTAAGAAGGATAAGGCGCGACCATCCTGGTGTGATCACTGCGGAAACAGCTGTCCAGCACCAGATTGCGTTCTGCCACGCCGAGGTCGTCCAGGTTCTCGCGCAGCAGCAGGCGCAACAGCGGGTCACGTATCTGACCACTGGCAAATTGCTGTTCGTAATCCTCCAGCTGATCAAGCAGTACCGGCACGAAATTCACTACCGCCTTTACCTGGGGATGCTGCTCCAGATGGTAGGCCATGTCGGAGTAATCCTTGATGGCATGCAGATAGACCCACGGCAACAGGAAGTCGCCGCTGGCATAATCACGGTAGTCGGGCTGGTGCATGTGCCAGAGAAATACCAGATCCAGCGATTTAGCCATAATAAAATTCCTTCAAACCGGCAGGCAGTGCTTGCGCTGCCTGCTGCTCAGATTTCCCTCAGCGCACACGGTGTATCTCCTGCCCCAGCATATCCGGGGTAACCAGCACAATTCCCTTGTCGGTTACAAAGAACCGCTTTTCATCTTCTGCGCGATCCACACCGATGTTCATGCCTGCCGGAATAACGCAATTCTTGTCCACCACCGCGCGTTTAATCACGGCATCACGCCCCACCTCAACATTCGGCAGCAACACCGAATCTTCCACGCTGGAATAGCTGTGTACGCGCACATTGGAAAACAACAGCGAACGCGTGACAGACGCACCGCTGATAATGCACCCGCCAGAAACCAGCGAGTCCACGGCCATGCCACGGCGCTTGTCGTCGTCGAAAACAAACTTTGCCGGCGGCAACTGCTCCTGATAAGTCCAGATAGGCCATTCCTGATCGTACATGTTCAGGTCGGGGACAACCTTGGTGAGTTCCATGTTCGCTTCCCAGTAGGCATCTATCGTACCCACATCGCGCCAATAAGGGACGCCGCCCATCGCACCATCAGTACAGGCAATGCAGCTCTCCTCAAAGCTCTGTGCATACAGCCGGTATTTCGCCGCCATCAGGTGCGGAATAATGTCCTTGCCGAAATCATGGCTGGAGTGCGGGTCATCAGCATCACGCAATAATTGTTCGTACAGGAAATTGGTATTGAATACGTAGATGCCCATGCTGGCTAGCGCCATGTCCGGCTTGCCCGGAATTGATAGTGGCAACTCGGGCTTCTCGGTAAAATCGATCACGCGCGACTCTTCATTGACGCCCATCACGCCGAAAGCCCTGGCATCCTCGATGGGCACTTCTATGCAGGCCACCGTCATGTCGGCACGCTTTTTCACATGAAAAGCCAGCAACTTGCCATAATCCATCTTGTAGAGGTGATCCCCAGCCAGGATCAGTACATATTCGGGATCGGTGTCACGCAAAATGTCGAGATTCTGGAACACCGCATCGGCCGTGCCCTGATACCACATTTCTTCCACGCGCTGCTGCGCCGGCAAGACATCGACGAATTCTCCGAACTGGCCATTGAGAAAAGTCCAGCCACGCTGGATATGCTGAATCAGGCTGTGCGACTTGTACTGCGTCGCCACCCCGATGCGGCGGATGCCGGAATTCACGCAGTTGGACAAGACAAAGTCGATGATGCGGAACTTGCCGGCAATGGGAACTGCCGGTTTGGCGCGCCAGTCAGTCAATTGATGCAAACGGCTACCACGCCCTCCCGCCAGTATCATGGCATAGGTGTTTTTAGTCATGGTACTTACAAAGCGTGTATTACTTTGCGTGGACATAATCCCCCCCAATAAACGGTTCAGCAACAAAACTTTACCCAGCCCGCTTAAACTGTATCAGATTGTAACTATGTTCGTATCCAGATTGTGTCTATAATCAACGCAACCATGAAAAAAAATCCTTCCTCCCATTCCGATCCGCGTGCCGATGCACTTCTGCAGGGTCGCCTGCATGACCCTTTCGCCTATCTCGGCTCCCATCGTGAAAATGAAAAACAGGTAGTACGTGTATTTCAACCATATGCAACTGCAGCATGGCTGGAAACAGCCCAGGGCAGCCAACCCATGCTACGCGTGCATGCACATGGCTTGTTCGAATGGCATGGCAGCACGGCACCGCAACACCCTTACCGCCTGCGACTTGTGGAGGATGGTACAGAGCGCCTGTTGCATGATAGTTACGCATTCGCACCCAGCATTTCCAGCTTCGACCTGCACCTGTTCAATGAAGGCAAGCTGCACCAGGGCTACCGCGTACTCGGCTCGCATGCCATGCAGATGGATGGAGTCAACGGTATTCGCTTCGCGGTATGGGCTCCGAATGCCGAGCGCGTCAGCGTGGTGGGCGAATTCAACCGCTGGGATGGCCGCACTCACCCGATGGCAGTCCATGGTTCCAGCGGCGTATGGGAATTGTTTATTCCAGAACTGTCCCCGGGCATCCTGTACAAGTTTGAAATCCGCAACAGATCCGGCGCGCTGCTGATCAAAACCGACCCTGACGCCGCTGCCTTTGAATTGCGTCCCGGCACCGCCGCACGTGCCGGTGCCGGCATCAGCCACCAATGGCAGGATGCCCTCTGGATGGAACGGCGCAGCAAATGGGACTGGCTGCACGCGCCACTCAATGTCTATGAAATCCATATCGCCTCATGGAAGCGTCACCCTGACGGGCGTTTCTACAGCTACCGCGAACTGGCCGAGCACCTCATCCCCTACCTTGTGGACATGGCCTACACCCACGTGGAACTGATGCCGGTATCGGAACATCCGCTCGACGAATCCTGGGGCTACCAGACTACCGGCTATTTTGCCGCCACCAGCCGCTTCGGCACGCCGGACGACCTGTGCCACTTCATCGACAGCTGCCATCAGGCGGGCATAGGCGTGCTGCTCGACTGGGTACCCGCGCATTTTCCGCAGGACAGTTTTGCGCTGGCACGTTTCGACGGCACCGCCTTGTACGAACACGAAGACCCGCGTCTGGGCTTCCATCAGGACTGGGGCACGCACATCTTCAACTTTGGCCGCAACGAGGTAAAAAGCTTCTTGCTGTCTAGTGCGCACTACTGGCTGGGGCAATTTCATTTCGACGGGCTGCGCGTGGACGCCGTGGCCTCCATGCTGTACCTCGACTATTCGCGCAAGGCGGACGAATGGCTGCCGAACAAATATGGCGGACGTGAAAATCTCGAAGCCATCGCTTTTTTGCGTGAGCTCAACATCATGGTGCACGAGGTATTTCCCGGTGCCCTCACCCTGGCCGAGGAATCAACCTCCTGGCCCGCCGTGTCACGCCCGGTGTATCTGGGCGGACTGGGCTTCTCGATGAAATGGACCATGGGCTGGATGAACGACACACTGCGCTTCATGCAGATCGACCCCATACACCGCCGCTATCACCTGAACCAGCTCACTTTCAGCCAGCTTTACGCCTACACCGAAAATTTCATGCTGCCGTTCTCGCACGACGAAGTGGTGCACGGCAAAGGCTCGCTGCTGGACAAGATGCCGGGCGATGCCTGGCAGAAATTTGCCAACCTGCGCCTGCTGCTGGCCTACCAGATGACCAGCCCGGGCAAGAAGCTCAACTTCATGGGCAATGAGTTCGCCCAGGGGCGTGAATGGCGCTCCGGCTGGGAACTGGAATGGTGGCAACTGGGGCTCCCGCAGCACCGTGGCATGCAGCACATGGTGCGCGACCTGAACCGCCTGTATCGTGAGTCGGCGGCGCTGCATGCGCTGGATTTCGAGGCGGATGGCTTCTCCTGGCTGGACTGCAATGATGCCGAGCGCTCGTTGCTTTCCTACCTGCGCCGCGGCCGTAACGGCGAAATCGCGGCGGTGGTGCTGAATTTCACCCCGGTACCGCGCAACCGCCACCGCATCGGCCTGCCACGGGATTGTGCCTATAAGGAAATATTCAACAGCGATTCGCAGTATTATGGAGGCAGCAATCATGGCAATGGCGGCGCAATACATGCCGAGCAGATACCCTGGATGGGGCAACCCTGCTCGGCAGAGATTGAATTGCCGCCACTCGCCTGTGTTGTATTGATGCCCATTTGATGCCCATTTGATGCACACACCACCTCAGAAAAGGAATTGAAATGGCTACCTCACGCACCCCTGCAAGCAAGAAAACCACTACCACAAAAAAAACGGCCAGCAGCGCAGTGCTTCCCGCAAGTACTGCAAAAGCCGCGCCAAAGCCGCGCGCCCAAACCGCCACAGCTGCCGCGCCCAAAGCGCGCGCAAAAACACCTGCCGCCGCCACGCCAAAACCGGCCCGCCCCAAACAGGAAAAACTGACCCTGGAGGCGGCAGTAACGAGCAAACCTCGCGCAACAAAAAAAGCCCCCGTAATAAAAACAGTCGCGCCCGAAGAGCGCTACCAGATGATTGCAGCAGCTGCCTATTTTCTGGCGGAACGCCATGGCTTCAGCCGCGGTCGCGCGCTGGATGACTGGATCGCGGCTGAAAAAGAAATCGATAGCATGCTAAAATCCTGACGCAAAATGCTACGTTTCATGCCGCAAGAATGAGGTTGCCGCGAACCGCCCGGATGTAATACAGCACGGTTCGGGGAGAAAACAAAACAGAACACAAGGCCCTCCCCATGTCTAAACTGACCCACTCTCCGGCTTGGCTGGCGTTGAAAAAACACAAGGCCGCCATCGGCAAGCAGACCATGCGCAGCATGTTCAAGGCTGATTCACAACGCTTCGACAAATTCTCCCTGCAAGTAGAGAGTCTGCTGCTGGATTACTCCAAAAATATCTACACCGCTGAAACACAAAAGCTGCTGACTGACTTGGCACATCAGGCGCAACTGGGCGACTGGATAGAGCGCATGTTCAATGGCGCAAGAATCAACAGTAGCGAGAACCGTGCCGTGCTGCACACCGCGCTGCGCGCCCCGGCCGGAAGCAGCGTCCTGCTGGATGGCCGGGATGTCATGCCAGGCATCATGCGCGTCAAGGAGCAGATGCGCCGCTATTGCGAGGAGGTGCGCAACGGCACGCTGCGCGGCCATACCGGAAAAGCATTTACGGATGTGGTCAACGTCGGCGTGGGGGGGTCTTCACTTGGCCCCTACATGGCCTGCGAGGCATTGCACCCCTATGGCAGCCTGAAGCTGAATGCGCATTTCGTCTCCAATATCGACGCGGAGGACATTACCGAAAAGCTGGAAATACTGAATCCGGAAACCACCCTGTTTCTCGTCAGTTCCAAGACCTTCACCACTCAGGAAACCATCACCAACGCCCATGCGGCGCGGATCTGGATCATTGAAAAACTGGGCTCCGATGAGGCAGTCGCCAAACATTTCGCGGCGCTTTCAACCAACCTGGAGGCCACTTCAAAATTCGGCATCCCTCCCGGCCATGTATTTGAATTCTGGGACTGGGTCGGCGGGCGTTACTCCATCTGGTCGGCAATAGGCCTGCCCATCGCGCTGCATATCGGCATGGACAACTTTGAGCTGATGCTCGCTGGCGCGCATGCCATGGACAAGCATTTCCGCAGTGCGGCGTTTGAACGCAACATGCCGGTGATACTCGCGCTGATCGACATCTGGTATACGAATTTCTTCGATGCCTGTTCGCATGCGATCCTGCCATACGATCATTGCCTGCGGCGCTTCCCTGCGTACCTGCAGCAACTGACTATGGAAAGCAACGGCAAGAGCGTGGATCGAGATCGGCAGCCAGTCGATTACGCGACCAACCGGGTCATCTGGGGAGAAGCCGGCACCAACGGCCAGCACTCCTTCTACCAGCTGATCCACCAGGGCACGCGCACGGTCACCACCGATTTCCTGGCGCCGGTCACCAGCCATGTGCCTTTGGGCGAGCATCACGCCATGCTGCTGGCAAACTGCTTTGCTCAGACCGAGGCGCTGATGCTGGGTAAAACCGCAGAGGAAGCGCGCGCCGAACTGGTGACACAGGGCCTGAGTGAAGCCGCGATTGAAGCGCTGCTGCCGTACAAGGTTTTCCCCGGCAACCGTCCCAGCAACACCCTGCTCTTCGACAAGCTTGATCCCTACACTCTGGGCATGCTGATCGCCCTGTACGAGCACAAGACCTATGTGCAAAGCGTGGTGTGGAACATCAACGCATTCGACCAGTGGGGCGTCGAGTTCGGCAAGCAGCTGGCAAGCAGCCTGTTGCCCGAGCTGAACAGCGCCAAGCCGGCAAGCAACCATGACTCATCAACCAATGCGCTGATCAACCACTGCCTCTCGCGCATCTCGAAATAACTCAGCTGCCGCAATTCAGAATGTGAAAAAACGCACATGAGCGAGAAAGCAAAAATCCTTGTAGCAGATGATGACAGCTTCATGCATGAAATTTTTGCAGAAGCGCTGGGCGACAGCTACCAGCTCATTGCCGTTGAAAACGGGGCAGATGCCCTTGCCCAGGCGCAAAGCGAGCACCCTGATCTGGTCATCCTGGATGTGGAAATGCCCGCCATGGACGGCTACGCAACCTGTCTCCAGCTAAAGGAAATAGACTCCACGGCGAAAATACCCGTTATTTTTGTCTCGGCACATAACCAGATTGATGATCGCCTTAAAGGCTATGAGGCTGGCGGAGAGGACTACATCATCAAGCCTTTTGCCCCGCAGGAACTGGATGCCAAGGTGGCGCATCTGCTCCAGGTCGTTTCCGAGCGCAGCGGCCTGAAACAAATGGCCGACTATGCCACGTCAACTGCCATGACAGCCATGAGCAGCATGGGTGAAATGGGCGCACTGCTGGAAGCGCTGAAAAACTTCAACGCCTGCAACGACTACCAGACGCTGGCCGATGCAGCGCTGGCCGGCCTTGCCTCCTATGGCATGCAGGGCGTCATCCAGATCCGCTGCGGGGACACAACACTGACCCGCAACCCGCAGGGAGAGGCCAGCCCGCTGGAAAACTCGGTCATCAGCCACATGGCGGACATGGATCGCATTACCCAGTTCAAGTCCAACATGTCGATCACCTATCCCCATGTCTCGCTGCTGGTGAACAACATGCCCGTGTCAGACCCGGATCGTTGCGGACGCCTGCGCGACCACTTGGCGATGCTGATTGAAGGCGCCAATGTGCGCGTGCAGGGCATCGGAGACGCCATTGAATCCTCGCGGCGCGGCGATGCCATCCAGCGTGCCGTGGCTCGCATCACCACGGCACTCAAGGAAATCGATTCCGCACAGCGCAAGAGCCTGATGGATCAAAGAGTGGCTTTCACCAACCTGACTGACGAGATGGAAAATGCCCTGACCAGTGTCGCATTGACTACAGCCCAGGAAGAATACCTGTCTTCCATCATACGCAACGGCATAGAGAATATTATCAACGTGCAGTCTGCCGAGCTGGGCATGCAGAACAAACTGACCGGCATCGTGGCGGAACTGAAAGAAATGCTGAACCCAGTGAAGGGCGCGTAAACGCACAAGACAGGGCTGTCTTGTGCGCTGGTGAAAGCCGGCTAACCTTTAGCTTATGCCGGAACTAAAAGACACACTCCGATCCGCCACACCAGCGTGTGTTGTTGGGGCTTTAGCCTCTTGCAACCACGGCCTGCTCCTTGCGGGTGCTTCCGCAAGCCCCCCTAAGACGACATACGCGAGCGCAAATATCGGGAAGCTCCATTCATGCTACCGGCCGGTTGAATCCACATGCCCATACCGGTCATACGGTTTTCCAGAAAGCAGTCATTCAGAGAAACTGAAACGCGGGTGCGTTTCTTCACCAAACAGCCAAAGGATCATGCCCGACAAGAACATCGATATTGCCACGAACCAGAATGCGGCTTCCACCGAACCGCTAAAATGCGCTGCGATGCCCAAGCCGAGTGCGCCGATACCATAGCCGAGATCGCGCCAGAAGCGGTAGATGCCGACAGCGGAGCCGCGCCAGTTCGGGTGGGAAATATCAGCAATGGCAGCCGAGAGATTCGGGTACAGCAATGCCATGCCGAAACCGGAAACGGCGGCAGACACTCCCCACCATGCAACTCCTTCGCCCAGCAGCATCATTGCCACGCCCGCACCGCAGATCAACATACCCCAGACATTGGGTTGGTGGCGGCCGATGTGGTCGGACAGCTTGCCCGTGAAGAATTGCGATCCGCCCCAAACGAAGCCATAGATACCGACGATCCAACCGATGCTGGGCAAGCTGATGCCGCGCTGATACAGGAACACGGGATAGAACACCCAGATGAGTGCATCGACGAACTTCTCCACCAGCCCGGCTTGGCAGACTGCGGCCAAGCGTTTGTCGCGCCACGACATCAGGGTAAACACTTCCCATGTCGTCGGGTGCGCACTGATGTTGGTCGGGTAGCGCGGCTTCAAATCAGTGGATAGTCCGGCCTTGAGTTTGGCTGCCTCGCTCTTGGCCCAAGGCAGTGTGTCCTTGACCCATAGCAGGGTGAGCAGGATAGCGAGCGTTACGGTCGCGAGGCCAAAGATCAGGATGCCAGTGCGTGCGCCCAGTGCGCTGGCCAGGTACGCGGTAACGACACCCGCTAGCGCCAGCCCGACATAACCGGAAAACTCGTTCAGGCCGATGGTCAGGCCGCGCTGGTCGGCCCGTGTGATGTCGAGTTTCGCAGTCTGTGTCATAGACCAGGTCAAACCCTGGTTGATGCCTAGCAATACCGTGGCGGCAACGATCCAGTTCCAGGATGGGGCAAAATAGACCAGCAGCGGAATGGGGATCGCGGCGATCCAGCCGAGCAGCAGCACTTTCTTGCGACCGATGCGTTCGGACAATCGGCCCGCAACGAAATTGAGCGTTCCTTTGACAAAGCCGAAAGCCACCACGAAAGCAGTGAGCAGCATGAACGAATTTTTCGGAACAGAAAATTCAGATTCTGCCAATGCAGGAACCACAGTACGCATCATGCCGATGGTGAAACCAACCAGCATGACTTGCAATAGTTGATGCAGGAACTGATCTATGTTGGCACGGATGCCATGTGTCAGATCATCGTGCATGGTCAGGCCGCTATATTGGCCGCAACCATCTTGTCCATCTCGGGGGGACGTGGCGGAATATCTTTGAGCAGGTTAGCAACGAACTCGGCTTTGTTCATAGCCAAGCTTGGATTCCATCTCTTCTCAAAACCGATGGTAGAACTGGGCTTGCCCGACAAACCTGCACCGCACAAACTGCCAGCCTGATGCCCCGGAAAGAGCTCGACTACTTCAGGCAGCGAAAGCAACTTGCCGTAGATACTGTCATAAAGTTCTTCGGCCATTTCACGCTCCCGACCAAGCAAATCGGGACGTCCGATGGCGCCGACAAACAATGTGTCACCGCTAACCACGAACCAGGGCGCATCGGCGCGACGCTTGTCGCTCACCAACAGGCAGACGCTGTCCGGCGTATGACCTGGCGTATGCAGCACTTTGACCTCGACATTGCCGAGGTCGAGCAGCTGGCCGTCGCGTAGTCCTTCAAAACTGAACTTCACCAGCCCTTTGTCCGATTCATGCAGGCAATACGGTGCACCCACCATCTGCGCGAGCCTCCTGCCACCCGAGTAATGATCGGCATGGACATGGGTGTCGATGACGTAATTGATGGTGACGTTGGCTTTTTTTGCTTCTTCGATGAACCATTCCTCATCGCCTGCGACCACGTCTACCGCCATAGATTTACCCTTGCCGCCGCAGCCGAAGAAATAAGACAGGGTTGCTTCCTTTGATGCCAGTTGCTTGAAAAACATCACATGCTCCTTGAATTTAGAACACCAAAACCTTGTCAGCCCATTCCGTCCATTCAGCCAGTTCGGCCATACTGCTCTTGTGCGAACCTTCCACGAGGTCGGGCTCATTGATGCCTCGCGCAGCCATGCAAGAACCGCAAACGCCAACCCCACTCTGCACACTGCGGATCACCTTGTTCAGCATGAGCTGAATGTTGTAGAAACCTTCAGGCACTTTTTGTCCTGACTTTGCGCAACTCACTGCATCCCCGATCAGAAAGACCTTCACTTCGTTATCCAGGCGGCCTACCAGCGTTCCCGCAAGGCGCAGCGCGTTATAAGAGTTTTCTGAGCCATAAGGCGGGGCATTGAGGATGAACAGGGTTTTCATGATGCCTCCTTGAGAGAATTACATTCTAATAAATATTAGAATGATTAAATCATTGATTGCCTGTTAGTGTCAATCTGGTTTAAAGTTGCGCCCATACATTCTATTAATTGATGGATTGATTGCATGAAAGACGCGCGCAAAATCAAAGATCTGCTCTATGAACAGGTGGCACGGATAGGTAAGGTATTCTCCAGCCCCAAGCGCTTGGAACTGGTTGAACTGCTATGCCAGGGAGAAAAGTCGGTTGAGACTTTGGCGCATGAGGCTTCTATCAGCGTGAAGCTGACCAGCGCGCATCTGCGCGAATTACGGGCGGCACATCTAGTCGAGACCGAGCGGCAGGGAAAGAACATTTACTACCGTCTTGCCGACAAGTCGGTAGCCGATCTATGGGTGCAGATTCATACGCTGGCCGAAGAACGTCTTATTGAATTGCAAATGGCGTTGCAGAAGATCGCCACCCAACCGCATGACCTGGTGCCCAGCGACCGTGAAAGTCTGATGAAAGCCGCGCGCAAGGGTGAAGTGGTAGTGCTCGACGTGAGACCGAGCGAAGAATATCTGACCGCACACCTTCCCTTCGCACGATCGATTCCACTGGAAGAGCTGCGTAAGCGGCTGGGAGAGTTGCCCAAAGACCGTGCTATCGTCGCCTACTGCCGCGGCCCCTATTGCCTGATGGCGGCAGACGCGGTGGCACTTCTCAATGGCGAAGGATATTCAGCCATTCATTTGCGTGATGGAGTCGCCGAGTGGGCAGTGACAAACAGGTAGTTTAATTTCAGAAAAAGACTGGGTATCTGTCACCGGCAAAATTTACGCGGAGATACTATGCAGCATTGCTCGCTGCTTAACCCGCTGGACTCTTTGATTGACAGCAGAGCTCATCCAGAAACATGCATCTATCGCAACACCTTATATAACAGCCTGCCGCCAGCCCAGCACCACGCCCTGCTCACCCGCCTTGGCCTGATAGCCGGCAGCGAGCGCCACCCCAGGCACACACACCAGCTCATCCGCGCAGAACAACAACGGCAGCAGCTCGCGCTGCCACGGCGGCACCCCGTGTTCTTGCAGCAGGTTGCGCAGGGTGCGGCGCGGCCGTGCGGCATCGGGCTGTAGCGTTTCGCTGCCGTGACGCGCCCTGATCAACACCTGCCCCTCTGCAAGCTTCTCCCGACTGATGCCCCGTCCTGTGGCCGGCGTAAAACTCAACACGCCATGTGACCCAGGCAGAGCAACTTCAGCTTCTCCCCGCCACGCAATGGAAAAGTCGCGCGCCGGCGAGACGACAGGCAGAACATAAGCATACCCGCGGTAGCAGCGCAGCTGCCAGCCGCGCCAGCTCACACACAGCTGCGCATCCTGGCGCGCGCAGCACAGCTGCCGCAGCATTTCCGCAAGACGGCTGCTGTCGGGAATAGGCGCCCCGCACAGCTGCAGGAAATAGCGCAGCAGATTTTTCCCGCGCGCTTCAGATAATTGCCTGAGTGCCGCCACACTCAGGCGTTCATCCTCCAGCGCAACAATGGCATCCTGTGCCGCCAGCTCATCCAGCAGGGTGGCAGCCTCGGCAAAATGGGATGCGCTGCGCGCAAGTGTCGTGCGATAGGAAGGAAAGCGTTGCTCCAGCAGCGGCAGCACGCGATGGCGCAGAAAATTGCGCGGGTAGCTCACGTCACGATTGCTGTCGTCCTCCACCCAGCGCAGGCCATGCTCGCGCGCATACGCCTCCAGCTCTGTCCTGCCCGCCTCCAGCAAAGGACGCAGCAAGGAAGCCGCGTCATGGCGGAGTTTCAGGCGCGGCATGGCAGCAGCCCCGCGCACACCGGCCCCGCGCAACAGTTGCAGCAACAGGGTTTCCGCCTGGTCGTCGCGATGGTGCGCAAGTGCGATGAAATCCACCTCCTGTCGTGCCAGCGCAGCATGGCGCAATTGCCGCGCCGCAGCCTCGATGCCCATCTCGCGCAATGGCGTGATGTCTACGTGTTCAATTTGCAAAGGGATGGAAAGTTGAGCGCACAGCTCGCTGCAGAATAGAGCCCATTCATCGGCATGAGGGCTGATGCCGTGATGCACATGCAGAGCTCGCAGACGCCAGGAAAACCTTGGGAAAATTTGTGCCAGCAGATGCAGCAACACGACGGAGTCGACGCCGCCACTCAAGCCCAGCAGAAGGGAACTGCCGCGAGGAACCACAGAGGAGAGCGCGTCGGCGACGCGCTCGGCAAGATTAGAGCTCGACTTCCTTGAATTTGCCATAGCTCATCAGGCGGCTGAAGCGGGCTTGCAACATATCGTCCAGAGACTGCCCCTGCACCTGCTTGAGTGACTCCTGCAATGCCTTCTTCATGGCTTCCATCATCGCCGGGTAATCGCGGTGGGCGCCGCCCAATGGCTCGCTGATAATCTTGTCCACCAGGCCCAGCGCCTTCAGGCGCGTGGCGGTAATGCCCAGGGTTTCAGCCGCATCTGGCGCCTTGTCCGCGCTCTTCCACAGGATGGAAGCGCAGCCTTCCGGCGAGATCACCGAATAGGTGGCATATTGCAGCATCAGCATGGCATCGCCCACGGCGATCGCCAGCGCGCCGCCGGAACCGCCTTCGCCGATGATGGTGCAGATCAGCGGCACGCGCAGTTCCGCCATCACATACAGATTCTTGCCGATCGCCTCGGACTGGCCGCGTTCCTCCGCGCCCACGCCCGGATAAGCCCCCGGCGTATCCACAAAAGTCATGATCGGGATGCCGAATTTCTCGGCCAGACGCATCATGCGCATGGCCTTGCGATAGCCCTCGGGGCGCGGCATGCCGAAGTTGCGGTATTGCCGCTCCTTGGTGTCGCGCCCTTTCTGGTGTCCTATCACCATCACGCTCTGGCCATTGAAGCGCGCCAGACCAGCGACGATTGCCGCATCATCGGCATAACTGCGATCGCCGTGCAGTTCTTCGAAATCGGTAAACAGATGCTCGATGTAGTCCAGCGTGTACGGCCGCTGCGGATGGCGCGATACCTGGGAAATTTGCCACGGCGTGAGCTTGGCATAAATCTCCTTGGTCAGAATCTGGCTCTTTTTCTGCAAGCGGCTGATCTCGTCAGAAATGTCGACTGCGGAATCGTCCTGCACATAACGCAGCTGCTCAATCTTGTTTTCCAGATCGGAAACTGACGACTCAAAATCCAGGAAGGTAACTTTCATAGGTAGCTTTTCTATTTGCCCTGTGGGTTTCAACTTAATTCGGGCGCGATTATACAGGATTATGTCGAACGGCTTAAACCGTCAATCCAAAAAATCTCCGGATGGTCGACAGAATCTCGTGGTGGCCTTGCGCTATCACCTTCTGCGCAGATTCCGCGTCCAGGTTCTGGATCAGGCTGTCCAGCTCGGCGCGGCGCGACGCCAGGATATGCGACACCTCTTCGGCGATGGCGGGGCGGGCGCGCAGCACCTCCTCAAATATGTCCTTGTCCAGGCGATAGCATTCCACGTCGGTCTTGGCGATCACCGAGGCCGAGCGCGGCGCACCGGTCATCATCCCCATTTCACCGAAAAAGCTCCCCTTGCCCAGCTGGCTGACCGTGCGTCTTTCACCGCCTGGCGTCTCGAAATACACCTCCGCCTCGCCGGCAATCACGATGTACAGCCAGTGCGCGACCGAACCCTGCCTGGCGATAATATTGCCCTTGGCAAAAGGCGCGTATTTAAGCCGCTCTGCCAGCGATCTCAGCTCGTCGTCGGTCATCTGCGAGAACAGCTCGACACGTCTCAACGTTTTCATGCGTAGTGCAACTTCGCGATGCTGTGCAACTTCTTCGTGTTTTTCGTTTTCCTTGATCAGGTGAATATTGCGTTCATCCACAGCCAGCCTGATGTTGTGGCGTTGCAGGGCCGTCATGATCTGCCAGCGGATGGCCGCATCGGTGGGGTCGTCCGGCATCAGGTCGGTCAGCCAGTAACGCAGCGCATAGCGTGCATAGCCCTTTTCATCCATCTCCATCAACACGCAACTGGGCAGCGGATCCTTCGCCACATTGCTGATTTCGGTCTGCTGGATAGCTTCCTCGACAATGCGGATCACGCGCGGCGGGGCAACCTCCATGCTCACGTTGAACCATACCCAGCGCCGCCACTGCACCGGCTGGTCTTTTCGCCTTCCCAGCACGAGAAACTTGTTTTTCATCAGCTGGCTATTGGGGAACACCACCGTCTCCCAGTTGCGCGTTTCCACCAGGGTGGAGCGCCAGCGTATATCCACCACCCGTCCGGAAATGTCATCGACCTTGATCCAGTCACCGATCTCGATCGAGTTATCCAGTTGCAGCGCCAGCCCGCCCAGAATATTTCCCAGCGTATCCTGCATCGCAAACGCCACCACTGCGGTAATCATCGCCGAGGTCGCCAGCAGGCTGCTCAAGTCCAGCCCGGCATAACGCAGCCGCACCAGGCCCCAGGCGATATAGGCAATGATGACAAAAATATCCTCGGTGATACGCGGTGGCGACAACTTGAACAGCGGCAACACAATGCGGAAAGCGAGCAGGCCCCACAGGCGTATCACTGCAATACCCGCACCGATGTAAAACACCTCGTGCAAGGACGATCCGGCACGGGTGTACTCCAGTGCGTACATCACGCTGCTGACAAATTGCCCGAAACTGCAGGCGAAGAAGAAACCCAGGGTGTTGAACAGGCTCTTGCGATCATCCGGGCGGAAGTGATACAGCAGCCCCCAGATGCACAGCACCATGATCAGCACCGGGAAGGAACCGTCGCGCCAGAAATAATCTATGGTGGTATTCCAGAAGTTCATAGTGTCCTGATGCCCATATCGTCCACAACAAGATTTATAGAGGTTTAAGACTCACACCTGCGCATAGTACGACAGGGGCTGCTTCAAACGCCATAGTTTCCATAATGCCGCCCGGGTCAGCACATAGCGCCGCGCCGCGCTTTCAGCCGGCACCTCCAGGATAATCCTGTCAATCTTTCCCGCCTGCAGCGCCAGGAGCAAGGGCTGCATGCAAGCCAGCTCAAACTGTTGCACGGAACGCTGCCAGGCATCCAGGTCACCGCGCTGCAAGGCCGCATGCAAGCCTTCCCACACCAGCAGCACATCACCGTCTGCATCCTCCACGTTGATTTTCCGCCCCTCCGACAGATGCTCGGACGATACCTCTGCCGCCGCAGCAAATGCCAGTGCCAGCCCACCATCCGCAATGACTTTTGCGTAGGGTCGCAACAAAACGCCGGCAGCCACTCCGCCGCCCCATAACCATACGCTGTTGATTGCCAGTTCACCGCGCTCCTCACGCGCCTGGTTGACTTCATGCGCAAAAAACAGCATCTGAATTTCATTGAACACGGCATGCCAGCGCAAGGCATCGCGCCCTTGCGGCATATGCGCATACACATTGCGCCCCGCCACCTGCGACAAGGGGCGCGTCTGCATATCCGGGGCGGTCGCCAGCTGCACATACCAGCGTTGCGAATGCGGCGCCACAAAACGCAGGCCATCCGCAGCAAAATGTGCATTCAGGCTGGCGCACAACAGTGCGGCTTCCTCTGGCGTCGGCGCCACATCGACCTGCAAAATCATGTGCTCGCGCTGCAGGCTGATATGCACGGGATCGGCGCGCAGCCAGTAGCCCGCACCGGGCGGCACGCCGTCCGACTGCAAGGTGAGCGGTGCTATAGCCTGATCGGCCTGGCCAAATGCCTCACACAACCAGCTCTCCAATGAATCCGAGTGCATGGAAGAAAACTCGGCATGCGCCAGAAATTTTTCCAGCGTCCCCAGCGCAAGGCCAGCACAGGCAGACTTCGCCACCTGCTGCGGCAGGAATAATTCCGGGACTACTATTTGCACATTTTTCATTCAGCTGATCTTTAAAACAATTCGTCGCTGATTATAACGATATTGATCGCCATACCTGGCACCAACTGGCAAGGCAACCCGCTGCATAGCATCGTCAATCAATTTGAGGAATTTAAATTGTTAAATTCTACAATCCCTCCTAGAATCCATGACAAGAACCGCAGCATAGTTGCTGAAGGTTTTCCTGCTGAGTTCGTGATTGTGAAAGCCGGAGATTACATACAACGCATAATGAAACTCACCAGCCGCCCCATCATCATCATTATTATTATCACCATCATCATGGTGGTAGTGGGTGTGTGGCTGCGCCCTGCCGTGCAGCCTATCCGCATCGGCGTGCTGCACTCTCTCAGCGGCACCATGGAGAAAAACGAACGCCCTCTGGTGGACGCCGTGCGCCTCGCGGTGGAGGAAATCAATGCGGCTGGCGGCATACTGGGGCGCCCGGTGGAAATGCTGGTCGCGGACGGGCGCTCCGACGATGCCGTGTTCGCCAGCGAAGCCGAACGCCTGATCACGGCAGAAAAAATCAGCGCCCTGTTCGCCTGCTGGACCTCCTCCTGCCGCAAGGCAGTCAAACCGGTGGTGGAGAAACACCAACATCTGCTGTTCTACCCGCTGCCGTACGAAGGCATGGAACAGTCGCCGAACATCTATTACACCGGCACCGTCCCCAACCAGCAGATCATCCCCGGCACCCGCTGGGCGCTGGACAAACTGGGACGGCGCGTCTATCTGCTGGGCTCGGATTACATCTTTCCTCGCACCGCCAACCTGATCATCCGCGACATGGTCAAGGCCAACGGAGGGCACGTGCTGGCGGAGCGTTACCAGGCGTTGGGGGGCAGCGACTTTGGCGCCATCATCGCTGAGCTGCGCCAGCTGAAGCCTGACGTGGTACTCAGCACCATCAACGGCGACAGCAATATCCATTTCTTTCGCGCGCTGCATAAGGCAGGCATGGGCGAGCTACCGGTGATGTCTTACGGTGTTGCCGAAGTGGGTCTGCAGGCCATCGCTGCTGAGGATTTTCACCCCAATCATTACGCCGTGTGGAGCTACTTTCAGAGCCTGCAGAGTGCCGCCAACCGGCGTTTTGTCGCGGATCTCAAGGCGCGCTTCGGTGCCGAGCGCGTGATCAGCGACCCGATGGAAGCCAGCTATACCTCGGTACACCTGTGGGCGCAGGCGGTACGCGATGCCGACACCGACGAGGTGCAACGTGTCAACAGCGCCATGATGCAGCAGAGCATGGCCGCTCCCTCCGGCATTGCCGCGATCGACCAGAGAACCCGCCATATGTGGAAAAATGTGTACGTCGGCCGTGCCAGAAGCGACAACCAGTTCGATCTGCTATGGAGTTCGGGGGAGACCTTGCGCCCCGATCCCTATCCCGACTATCGACCGGTGCATGAGTGGCAACAATTGCTGGAAAAAATTTCCGGGGCCAGGCCATGATCGCACTGCCCATTTCCGCGCGCCTGCTCTTGAGCTATCTGCTGGTGGCCATGCTGCCGCTGAGCGGTCTGTCCCTGTTTTATCTGGCCGAGTTTGAAAGCTCGCTGCGCACCACCGTGCTGGAAAACATGGCCAACATCGCGGACAAGAAGTCCGACGAAATCGACGATTACATTTTTGAGCGGCTGTCCGAGGCCATACACATCAGCCAAAAACAGAGCATCATCGATGAACTCAAAATACTGGGACAGGCTTTCCGCCAGGGCGGATTGAACACGCCCGCCTATCGCGCACTCGAGCGCCAGTTTCGCGCAATGCTGAGCCGGAACTTTCCCGAAGCTTACCAGTATTACGATTTCATGCTGATGGATGCCGCCGGCAATGTGGTGTTCACGCTGGCACGCGAGCCTGATCTGGGCACCAACCTTAAGCGCGGCCCCTACCGCGACACCCAGTTGGCAGAGGGATTTAATCTGGTGACCCAGACCCTGCAAGCCCGGCTCACGCGTTTTGCCCCTTACGCTCCCTCTGGCAACCGCGCTGCAGCTTTTCTGACAACCCCGATGCTGCAGAATGGCAGCGTCATCGGCGCTCTGGCATTGCAGATGGATATCAGCAAGCTGGATGCGGTGGTAAGCGACCGCGTCGGTCTCGGCAACACCGGTGAAACCGTGCTGGCGCAGCAGGATGGCGACAGCGCCTTTTACACCGCACCGCTCAGACATATTCCCGATGCCCGGTTTCATTACCGCTTGCCACTCACGAATGCCGCACTGCCCATGCAGCAGGCGCTCTCAGGCGCCCATGAGCGCGGCAGGATAGTCGACTACGCAGGCTTCGATTGCGTGGCGGCCTGGCGTTACCTGCCCTCGCTGCGCTGGGGTATGGTGGTCAAGATAGACACCGCGGAGGCGATGGCACCGGCAACCCGGCTGCGCCACATCACCTATCTGGCGCTGACACTGTTCCTGCTGCTTTCCGGTGCCGCTGCCTATTTCCTCGGACGGCGCCTGTCACGCCCCATCACCGCGCTCACCCAGGTGGCAGAACGCATCACTCAGGGCGATCTTGCACAGCGCGCGCCCCAAGGTGGCAGCGACGAACTGGGCCGGCTGGGTGCCGCCTTTAACCACATGACTGATGCGCTGAGCGACGCGCAACACAATCTGGAGAACAAGGTGGCAGCGCGCACGGCGGAACTCAACACCACTAATCTGCGCCTGGGAAAAGTGGCAACCGACCTCACGCAGACTCAAACATCGATGAAGCTTTACGCCTCCGTGTTCGAACACAGCGGCGAGGCCATCATCATTACCGATGCCGCCAACAATATTGTCGCCACCAACCGCGCATTTAATTTGCTTACCGGCTATAGCCATGAAGAAGTCGTGGGGAAAAACCCAAGCCTGCTGTCGTCCGGCAAGACTAAAAAAGAAGTGTACGCAAAAATGTGGGCCGACCTGAACAGCAAGGGCTTCTGGCAGGGCGAACTGTGGGACAGGCACAAGGACGGGCACAACTATCCAAAATGGCTGGCGATCACCGCGGTGCGCAACGACAAAAATGAATTGCTCAATTACATCGCCAACTTCTCCGACATCACCGAGCACAAGGCGGCAGCGGACAAGATCAGCTATCTTGCATACCATGACACGCTGACCGATCTGCCCAACCGCCTCACCCTGATTGAACGCCTGACTCAGGCATTCGGCTCTGCGCAACGCAACCATGAAAAAGTGGCGGTGATGTTCATCGATCTAGACCGCTTCAAGATCATTAACGACACGCTGGGCCATCAGATAGGCGACCAATTGCTGATACAGGTGGCACAGCGCCTGCAAGCGTGCGTGCGCAGCAGCGACATCGTGGCGCGTCTGGGCGGAGATGAGTTCGTGGTGTGCCTGCCCGAGCTGGAGGGCACGGAATCGGTGTTCCAGATGGCTGACAAGATACTGCGCACCCTCGGCGAAGCCTACTCCATCGAAGGCAACAAGCTGCACTCCAGCCCCAGCATCGGCATCGCGCTGTTCCCCGGCGATGGGGCTTCGGTCGAAGAGGTGATGAAGAATGCCGACGTGGCGATGTACCACGCAAAGTCCCGCGGCCGCAACAATTACCAGTTTTTTGAAGCGGCGATGAATCAGGCATCCCTGCAGCGCCTGGAGCTGGAAAACGATATGCGCAGCGCCCTCGAGTGTGAAGAATTTGTGTTGCACTACCAGCCCAAGATAAACATTGCGAGCGGCCGCGTCAGCGGGGTGGAAGCACTGGTGCGCTGGCAGCATCCCACGAAAGGACTCATTCCTCCGGCCATGTTCATCCCCATCGCCGAAGACTCCGGCCTGATGCTGCCGCTGGGCGAATGGGTGATGCGCACGGCATGCCGGCAGCTGCGCCTGTGGTTTCTGCAAGGCATGACCGACATCCAGATGTCCATCAACATCTCGGCACGACAGTTCCGCCAGAAAAATCTGGCACAGATAGTGGCTGACATCATCACCGCTGAAAATATCGACCCCGCCCTGCTCGAGTTCGAAATCACCGAAAGCATGGCCATGGACAACCCGCACGAGACCATCGCCGCCATGACAACATTGCGCGGCCTCGGCGTGAAGCTGGCCATAGACGATTTCGGCACGGGCTACTCCTCGCTCAGCTATCTCAAGCGCTTCCCCATGAACACGCTGAAGCTGGATCGCTCCTTTGTAAAGGATATCGAGACCGACCCCAGCGATGCCGCCATCTGCCTCGCCACCATAGGCCTCGCGCACAACCTGGGGCTGGACGTGGTGGCGGAAGGCGTGGAGACCGAAAAACAGTTTGGGTATTTGAAGAAACTGGGCTGCGACAAGATCCAGGGTTACTACTTCAGCCGCCCGCTGCCGGTGGCAGAAGCACAGGCCTATATCATGGCCAGCAATGCCAGCAAGCTTTTCCATGAACCGTCAATACTCCCTGCCCACATCCTGATCATCGACGACAATGTGCTGATCGGCGACTTTCTCAGACATACCCTGGAATACCTGGGGCACAAGCCGACCGCAATGACCGATCCACTTGCCGGACTGGAAAAATTGCGCGCGGATCCAGAATTTTTCGGGCTGATCATGGTGGACATGCTGATGCCCAATATGTCCGGGGTGGATCTGGTGCAAGCCATACGTGTTGAAAACCGCGATGTGTCTATCGTGGCGGTGACTTCACTTAAAACCGAAGCGGTGCGCAACGCACTGCGGGCACTGGAAAAGGAATGCAACCTGCTTTATGGCATTAACTACTTCATCCTCGAAAAGCCGCTGACGATAGAAGGAATGGCCGAACTGACCAGCAAGATATTTGCGTAATGCAGCGCTGAAGCGAGCTTGCGGCCAGGTTTCCGAGCTGCATTCATGCAACAAACCAATCCCGCCACCCTGTAAATCCAAACTACAACCCCAGTTCTTTCTTCATTGTCAGTATCGCGGAGACTGTTTCACTCGATAGGGTAATAAGGACTCCGCCAGTGTCTACCATGGCCAATGCGCCGGCCATATCTCCAGCGTTGACTTTACTCACCACGTCAGCAGCGCATTGGTGAAAATGCGCATGTATTGATTTAAACGATTCGTAACATGGCTTACTTTGGTAAACCGCACCTGCACCGTATATCCACTTCCCCAATTCGCACAGGTCATCCTTGCAAATCACACCCGGGTCGAGCTTTTCTCCACCGCCAATCGCTTCTTGCAACTTCATGATCCAGGCTAAATGCGCATCAACTGCTTTGGCAAAATCCATATCGCCTCCTAAAATTGATAGTTACTTGATGTGCGACAGTATAAACGCGTGGGGAATTTTTTAATTTTGAAGATGGCACAATATCCCTTTGCGCATAACCAACCTGGCGTCAGAAACTCTAGCAGATGCGCGGCAGCGGATCGTCTTCCAGTTCTTGCAGTGTGCGCTGTCCACCCAGCTCGGTTTCCAGCACCACCTGCGCGCGCCCTGTGTTGAGCTGGCCGATAATCGCCGCCGCGCGCCCTTGTGGCAGCGCCTGCAGGCTGGCCAGCGCTGTGGCGGCTTGTGACGCTGCCACAATTGCAACTATCCGCCCCTCGCAGGCCAGAAACAGCGGATCGTAGCCCAGCATCTCGCACACCACGGCCACTTGCTCGCGCACGGGAATAGCCGCCTGGTTCAGCCTCACTTGCAGATGGGTAGCGCGACAAATTTCGTGCATCACAGTAGCCAGACCGCCGCGCGTTGGATCGCGCATGAAACGCAAGCCATCAAGTGGCGCCAGAGCCTGCGTCAGCGGAAACACACTCGCCGCATCCGACATCAGTTCGCCACTCAGGCCAAACTGCTCGCGCGCCAACAGGACTGCGATGCCGTGATCGCCCACCGGCCCGCTGACCAGAATCACGTCGCCCGCCTGCACGCGCTGCATGCCCAGCTGCAGATGCTGGGGGCGCACGCCGACACCGGTGGTGGCGAGATAGACTCCGCCGCCTTCGCCGCGCCGCACTACCTTGGTATCGCCTGCCACTACCACCACATTCGCCTCACGCGCCGCGCGGGCCAGGCTGGCGACAATACGTTCGAGCTGGGCGATGTCAAAACCTTCTTCGATAAAGGCATTGAGCGTGAGGTAGAGCGGGGTCGCTCCCGCTACGGCGAGATCGTTCACCGTGCCATGTACCGCCAGCGAGCCTATGGTACCGCCGGGAAATTCCAGCGGCTGCACGGTAAAGCCATCGGTGGTCACCATCACCACGCCTGCCATTGCAGGCAGTGACGCCGCATCCACCTGTACATCGAGCAAGGGGTTGGCGAGATGGCGCGCGAACACCTCTTCGATCAGCTCGCGCATGTAGCGCCCGCCGTTGCCGTGGGCGAGGCTGATATGTGTTTCATCCATTTGAATACAGTGCCTCTGCAAGTTGTCCCATCGCAATGCCGCCATCATTGCATGGCAGTAGCTCCGGCAAATGTACATGAAACCCTGCTGAAGAAAGTTGAGCTACAGCAAGTTCGGCCAGCAATTTGTTTTGGAATACACCGCCAGTCAACCCAACCACGTCGAAAGGTGTGCGCGCATGTATGCGCTGTGCCTGCTCGACGATGGTGCGCGCGAGGCTCAGGTGGAACTGCATCGCCCTTGTCGTCACCGCCACATCGGCTTGCAGCATGGCCAGCACCAGCGGCTGCCAATCTGCCGTGAGCAGTCCCTCTGCATCCTCACACACAGGCAAGACTATGGCCTCTGCGTTCCCCTTGGCAGTGTTCTCCAGATACATCCCGCCCTGCCCTTCGAAACTTGCCTGCTCCAACAGGCCGAGCAGGCTGGCAGCACCTTCAAACATACGCCCGACCGCCGTGGTGGAAGGTGAATTCAAGCCGCGCTCCCAGGCGCTTTTGAGCAGGGTGTTATCGGCTGCGGGCGAAATTCTGTCGCGGCCGATCTCCCAGCACAAAGCCGCAGCGGCGCGCCAGGGTTCGCGCGCGGCACGCTCGCCACCCGGCAATTTAAACGGGCGCATACGTGCCACGCGCCGCCATGCCCCGGGCCGGCCATGCAGCGTCTCGCCTCCCCACAGGCTGCCATCCTCACCCAGCCCAACGCCATCCCAGGTAAAGCTCAGCCAGGTTTTTTCCGCCTTGTGCTCCAGCGCCAATGCCGAAGCATGGGCGTGGTGATGCTGCACGCGGATCAGCGGCAAGCCCTGTAGTTTTGCCCAGCGGCTGCTCGCATACTGGCTATGCGCATCGCACACGATGGCCTCTGGCGTCACGCCATACAGCGTCTGCAAATCGGCGATCACCTGCTCGAAAATTTCCTGGCTGCGCGGTGCATCCAGGTCGCCGATGTGAGGGGAAAGCACGACACGCTGCCCCCATCCCAGGGCAATGGTGTTTTTGGTGTGCCCTCCCACCGCAAGCAAGGGACGCGTCAAGGCGCGCGGCAAATTCAGTTCCAGGGGTGCGATGCCGCGCCCTGCGCGGATCAGGCGCGGACGACCTGCGATGACGCGCATCACCGTATCGTCGGCCGGACGCGCAATCGGGCGGTTGTGATGCAGAAAGCCTTGCGCCACATGCCCCAGGCGCACCTCCACCTCGGCATTCCCGGTCAACACCGGCTCGCCGCTGACATTGGCGGAGGTCGCTATCAATGGCCTGTCCAGGCTATCCAGCAGCAGGTGGTGCAGCGGACTGTAAGGCAGCATCGCGCCGACTTCTTGCAAGCCGGGCGCAATTAGCCCGGATAAAGCTGAGTCACTGCGGCGGCGCAAAAGCACGATGGGACGCAGCGGTTCGCATAGCAGCGCTTGTGTCTGCTCATCGAGCTCCAGCTCTTTACTCACTAGCTCACAACCGTCCGCCCCGCGCCAGGGAAACATCAGCGCCAGCGGCTTGTGCGGCCGCTGTTTGGCGCTGCGCAGCCGTGCAATGGATTCATCGTTGCTCGCATCGCATATCAGGTGATAGCCTCCCACCCCTTTCACCGCAACGATGTCGCCGCGCTGCAAGGCAGATATACAGGAGTCCAGTGCAGCGGCGCCGTCGATGCGAGTGCCCGCTGCAACAAAGCCAAGCTGAGGGCCGCACTGCGGACACGCAATCGGCTCGGCATGAAAGCGGCGGTCGCGCGGATTCTCATATTCGGCGCGGCATGCCGGGCATAGCTCGAAGCCCGCCATGGTGGTGTTGGGGCGGTCGTAAGGCAAGCGGGTGATCAGGGTGTAGCGCGGGCCACATTGCGTGCAGTTGATGAAAGGATAGCGATAGCGCCTGTCCTGCGGCGTCTGCATCTCGCGGCGGCAGTCTGCGCACATGAAATAATCGGGGGGGAGATGGGTATGCGAATCTAAAGAAACAGTGCTGGGCACGATCTCGAAATGATCCATGTCGAGGTGCGCAATTTTTTCCACCCTGACAATTTGTGCGCTTGCCAATGGCGGCGCCTCCAAGAGCAGCATAGCGGCGAACGCATCGAGGAATTCCGGCTCGCCTTCGGCTTCGATCAACACCTGACCCGATCGGTTCTGCACACGCCCGACAAGTTGAAAGCGTTGTGCCAGGCGATAAACAAAGGGCCGAAAACCCACCCCTTGCACCCGCCCAGACAGCAGCCAGCGCCGTGCTTCAGGCATCGACTTCAGCATTGGCTCTGACCCCGCTGGCCCACCAGATGCGGCATGCGCCTTCATCCGACACCATGCACGGCCCGATGGGGGATTTAGGGATGCAGGCGCGGCCATACAGCTTGCACTCGTTGGGCCTGATTTTCCCCAGCACCACGCGCGCGCAATCGCAGCCGGGCGGCATCTGTCCGGCACACCTGCGTCCTGCCGCATCGAAATCTGGGTAGCGCTTGCGCGCATCGTGCATGGCGAACTGCGCGTTGAGCGCAAAGCCGGAAGCGGGAATGACGCCGATGCCGCGCCAGTTCGCGTCCACCACATCCAGCGCTTGCGTGAGCTGCTTCCGCGCCGCCGCATTGCCGCCGGGACGCACCGCTTCGGGGTAGCAGTTGTCGAGGAACTGCTTTCCTTCATGCAACTGGCGCAGCACCGAATAGAACGCGGCGAGCAGCGAGAGCGGCGTGAAGCCCGCGACCGCAGCGGGCATGTGATGCCGCTCCACCACGAAGCCCCACTCCTCCGGCCCCATCACCGTGGCGACATGGCCGGGCGCTATGAGCGCATCGAAACCGGGTTGTTCGGAAGCCAGCAGCATCGCCACCGCAGGCCAGGTGAGCCTGCCCGACAACAGCACAAATAAATTCTCAGGTACGCCCTCCAGCAGCATGGCCGCCACCGGCGCGGTGGTGGTCTCGAACCCGGCGGCGAAGAACACCACCTGCCGCTGCGGATTCTGCTGTGCGATCTGCACCGCCTCGCGCGGGCTGGCGATGGGGCGCACGTCCGCACCTGCGGCCTTGGCCTGCTCCAGCGAGCGCGGCTCCGGGATTTTTGGATTCGACAAATTCCCGCCCTCTCCTGACTGCGGGAGAGGGCGTCGGGACACATTCACCGGCACGCGCAGCATGTCGCCGAACGCAACCAGGATCACGTTTGCGCGCAGTGCAAGCTGCATCGCCTGATACACATCCTCCTCCGGGCACACGCACACCGGGCAGCCGGGGCCGGGGATCAGTTCGATGTTCTTCGGCAATGCGGAGCGCAGCCCCGCCATGGTGATGGAACGCTCATGCCCGCCGCACACGTTCATGATGCGCACGCGGCGGTTAAGCGGCAGTGCCTTGATCTTGGTCAGCCAGTTTTGGGCGGTAAAGGTCATGGGGATAGGTTGGTGTTGGGCTTCATTTCATTCTGCCCAACCTACGCGGCCTGGCGGTAATTTGGGTGGCCTTCCGTACGCTCGCCACGTACATTCACCCAAAAGTATTTGGCATGGTGACGATACATATCTGCTGCCTCCCTAAGATCAAATGCAGTTGCCAAAACCAGAGAAAGGAGAAGTCGTACAAGCTCCAAATTATCTTCGTAGAAAGATTCGATCTCATCGTCAGTAGCATCCGCTGAGGCAGCGCTTGTAGGAGTCGTTTGTCGATGCGCCAATCGTTCATTTCGCAACGTGCGTAGCTTATCAAGCACAGCGTATCCTGTGCCACCCTCGGAATATTTTCGAACCAGGTTAATAATTGCATCTCGCTTTGGTTCCAAGGTTTGCTTCATCGCACTCTCTTCGAACTTGGACGACAGGCCAGTGCCTGCAGCCCGATCGGCAACAACGGCATCAAAGAACTCCTTGTTGCGTAGCCCGTAGGTTGGGCTGAATGCAATGAAGCCCAACAAAAACCACCATCCCTTACCTTTCGCCATGATCACCTCCCTCCACCTCATTGCCACCACCCCAATCCGGCGGCAACAACTCGCGCCTGACATATTCGTGAAACGTCGAATGCGGCCAATCCGCCACACGCGTCACCCAGCCATGTTTGACCGGATTGTAATGGATGTAATCCACGTGCCGGGAGAGATCGGCTTCGTCCCTGATCTGGTGTTCCCAATAACGCCGTTGCCAGATGCCGCGTTCGCGTTTGGCGAGGCGGCTGGCGCGTATTGGCTCGCACTTGGCAATGCGCCGCGAAAATCCTGACTTGATCAACGACCAGCGCATCGGGTAATCCGTATCGCCGAGTGGCAGGCGCCAGATGGCGTGCAAATGCTCGGGCAGGACCACCATCGCCAGAATCGAGAACGGATGCGATTGTTTGACCTGCTGCATCACGGCGCGCAGCTCAACGATGTGCTGCACCAGCGTATCGGCGCTGCGATCCGCCAGGTTCACCGTAAAGAAGTAGCTTCCGCCTGCCGCCGTGGCTCGCCGGTATCGCATCGAATTAGCCGTCCTCCTTTATGGTGTTGGGCTTCATTTCATTCAGCCCAACCTACGAAGGCTCTATCCCTTCTTCTGCCGCCAGCATCTCATCCAGCAGCTCCCAGGTCGAATGCGCCTCCTGCGCGGTCATTTTCTGGATGGCATAACCGACGTGCACGATGACGTAGTCGTTCACTGCAATCGGCTCGCCTTGCAGCAGGAACAGGCTGACTTCACGCATCACGCCCTTGGCGGTGCAGCGCGCGTTGTAGCCGTCGATGGCGACGATTTGCATGGGGATGCCGAGGCACATGGTGTAAGTCCTGAACAGAATCTCCGTTCGTCCTGAGCCTGTCGAAGGACGAGCTAACTTGAGTGGACTTCCGTTCATGGTTCGACAGGCTCACCACGAACGGATTGATTTAATTCTCAGCTAGTTTACTCCTGCCAATCAAATGGCGCATGGTTGAAGTTTGCAATTTACGGTGCTAGATTGCGCCTGTCATCCTCACCCGGTTCTCCGCTTATGAGTGATCGTCGCAAAACGCTGGTTCTCGGCATCGGCAATACCTTGTTGCAGGACGAGGGCGCTGGAATTCATGCCATACGCATGCTGGCGCAGCACACCGCCGGACGCGACGACATCGAGCTGATGGATGGCGGCACGCTGAGTTTCACGCTGGCGGGCGCGATCGAAGACGCGGAGCAGTTGATCGTGATCGACGCCGCGCAACTCGGCGGCGAACCCGGCACGACGCAAATCTTCGAAGGCGAGCAGATGGATGCCTTCGTCGGCGCCAGCCGCAAGCGCAGCGTGCACGAGGTGAGCCTGATCGACCTGTTGATGATCGCGCGCCTCGCCGACCACCTGCCGCCGCGCCGCGCGCTGATCGGCATCCAGCCGCGCGACCTGGACTGGGGCGAAGCGCCCTCTCCCGCCGTCGCCGCCGCACTCCCGCAGGCCTGCCATCATGCGCTGCAACTCATCGAGGCGTGGCAAGCATGAATCTGCCAAATAACAATCTGAATTCCATTCCCATCAGGATCGAAGACGTGGCGGAATACTCCATCGGCAACCTGCGCGCCTTGCTCGCCGAGATCGCCGCGCATCTGGAGAAACTCGCGCGCGACGGCGCCACCGCCAGCATCGACCTGCACAGCCTGCCGTTCGCGTCCGGCGAGTACGAGCAACTGCGCCTGCTGCTGGGCCAGGGCGAAGTCGCCGCGAGTATCGAGGCCATCGGCCCGAGCGAGATCAACGAGACGCGCTACCCCGGCGTGTGGTGGGTGACGCACTACAACGTCGAGGGCGACATCGTCGCCGACAGCATCGAGATCACGCTCATCCCGGAGATACTCAAGAGCCAGCCCGAAGACATCAGCACCGGACTGGAATTGTTAAGAGCACAACTCAACGGTGAGGTGCAATCATGAACGAACACGAAACCCTGGGTGCACGGCTCGCGCAGCAAGGCATCAGCCGCCGCGCGTTCCTGAAGTTCTGCGCCGCGATGACCACCATGATGGCGCTGCCGCCGGGCGCGGCGACTGCGATTGCCGAGACGCTGCTCAAGGCCAAGCGCCCGTCGGTGATCTGGCTGTCGTTCCAGGAATGCACCGGCTGCACCGAGTCGCTCACGCGCTCGCATTCGCCCACGCTGGAGAGCCTGATCTTCGACATGATCTCGCTCGACTACCACCACACGCTGCAGGCGGCTTCCGGCTTCGGCGCGGAGAAATCGCGCGAGGATGCGATGAAGGATTTTTTCGGCAACTATTTATTGCTGGTAGATGGCTCGATTCCGCTCAACGAGGGCGGCGTGTATTCCACCATTGCCGGGCGCACCAATCTCGACCTGCTGCAGGAAGCGGCCAAAGGCGCGGCGGCCATCGTGGCGGTGGGCAGCTGCGCGTCGTTCGGCGGCCTGCCCATGGCCAACCCCAATCCCACCGGCGCGGTGGCGGTGTCCGACATCGTGAAGGACAAGCCCATCATCAACATCTCCGGCTGCCCGCCTATCCCCGCCGTGATCACCGGCGTGCTCGCGCATTACCTCACCTTCGGCGAGCTGCCAGCACTGGACGAGCTGGGTCGCCCCCAAGCCTTTTACGGCGAGACCATCCATGACCGCTGCTACCGCCGGCCGTTTTATGACCAGGGCAAGTTTGCCAAGACTTTCGACGATGAAGGCGCGCGCAATGGCTGGTGCCTGTATGAGCTGGGCTGCAAGGGGCCGACCACCCACAACGCCTGCGCCACCACCAAATGGAACGGCGGTGCGGGCTTCCCGATCGAAGCGGGCCACGGCTGCCTCGGCTGCTCAGAACCCAATTTCTGGGATGCCGGCAGCTTCTACACACCGCTCGCCGCACCCACCGCGAATATCGCCGCCGTTGCAGGAGCCGCAGCCCTTATTGGCGCCGGCGCCGCCGTGGCATTGAGTGCCGCAGACCGCGCCAAGAAGAAAAAAAAGCAACAGGCGCACGAAAAGCTGAGCGTCAAAGACCTTGGCAACTGAGGACGACACCATGAACCCGCAAGAACTGTTGCATTGGCTACGCGGCACCGGACTGCAGCTTGCGGCGGCCGTGTTCGTACTGGGCATGACTTACCGCATGCTGCATCTGGCGCTGCTGGGGCGCAAAAAAAATCTCGCCGCTGCGCGCGGCGCAGAATGGGGACCGGGGCTGCGCACCGTATGGCGGCGCTCTTTCGTCATGCCTGAGTTGAGCGCACGCGGAAAGTTTACCGTGATCGCCGGCTACACCTTCCATCTGGGATTTTTCGTCACGCTATTCTTTCTCAGCCAGCACATCGACATGCTGCGCGCGGTTTTCGGTTTTGGCTGGACAGCGCTGCCGCGCAGCGCGATCGACATTGCGGCGATACTCAGCCTGGCCGCGCTCATCGCCTTGCTGGTGCACCGCTATATCGATCCGGTCAAGCGCATGCTCTCCGGCTTCGAGGATTACCTGAGCTGGCTGCTCACTTTCCTGCCGCTGTTGACGGGCTTCATGCTGCTGCGCGGTATCGGCTTCGACTACACGATGCTGCTGATTCTGCATCTCCTCAGCGTGGAACTGCTGATGGTTGCAGCTCCCTTCACCAAGCTCGCCCACATGTTCTCCACCTTCAGCGCGCGCTGGTACAACGGCGCGGTGGCCGGGTTTAAGGGGGTGAAGGCATGAGCAGCAAGCAGGGGCCCCGCATGGCGGGGATGGGAGCGTCCGCGAATGACTTCATGAGCCGACATCTCACACTAAAAACCACTCTACCCTCTAAGAAGGCGACCGTATGACTACCTCATTGCAGCGCGGCATCAGCAGCATGATCGAACAGATCGACGCGCCGATCGCGACCTTCTTCACCTCCTGCGTGCACTGCGGCCTGTGCGCCGATGCCTGCCTGTTCTATACCGAAACGCAGGATGCGAAATACACGCCGATACATAAACTGGAACCGCTGCGGCGCGTGTGGCAGCAGGAATACACCTTCTGGGGCAAGCTGATGTCTAAAGCGGGATTGAGCAAAGCGGTCACGGATGCCGAACTCGCAGCATGGGAACCCCTGGTGTACGACAGCTGCACCCTGTGCGGACGCTGCTCGCTGGCCTGCCCGGTGGGCAACGACATCGTGTACATGGTGCGAGTTCGGCATCCGTGACCGCTTTGCTCAATCCCGCTTTAGACATCAGCTTGCCC